>CAZYZA010000065.1:0-20042 GCA_964651415.1 uncultured Desulfovibrionaceae bacterium
CATGATATGGCTAAAATTGGCCAGAAATTCGGGTCTAAGTGATAAACATGGGTTAGATCCGCGTACCAAGTCCGGCCTGTTTCAAAATCTCATTGGCCAGGTGTCGGGACTTGATCGTGTAAGGCACGGTAAACGTCCGGTTGTTGACCGGACTGTGCCAAAGCTCATGACTACCTTTCCCCTGTCGCAGAAAAAAACAGCCTGCAGCTTCAAGCAGCTTTCTCAGATCGGAATAGAGCTTGCCCACTATGCGGCCGTGCCCGTGTACGTCCGTTTGGTGGCGACAACGTCAATGGGTATGCGCTCCATCCGGCCCAAGCCGTTGGCCTCCAGTAGCTCGGGCACCATGCTTGCCGCCACGTCACACAATTCTTCCAAAGTGTCCGCCTCGATACACAGCCCCGGAACGTCCGGGCTTGTGCCGGTCCAGACCTTGGCCTCTTCATCCCATGCCGCGCTCACGTGATAGGTTTCCATTTCGCCTCCGTTACAAAAAGACCCGGTAATCCACCCGCAACACATCCGCGAACTTTCGCGCCGCCTGCTTGCCGATCGGCCGCCGGCCATTCTCCATGTCGCTGATATGCCGCCGGGGAATGCCTGTGGCTTCTGCGAGCTGCACCTGGGTCATGTCTTCCCGGTAGCGGGCACCACGCAGCATGGTTGCCGGCAGATCCTCTTTTGACACGTCCAAGACTTCCCGCCACGGGATTGCGTCCTGTGTCTGCTCCTGCACATCGTGGGGGCCGCTCATGCGTCAACGGCCTCGTTCATTGCCCGTTACCACGTAACGCACGACGTACAGTCTCCGGTTCCCGGTCGATAACCACCAGATACGCGCGGGCCGGGCCGTCAGGCAGGCGTTTCCGCTGCTCCCAGTTCCTGAGGGTAGACAGTTTGAAACCGAAGATGCGGGCAAAGTTGGCCTGGGTCATGCCGAGTTTTTCCCGGATCTGTCGAACATCAACATCTTCCGGAACATGTACCGCGTATTCCTTCGGGTCCATTTCGCCTTTGGCGATGGCCAAAGCCTCATAAGCGCCTTCTAAAATTCTATTCATCATGAAATCCTCTTCCGGTATGCTTTGACGATTTGGGGCACCACGGCTTTCAGCTCGTTCCTTTCCGCCTTGGTCAGATTCACTTTTTCATTCTTGGCAAAAAGAGCCAAGGCAAAAAGCGGTATGTTGTCGTCATGAAAATAATAAACCACCCTGTAAGAACCGCTTTTGCCGCTTCCTTCGCTCGCAAAACGTACCTTCCGAACGCCTCCCGTGCCTTCCATGATCACGCCTGCTCTCGGGTTGGCGGCCAGATAGTTGATAAGTTCCCTGTGATCATCTTCGGACATGGCGGCCCGCTTAACGCCCTTCAAAAAAGCTGATGTTTCAACCACGGTGACCATATTATCTTCCTTTTGTGTAATTCAATGGCGTACCAAGTCAAGCAAGCTACTTTGAGCCGGCCGCACCAAGCCTCTTGAAAATATCGCCCACCACGTCCCCGGCCCGCTGCAGGGCTTCGTCCCGTAAATGGGCGTAGCGCTGGGTCATGGCGCTGGACTTGTGGGTCATGAGTTTTTGCAGGGTGTACATATCCACCTCGCCGGAGCTGGCCAGCATGGACGCGTACACGTGCCGCAATCCGTGCAAAGGGCGGAAGTCGTGTGGAAGTCCGGCCGTCCGTTTGATCCGGTCAACCTGCTTTTTTATGGATGTGCGTTGCCCCCCGGCCCGGCCGGGAAAGACGAAAACGCTTTCCTCAGGCAAGGATTCAAACAGTTGCCGGGCCATGGAGTTCATGGGGACGGTCTGATCCACGCCGCCTTTCGGATCCCGCAAGGAAATGAAGCCCCGGTCAAAGTCCAGATCCGACCATTTCAGCTTGAACATTTCCCCGCGCCTCATGCCTGTAAACAAGGCACACAACATCATCGGCCCGGCAACAGGGTGCGTGTCTTCCTCGATGGCTTTCAGCAGCGCCTGCAGCTGCTCGGAGGAAAGGTCTTCCGTCTTCTCGTTGTTGGTCTTGGGGAATTCGATCTTGAAGGGAAGCGGATCGCAGAGGCGGGCATTGACGCCAAAATTCACGACACGGCGCAAGAGCTCCAGCGTGTTCTTGACAGTCTGGGGCGCAAGCGTCTTGAGCATCTTGGCCCGGAGCCGCACAACGGAAAGCTGATCTATCTCGCTCGGCTCAAGATTGCCGAAAGCGGGCTCCAGGAACTTCCGAAACCGGCCTTCATCCGAGGCGAGTCCTTTTATGGTTTTGGCGTCTTTGTAGGCGGCCCAAAGTCGAACCAGCGTCCACCGTCCGGCTTCGGCTTCGCGGGCCTCCTTCTCCCTGTTCCGTCTGACCGTATTCGAATCGGACTTTCCGGCCATGCGAAGCGCCCGGATCTGGGCAGCCTTGGCCGGAGTCATGGCGTCGATGGACGTTCGGCCCGCTTTTTCCTCGATCAGCTTTCCGGCCTTCTTGTACCGGATGTAGATAATCTGGTCCGGTCGGCCCGTGGCCGGTGATGTTGAATCGACCAGAAAGACACCTGCATACTTCGTTTTGATCCTGACTTGCTTCGGCATTGTGCTATTCTCGGGTTAGAAATTGCAAAACCGAGGGTCGCTTTCCCCCACCGTATCCCCCACCTGGACGGAGAAAAACAAGGAAAAAGCCGCAAAGTCAATCAAAAGTATTTTGTGCTTAACTAGGGAAAATAATGAAAGTAATCAAAAACAGGCGAAATAGAGAAAAAACGATTTATTCGGGTTGGGAACCGAGGGCCGGAGGTTCGAATCCTCTCGCCCCGACCAGGGAAAGCAAGGCTTACGGGAAAATCTCCTGTAAGCCTTTTTTTCTTCCCCGCGCTGGCTTTCCTCATGAACTCTTTGAGTTCTTGTCAGTTTATTTCAGAGCAGCGAAGCGCCTGGGTCGTGATGCCCAACAGATATGTTCACCATCGCCTGGCAGATGGCGAGAGTGGTTGGAATTGATCTGGTTGATTTTTCTGGAATTCAGCGCGTTACCCCGTAAAATGGAAAAGGTCCTGGAAAGGTGTGGCCGCATCCGGGAATCTGTCCGAAATGCGTGACCAGTCCGGAAGGGTCATGGCGCGGCGATAGATAGTGCAGGGCCAGTCCGCCGGGTTCGAGGATGAACCGGGACGGAGCGTCGGCGGTCAGGTCCAGGACGAGCTGCAGTCCTGTGGACGGTGCGATGCACGCGCTGCAGCGGCCGAAAGTGCGCAGGACAGGGCGGTGCATGTGCCCGAGGCAAAGCCGGATCACGTTGGGGTGACGGGTCAGGACTTCTTCCAGGCTTGCGGCATTGATGAACCCCTCGGCGTCCATGTTGCCGATGCCCACGGAAAAAGGGGGATGGTGCATGAAAACCATGGTCGGCCTGTTTTCAGCCAGCACCTGGTCCAGCCAGCAGAGGTCGTCCTGGGTCAGGCCTCCGCCGTGTCGGGGCGGACAGGTCGAGTCCATGCCCACCAGTCGGATGGGCAGCGTGTCGTCGACATAGCGCACAGGACCATCCGGATCTGCGGACCGGAGACAGGCGAGATGGGCGAACGCGGCCCGCAGTTGTGCCCGGTGGTCATGGTTGCCGGGAACAATCAGGACGGGGGGTCGCAGCAGTCCCAGAATGTCGGCCGCCATGGCGAACTCTTCCTCCAGGCCGTTGTCGGTGATGTCTCCCGTAACAATGACCATGTCCGGCGCGGGAACAAGCGTGTTCAGGTAGCTGACCGCATTGGCCAGGGCCGCGTTGGATGGGGCCTTGCCGTAAGCCATGCCGCTTGTGGTGACGTGGCAGTCGGAAATCTGTGCGATCAGCATCGGGCAGCCTCCGGCAGCAGGCGCAGGTGTTCTGACCGCACCGAAAAGGTGATGGCCTCTCCTTCGGCAAAGCGTTGCCCGCCGGATGCATCCAAGGTGCACACGGAGCCGTCCGGCAAGGCGACCCGGAGACGGTTCTTGTGGCCCAGAAAACTGGCGGACAGAACCTTCGCCGTGATCTGCCCGTCGCCGTTGGCGCATATTTCCGCCGATTCCGGACGGAACAGCAGAACGGGGGAGGGGGGCAGGCCCCGGGCCGCACCATCCAGCGAGTGTCTCGCGATGGCGTGCCCGCCGGGCAGGACTACAAAATCCTGGTCCACCCTGCACTGCAACGTGTTCATGGTGCCGATGAAGTCGGCCACGAACCGGCTCGCGGGCGAAAAGTAGACGTCGCGAGGCGAACCCTGCTGCACCACCTCGCCATGGTTCATGACCACCACCACGTCGCCCAGGGCCATGGCCTCACCCTGGTCATGAGTCACGTACACGGCCGTGATGCCCAGGCGTTTGAGCAGAGTGTCGATTTCCTCACGCAGACTGTGGCGCAGCTTGGCGTCGAGCGCGGTCAGGGGTTCGTCCAGAAGCAATACCCGTGGCCGCACGGCAATGGCCCGGGCCAGGGCCACACGCTGGCGCTGCCCACCTGACAGTTGTTCGATGCGTCGGTCCGCCAGATGGCGAATCTGCATCATGTCCAGCATCTCTGCGACCCTCTCCGCCCGTTTCCCGGCAACATCCCCCCGCACGCGCAGGCCGTACTCGATGTTGCGGTACACGCTCATGTTCGGAAACAGGGCATAGCTCTGGAACACCATGCCCACGTTTCGTTTTTCGATGGACACGTGCGTGACGTCGTCATCGCCGAAAAGAATCCTGCCGCCGTGGTCAGGAGTCTCCAGACCGGCAATGATGCGCAGCGTGGTCGTCTTGCCGCAGCCCGAGGGTCCGAGGAGCACGACGGTCTGACCGGCCTCGATGGACAGGTCGAACGGTTTGAGTCCGACAGTGCCATCGGCAAAAGTCTTGGCGCAGGAGATCAGTTTGACGGGAACGCCGCGAAATTCGCGTCCGGGATTTGTGTTGGGCATGTGAAGCCTCTCCGGGTTGTCTTCGACAAGTGCTTGCACTGTCTTGTTCTTGAGGGACCTGGCTCCCACCCACTGCATGGCGGTCAGAAGCGGGATGATCAGGGCGAAAAAATAGATCGTGTAGGCCGAGCCGATTTCAAGGCGCATGGAAGCATAGCTGTCGGCCAGGCCCACGGGCAGGGTTTTGGTCAGAGGGGTGTGCAGCATCCATGTCAGATTGAACTCGCCGATGGACAGGGTGAAGACCATGAGAGCCCCGGATACGATGCCGGGCATGACATTGGGCACGACCACGGTCATGAACCGTCGGACAAAGCCGGCTCCCAGGCTTGCGGCCCCTTCTTCCAGCGAATCAAGGTCCACCATGGCCATGACCGCGGCCACGGATCGGATCATGAAGGGCAGGCAAAAGACGACATGCCCGGCCAGAATGAACAACCAGCTCATGCGGAAAGCGGTGAAGCCGCCGTAGTTGATCAAAAGGCCCAGGGCGATGGCCAGCCCCGGGATGGCCAGGGGCAGCACCAGCAGCTCTTCGAGCATCTTGGTCCACCGGCTTTTCATCCGCACCATGTAATATGCAGCCGGAACACCGATGATCAGGCAGCACCCCAGACAAGCCAGGCCGATGAGCAGGCTGCGCCAGATGGTGTCGTGGTACAGGTTCCAGACCTCGCCCACCCAGCGCAGGGTCAGGCCGCTCGAAATGCCGACAAAGGCGTTGGCGGAGAGGCCCGTGAGCACGGACAGGCAGACCGGGACGATGAGAAAGGCGCAGCAAACCAGGGTGATGCCCAGCTGCGCGTGGAACAGAATTCCGTGTCGCTTCATCCGGCCGCTCCTATGGAATCTTCGCGGGCCACGATGCGCGCGCAGAACAGCACGACCCAGGTCATGGCGCCGAGGATGATGGACAGGCAGGCGGCCATGCCGATGTTGGCCGAGAGGGTGAATTCGGTATAGATGGTGATGGGCAGCACATCGATGTTGGTGGCCAGGGTAAAGGCCGTGCCGAAGGCGCCCATGGACGTTGCGAAGCAAATGGCTCCGGTGGAGATGAAGGCCGGAGTCAGGGCCGGGATGATGACGTCCCGGACTACCCGCCAGGGGGAAGCACCCAGGGAGCGGGCCGCCTCCTCAAGTTCGGGGTTGATCTTTTCCGCTGCGGCCATGACCGCCGTCACCACGCGGGGGATGGAAAAATACAGATAGCCCAGAAAAAGACCGGTCATGGAATAGGCCAGCACGACCTTTTCGCCCGTCACGGCCGTGGTCAGTTGGCCCAGAAGTCCCTGTCGTCCCGCCCAGAGGATGACCATGAAGCCGACGACCACGCCGGGAAAGGCCAGTGGGAACGTCAGCATGGACACGAGCAGGCGCTTGGTCGGAAAGCTGTTGCGGGCCAGGAAAACCCCCACCACGCCGGACAGCGTCAGGGAGCAGGCCGTGACCACGACGGACAGGGTTATGGTCGAAAAAAGGCTGGCGAGATAGCGCGGTTTGGTCAGGGCGTCGAGGTAGAGTTGAACTCCGCCCTGCGATCCGGTCTCCAGAATCAGGCGGGCCATGGGCAGCAGAAAGAACGCCAGAAATACGGCTCCCATGGGCAGGCCCATGATCAGGGCCTGTTTGCGGTTGGTCAGCATGGTCGATCCTTGGAAAAGCGTGGGGGGAGCGGGGGCGGCCCCGCTCCAGGGCATTGGTCTTATTGAACTTCAGCCTGAAAACGGTTGCGGAACTCGTCCTGTACGGCACCCATCTTGTTGTAATCGATGGGCGTGGCCCGGGCGTATTCCGTTTCGGGCAGGAATTTGGACGCCACGTCAGGATTCAGCGCCGACGGACGGACGGGTTTGAGAAAGGCGTTGGCCCACACTGCCTGACCCTTGTCGCTCATGATGAAATCCAGGACTTTCTTGCCCAGTTCGGGGCGCGGCGCGTTCTTCACCAGACTCATGACATAGGGAATGATGATGGAGCCTTCCTCCGGGATGACGAATTCGATATTGGCCTGGTCCTTATACCTGGCCCGGTAGGCGTTGAAGTCGTAATCCAGCAGGATCGGGATCTCGCCCGACAGCACGCGCGCATAGGAGGTCTGCTTGGGGACGATGGGTTTGTTTGCCTGCAATTTCTTCATGTATTCGATGCCGGGCGTGAAGTTGTCCAGATCCCCGCCCAGGGCCTTGTTCACTGCCGTGACGGACGCATAGCCGACAAAGGCGGAGGTCGGGTCCAGATAGCCGATCATGCCCTTGTACTGCGGATCAAGCAGGTCCTGCCAGGATTTGGGGACGGGCTTTCCTTCCAGGGCGTCCTTGTTCACGAAGAAGCCGATGGTTCCGGAATGGATGGTGAACCAGTGTCCGTCGGGATCTTTGAGCCCGTCGGGTATCTCGTCGAAATGGGCCGGTTTGTAAGGGGCGACAACGCCTTCCTTCTGGGCCGCGATGCCGAAAGACACGCCGTAGTAGGCGACATCGGCCACCGGATTGCCTTTCTCCGCGATGAGCTGGGACAGGGTCTGGCCCGAGTTCTTGTTGTCGTGGGGCATGCGGATGCCCAGTTCCTGTTCGATGGTTTTGAGTTGGGTCGCCCAGTCGGCCCATTCGGGCGGGCAATTGTAGCAGATGGCTGTGTCGGCGGCCAGGGTGTTGCCTGCTCCGCACAGTACGGCCATGACCAGGGTCAGATGCAAGACAAGACGATGCATGATGCTCTCCAAGGGGCGGGAAGTGATGTGGCACAATGAGTCCGCGTTCGTCGAAGCCCGCTTACGTTCGGCGAATCTGAGCGGTGGACTCCCTGACGACCAGTTCATGTTCAAGGACGAGATGGTTCGGTCCGCTGTCGCCCTTTTCCAGGGCGTCCAGCACCATTTTGGCCGCCAGCCTGCCCATTTCGTAAACATGCTGGCGGATGGTTGTAAGTCTTGGGGTGACAAAGGACGCAAAGGTCACGTCGTCAAAGCCGACCACGGACACATCCCCCGGCACCGATAGCCCGCGGGAACGCAGTTCCCCCATGGTTCCGATGGCCAGCAGATCGTTGGAGGCGAAGATGGCGGTGGGCGGTCGGTCAAGCCTCATGAGCCGGATCACGGCTTCGCGGCAGTGTTCGAGTCCGAACGGTGTTTCCACGACCAGACACGGGTCGGCTTCGAGCCCCCGGTCCTGCAGGCAGCGCAGATAGCCCTCATGGCGCCGGCGGCTGCGGTCGGACGAGGCAAAGTTGCCGGCCAGCATGGCGATGCGCTCGTGGCCCAGGTCCGCGAGATGCCTGGTGGCGTCGTATCCTCCTTTTTCGTTGTCGATACCCACGCTGGAGGCTGCGGCTCCGTCCAACGTGCTGTAGAGAAAAACCGAAGGAATATTGATGAAAGGGAATTCTTCCGCGATGATCGTCTGCGGATTGGACACGGTCATCACCAGCGCATCCACCTGCCGCTCCAGAAGATGGCGGATCAGTTTGCCTTCGATGCGGGGATTATAGTCGGCGTTGACCAGGAGGACCTGATAGTCGCGCTGGGTGGCTTCATCCTGCACCCCGCGGGTGGAATCCGCGAAGACGGTGTTGGTGATGGTCGGGATGACCAGCCCGATGGTTTTGGTGCGTTGGGTCGAGAGAACCTTGGCGGCGTAATTGAAGCGGTAGGCGCACTGATCCATGGCCGCTTGGATTCGTTCTCCGGTGGAGCGCCGCACGGTCTCGGGCGCATTGATGAAGCGCGAAACGCTCGCGACCGATACGCCTGCCATCTCCGCCACGTCTCTGATTGTTGCCATGCTATGTAACCGGTTACATTTTGCTGGTTGATGCTGCCTGAAAAACGCCGCGCCATGACGATTCCACTGCCGCGTTCGGTTTGCATCTATTCGAGGACGCATGGCTTTGCATGACAAAGCCATGACGATTCTGTGACATGTTGTTCAATATTACGGGAAGTTGCCCGGAATGCGTGTCATGGGGATCGCCGGAGATCTCGGCGGGCAGTGTTTGATCAATGGCACCTGACGGCGTTTTTTGAACCGGGCCGGGTGGAATCGGGTGACGGGTGCGGGGAAATCCTTTTCAATCTGCATCGTATCGTGGCAAACCGGCTGCACGCGTGTCGCGGCAAGCGTCGGACTTCGAGAACCGTGGCCCGATGCTGCTTCATGAATTGAAATACTTGTAACACCGGGGAAGGTGCATCATGCTTTCTCTTGTTCACGAAAAGAACGCGCAGCTCCTCCTGCAGCGGGCCGCCTGGCGCATCTGCGCACGGATTCGGGAACTGCTGGCCTCGCAGGAACGTGTCCAGCTCGCTGTTCCGGGCGGGCGAAGCGTGGTCAAGGTGTTTGAAACTATGCGCGAGGAGCAGCTGGACTGGAGCCGTGTGCACATCCTCATGCTCGACGAGCGCCTGGTCCCCCTGGAACATCCGGACAGCAATTGGCGGCTGTTGTCGGATCACTTCGTCAAGCCCATGGTCGACAGCGGGAGGTTTCCAGCCGAAAATGCCCATCCCTTCATCTATGCCCCGAACACGGCGGATCGCGGGGCGCGGGCTTACGAGCAGCTTCTCAAGGGGCTCGGGTCCCGGTTCGACGTCATTCTGCTGAGCGCCGGCGAGGACGGCCACGTGGGCGCCCTGTTCCCAGACCATCACTCCGTTACCGATCCTCACCACGGTTTTATCGTCATGGACGATTCACCCAAACCCCCACCACAGAGGATGACCTCCTCCCTGTCCTTGCTGATGACCGCCCAGGCCGCGATTCTTCTCTTTGTCGGCGCAGGAAAGCGGGCAGCCTACCGCAATTTCACCGATACCTCGATCGCTGCGTCCGGTTGTCCGGCCAAACTTGTCCTGACGATGAAGGATGCTGCGGTATTCACGGATCTGGACTGAGATTCTTCCTATCCTGCCGCAATCGCTTCGGCTCACAAGGACGCCGCTTTGTGCATGAGTCCCTTGAAGCTGAAGCTGATGGGCAGGCCTTTCCATATTCCTCTGCCGTGATGCCGAACCGGATCACCGTAGACCCAGTCCGTTCGCGCCCGGTGCATGGCGGTTCCTGGCCAGGGACACCGGCCACGTGTCCATAATCGTGGCCGGTAGGCGAGGTCTTGCACCGTACAACCGGCCGTGCGCGGCGACCCGGCTTGCCTTGGCCGTGAATTTCAGGCAACTCACTGAGCAAAAAAAAGCGCACGGGATCGCCCCCACAGTCCGGGGCGATCCTCTTTTTCGAGCTTGAGCGATAAAGGCGCAGGAGGCAGAAGATGGGCAACCGGGATCAGCAATCGGCCAAGTTGCTGCGGGTCATGCATCTGTACGTGGCCGTCAAGTCCACGCCGGACAGGTCGCCGCAGGAAATCCGGGATGACCTCGGCATCCAGAAGACGGCATACGGACGGTATCGAGACATGCTAAAAGAGCTGGGCGTGGAATTCCATTTTGATCGTAAAGCCCGCCGCCACGTTGTCACCAAGGACGCCTTCCTGACCGCGCCGGGTCTGACTCTGGACGAACGGCTGGCCATTATCCTCGCCGTCAGCCAACTCGGCGGGCTGCAGGAAAGCTTTCTCGCGGCCCAGGCCAGGAATGCGGCAGCCAAGCTCCTGGCCGTGACCGACGCGGCCATCGGCTCGGCCTGCGCGGATCTGCTCGGCGGCCCGGAACTGCCGGGATACGTGGGCGGAAAACGGCATGTCGTGGACCCGCTCTTCCAGGCCGTGACCGCACGCCAAAAGGTGCGGGTTGCTTATCGTAAGCATAGTGCGGCATCCGAGGAAATTTTTGAGGCTGACCCGTATCTGCTCTTTGTCCGGGAAGGTGCGCTGTATCTGGACTGCTTTCATTGGGAGCGCCGGGCCGTGCGCTGCCTCAAGGTCTGCCGAATACAAAAAGTTTGGCCTACAGCGGTAGTGTTCACAAATTTGCATGGGTACAGCTACGAGGAACGCCGAAAAAACGCCTTTTGCGTCGTGGCCACGAACCGGGAGCCCGAAACCGTGCGCATCCGGTTCGCACCCGCAGCCGCCGCGCACATCCGCGAGGGATACCACCATGCAAGCCAAGTCCTCACGGAACACGAGGGCGGCTCCCTGACCTTCGCGGTCACCGTCAGCGAACCACGGGAAGTGCTGTGGTGGGCCATGCGCTGGGGCGGGGATTTCGAGGTGCTTGATCCGCAGTGGCTGAGGGAGGAAGCGATGCAGAAAGTGAGGAAGATGGCGGGGGTGTATGGGATGGGGGTGGAGGGGTGAAATATTACGCGCATTCGACAAGCAATCCGGACAAGTCGGATTGGCAGGAGTTGGAGGAGCATCTGCTGAACGTGGCCAATTTGGCGGAAAGGTTCGCCTCGGTTTTCGGAGCTGGCGACTGGGGAAAAGTTGCCGGGCTGCTGCATGACGCCGGCAAGGCCACACAAGAGTTTGTGCAGCGCCTTGAAGGCAAACCCGTACGAGTCAATCACTCCATTTTTGGCGCCAGATTGGGCCAGGACCAGGGCGGTAAACTTGGGCAACTCCTGTCGTACGTTATCGCCGGACACCATGGCGGCCTGCCGAACGGTGGAATCCAGGAAGGTCAGCTTCACTACCGGCTGAAAAATGAACGAATACCGCCGGATGTCGCTCTTCTTCCCGACATTGTCTGTCCGGATGCTTTGAATTTACCATTCACAAAACGTCCACA
Source organism: uncultured Desulfovibrionaceae bacterium (assembly GCA_964651415.1). Lineage (GTDB taxonomy): Bacteria > Desulfobacterota > Desulfovibrionia > Desulfovibrionales > Desulfomicrobiaceae > Desulfomicrobium. The sequence goes on from CAZYZA010000065.1 coordinate 11,619, forward strand.
AGATCCGGGCTTTTGCCTGGCCCTGTTCACTCGCATGCTTTTCTCCTGTCTCACGGATGCCGATTTTTTGGATACCGAAGTCTTCTGCGATCCGGGAAAGGCGGCAGTGCGCGCGGGCAATCAATATTCCAATCTGGCATTGTTGCGGGATGCATTGAACGCTCGACTTGCTACGCTTGCCCGCGACGCGGCGTCATCTCATGTGAACAAGCTGCGTCAAAGCGTCTTGGCTGATTGTCAGGCCAAGACTGTTCAGGATCCGGGCTTTTTTTCTCTGACCGTGCCCACTGGCGGGGGCAAGACTTTCTCGTCCATGGCTTTTGCTCTCGATCATGCCGTGACGCACGGACTGCGCCGGGTAATTTACGCCATACCGTTCACATCCATCATCGAGCAGAACGCTCAGGTCTTCAGCTCCGTGCTCGGGCAAGAAAATATTCTGGAGCATCATTGCAATTACATGGACAAGGATGAGCCTGAAGAGCGCGGATATGACAGATGGCGAGGCTTGGCCGCCGAAAACTGGGATGCGCCGGTGGTCGTGACCACCAACGTGCAGCTCTTCGAATCCCTGTTCAGCAACAAACCGTCACGCTGTCGCAAATTGCACAACATAGCCCGCAGCGTCATCGTCCTCGACGAAGCTCAGGCCATCCCCACGGAATATCTTGAGCCATGCCTTTGCGCTTTGCGGGAACTGGTTGAACATTACGGATGTACGATTGTCCTGTGCACTGCCACCCAGCCCGCCGTGGACGACGAGAGTATTCGCGCTCGGTTGCGGGATGTTCGGGAAATCATCACGGATCCAACGAAGCTCTATGCAGACCTGAAGCGTACCGCAGTCAGCTTTATTGGCAAACTGATGGACGTGGAACTGGCCGAGCGGCTGGACACCTTGGACCAGGTACTGTGCATTGTCAGTACCAAGGTTCAGGCCAGAGTGGTGTTTGAGCTATTGTCGGAGCGTGAAGGCGCGTTTCATCTCTCCACGAACATGTACCCCGAACATCGGCGGCGCGTGCTGGACGATATCAGGCGTCGACTCAAAGACAAACTGCCTTGCCGGGTCATCTCGACCTCGCTCATCGAGGCCGGGGTGGATGTGGATTTTCCCGTGGTTTACCGGGCTATGGCGGGCCTTGACTCCATTGCTCAGGCCGCCGGGCGTTGCAATCGTGAAGGACGGCTTGATGGGTTGGGCCAGATCGTCGTGTACGAACCTGAGAAGCCGCCCAAAATGCCGTGGCTGCAGCGTTGCGCCAGCCGGGTGGGCGAAACGCTGCGCTGCCTGCCTGCGGAAGATCCTCTAGGGCTCGCTGCCATGCGTCGATACTTCGAATTGCTCTACGATGTGCAAGAGCTGGACAAGAAACAGATCGTCAAACGTCTGAATGCTTCCGTGGGGAGTGAGTTGTTATTTCCGTTCAAGGAGATCGCCGGGGATTTTCGTTTCATCGAGGATGAGGGAACCGCGGTGATCATCCCGCGTCAATCCGAAGCGGAGGAACTCGTCCGTCAATTGCGCTTCACGGAGTTTCCGCGTCCTGTCCTTCGCAAACTGCAGCGGTACTCCGTGTCAGTCAGAAGTCGGGATTTGGCAAAGCTCAGGTCCGATGGCGCAGTTGAGATGATTCAGGATTCGTATCCCGTGCTGCGGAATATGGCCGCGTACAGCGAGGATGTCGGCCTCTGCGTGGATGCGGGGGAGGTGTGGGGGGCGAACGAGTTGATTTTTTAACATTCAATTCCAAGAAAAAAATATTGCCAAAGAAGCTGACAAAGTTCTATCTCCATTTTGAAGGAGGTGAAGTTGTCAGCCCTTGAAAAGGTCTGTGGATTGAAACTTGGATTTGAATGTTCTTGGTTTATCGGGCTGCGTGATTTTCGCGCAGCCCAATCAAGGAGGAGCCTATGGCATTTGGCATCAAACTGCGGGTCTGGGGCGATTATGCCTGCTTCACCAGGCCGGAAATGAAGGTGGAGCGGGTCTCTTATGACGTCATGACTCCGTCAGCCGCTCGGGGCATTCTGGAGGCCATCCACTGGAAACCTGCCATTCGCTGGGTGGTGGACAGAATCCATGTCCTGCGTCCCATTGTCTTTGACAATGTGCGCCGCAACGAGGTCAGTTCAAAGATTCCCAAACCCAACCCGGTCACGGCCATGCGCGACAAGAAGCCGCTCTATTTTTTGGTTGATGACGGGGGCAATCGTCAGCAACGGGCCGCGACCCTGTTACGCAATGTCGAATACGTCATCGAGGCGCATTTCGAACTGACGGACAAAGCCGGGCCAGGAGACAGCGACGGCAAGCACCTGGATATTTTCAACCGTCGGGCCAGGGCCGGACAGTTTTTTCATCAGCCCTGTCTGGGTTGTCGGGAGTTTCCGGCATTCTTTGAATTGCTGGAAGGAGACGTGCCGCCGTCCTGTTACTTTGGTGAGAAACGTGAACTGGGCTACATGTTATTGGACATTGATTTCGAACGCGACATGACGCCGCTCTTTTTCAAGGCCGTCATGCAGGATGGGGTGATCGTTCCGCCGTCCCGATTGTCAGCGGAGGTGCGGGCATGATTCTGCAAGCACTGCACGGATATTACGAACGCATGAGTGCGGACCCGGATTCCGGCATGCCGCCGTATGGCACCAGCATGGAAAACATCTCTTTTGCTTTGGTGCTGGATGGGGATGGAAATTTGCGGGACATTGAGGATCTGCGGGAACTGGATGGCAAGAAGCTGCGGCCCCGCAAGATTCTGGTCCCGATCGCCGAAAAGAAAGCCAGCGGTATCAAACCCAATTTTCTTTGGGATACGACAAACTATGTATTGGGCAAAGACGACAAGGGGAAACAGGACAGGACGGAACAATGTCATGCCGCCTTCGTCGAGCATATGAAGGCATATTGTGACCCTACAGACTTTGGTCTCGCAGCCGTTTTGAAGTTTCTCGAACACGGAGACAAAGATATTTCCGGTTTTCCGAATGTTGAGGAAGTCCTCGGCTCAAATGTAGTTTTCCGGGTCGAGGGCCAACGCGGCTTTGTTCACGATCGTCCGGCTGCGCGCAAGGCCTGGGCAGCATGTCTGAGTCAAAGAGAACAGGGGGTGCTTGGGCAATGTCTGATTACCGGGGAATGCTCAAAGCCGATTGCCAGGCTTCATCCGTCAATAAAAGGGGTTCGTGGCGCTCAGTCCGTTGGTGCTTCGATAGTGTCCTTCAATTTATCGGCCTTTGAATCGTACGGAAAAGAGCAGTCGATTAATGCCCCAGTGAGTCAAGAGGCCGCATTTTGCTATGTGACCGCCGTGAATTTTCTCCTGAATCCGTCAAATCGCCAGAAAATCACCATCGGTGACGCCACCATCGTCTTTTGGGCCGAGCGCACCAGCCCTGCGGAAGATTTTCTGGCCGACATCTTTGACCCGCCAACGGAATCGTCATCGCCTGACACGACCGCCGACCACCAGACCACAACCAAAATCCATGATCTGCTTCAAGCTATCCGGTCCGGCAAACACGCAGTGGATGTTGTGCCGGACCTGGATGAAGCTGTGCGCTTTTATCTGTTGGCTCTGGCTCCCAATGCTGCCCGTCTGTCCATCCGTTTTTGGGAGGTTGATACCGTGGGTGGTCTGTTGGAAAAAATCGGCAGGCATTTCCGCGACCTCGAAATCATCCGCCAATACGACAACGAGCCGGAGTTTCCGCCGCTCTGGCTTCTGCTTCGTCAGACCGCGACGCTGAACAAGAGCGAGAACATTTCGCCAGTACTGGCTGGAGGTCTGGCCAGGGCCATGCTCACCGGTGCGCAGTATCCGCAGAGCCTGTTGCCTGCGGTGCTTGGCCGTATCCGTTCCGAACATGCGGTGACGTATTACCGAGCCGCGCTCATCAAGGCATTTCTTACGCGAAACAAACAGTTGGAGGTTCCCGTGTCACTCGACCCCGCAAGAACAGACCGTCCGTATCTGCTCGGCAGACTCTTCGCTGTCCTTGAAAAAGCCCAGGAAGAAGCGATTCCCGGAGCCGGCGCAACCATCAAGGATCGCTATCTGGCCTCTGCGTCAGCCAATCCGGGGCAGGTCTTCCACATGCTGCTCAAGAATGCGGCCAATCACACGGCCAAGCTGCGCAAAGATCCGGAAAAGAAAGGGATGGCCTTTTATTACGAGACCATGATGCAGGACATCATCAGCGCCTTCAGCGACTTTCCGACAACCATGTCGTCCGAGGAGCAAGGTTTGTTCATGATCGGCTACTACCATCAGCGCAAAGACTTTTTCACCAAGAAGAATAAGGAGAACTAACCATGTCTGCCATCGCCAACCGCTATGAATTCGTGCTGCTTTTTGACGTCGAGAACGGCAACCCCAACGGCGATCCGGACGCGGGCAACATGCCGCGCATTGATCCGGAAACAGGGCATGGTCTGGTCACGGATGTCTGCCTGAAACGTAAGATCAGGAACCATGTGGCTTTAAAAAAAGACGGGGCAACAGGGTTCAGGATATATATCCAAGAAAAATCGGTACTGAATACGACGCATCAAGAAGCCTATGCGGAGTACAATCTGCCGTCCGAGGCGAAAAAGCTCCCCAAAAAGGCCGAAGATGCAGCCAGGGTCACAAATTGGATGTGCGCCAACTTCTATGACATCCGCACGTTCGGCGCGGTCATGACGACCGAAGTCAACTGCGGCCAAGTACGTGGTCCGGTGCAACTCGCCTTTGCCAAAAGCGTGGATCCCATCATCCCTCAGGAAGTCAGCATTACGCGTATGGCGGTGACCAACGAAAAGGATCTGGAGAAAGAACGCACCATGGGCCGCAAACACATCGTGCCCTACGGTTTGTATGTGGCTCACGGCTTTATTTCCGCACCGCTGGCGGAAAAGACCGGCTTTTCCGACGACGATCTGAGCCTACTCTGGGATGCACTGGCCAACATGTTTGAGCACGACCGTTCGGCAGCCCGTGGCCTCATGAGCAGTCGCAAACTCGTCGTTTTCAAACACGACAACAAACTCGGTAACGCCCCGGCCCACAAGCTCTTTGACCTTGTTCAGGTCAAGCGTGCCGATGGTTCCTCCGGCCCGGCCCGTTCTTATGCCGATTATGCAGTCACAGTCGCCCCGGCTCCGACCGGCGTTGAGATCATCGAAATACTGTAAGATGTCCGCATGGTGTCGCACTGCTCAGGGCCGTCGCGACGCCATGCAGATCCACAGGATCGGAGTCAGTCGCTATGCACAGGCCAGCCATGAAGCGCATGAACGTCGCTACAGAGAAAGCTCTTGCCCGCCGCGCAACGGAGCTTGGCAACAGCGCGGACCCACAGGCTTTGCCCGAACTGCTGGAACTGATCAGATCCGTGTCGCCGTTGGTGCGCAGGCTTGCGGCCTCGGGCCTGGGTAAGCTGGCAGGGCTTGTAGCGTCTGCTTTGGCAGTGGAAGCACTGCACCCCTTGTTGCGCGATGATCATCCGCAGGTGCGCCAGTATGCGGCCAAGGCTCTTGGCGCGTACGGGGCTGCGGCCCGGTCTGTGCTGCCTGATCTGCGCGACCTCTACGCCAATCCGGTCGAACGCGATTATGTCAAGCGCAGCGTGCTGACGGCGGGAAAGCTGATTCGCGCGGCCTCGGACATTGCGGATCGTGCGGTTGTGCATTGCTGTCAGCGGTGCGGCGTGGAACTGGCTGCCGACGAATATGTGCGCAGCCACAAGGCCTTTCAACGTCCGTTTTGCGACCACTGCTTCGACGAAGTCTTTCTGGAGCGTCGCAACTACGAAACCAAAGTCGAACTGCAGAAGACCATCCGGGCCAAGGACGGCAGCTGGGTGCAATCCGAGGGCGAACGTCTGATCTGCGAGGCCCTGAGCGCAGAAGGCATCATCTATCGTTATGACGAGCGATTCCGTATCCTCGACGGCTACGCCATCAGACCGGATTTCTATTTGCCTGAGTTTGATGTCTATATTGAGTATTGGGGTATGGATACTGCGGACTACAAAATCGGCATGCTCAAGAAACAGCAACTGTATCAGCAACAGGGCAAGCGACTTGTCTCCCTGTATCCATCAGACAAGCCAAGCATGCGGAAACGATTGCTGGACAAATTGATGCTCTACCGTTGACGTGCATCCCTGCCGATTTGCGACGTCGCAACGCATAACTGGAGCCATATGTACACCGAAGACGATCTTCTCCCCATATCCGCCTTGCAGCATCTTCTGTACTGTGAGCGGCAATGTGCGCTCATTCATATTGAGCGGGCGTGGGAGGAGAATCTGTTCACGGCTGAGGGTCGAATCCTTCATGAAAAGGTCGATTCCGGGGAGGACAGCGTGCGTGCCGGAAGGCGTATCGCCCGCAGTCTTCCCTTGCGTTCGTTGCGCCTTGGGCTTTCGGGCATTGCCGATGTGGTCGAGTTCGGTCCTGGCAAAGGTGATGTGTATCCCATCGAATATAAAAGAGGCCGCAGCAAGGCAGCCAACTGGGACAGGGTCCAGCTCTGCGCCCAGGCCATGGCTTTGGAGGAAATGCTCGGTGTGTCCATCAATGAAGGAGCGCTCTTTTACGGAAAGACGCGGCGGCGCGAGGTGGTCGCATTCAATGCCGCGTTGCGCGAGGAAACAAGCAGCGCTTCAGAACGCCTGCACCAACTTGTCGCGTCAGGCATAACTCCTGCGGCCCAGTATGACGCGAAATGCGAAGCGTGTTCGTTGATTGCACTGTGCATGCCGGAGCTTCCAAAGCGCAAATCCGTCAGCAAGTATCTGGCGGCCATGGTGGATTCGGAATGAAGAAATTGCTCAATACCCTCTATGTGACAACACAGGGTGCGTACCTGGCCAAGGACGGCGAGTGCGTGGCCGTGCGCATCGACAATGAAGTCAAACTGCGCGTGCCGATTCATACCCTGGGCGGAGTGGTCTGTTTCGGACAGGTCTCGTGCAGCCCCTTTCTGATGGGCTTTGCGGCCGAAAGGGGACTGGGCTTCAGTTTCCTGACTGAGAACGGTCGTTTTTTGGCGCGGGTCCAAGGTCCTGTTTCCGGTAATGTGCTTCTGCGGCGCGAACAATATCGTCGGGCCGATTCTCCAGACGCCAGCGCCGAGGTGGCCAGATCCATCATCAGCGCCAAGATTATCAATGCACGTCGTGTGCTGCAGCGTGTTTTACGGGACCATCCACATAAGATCGATGGTGCCGCGCTGGAGAGTGAGGTTGCGCATTTGAAGAATTGCCTGCTTCGGCTGCAACGACCCGTCGGACTGGATGTCGCGCGTGGCATTGAGGGTGAAGCGGCCAATGGATACTTCGGGGTGTTCGATCATTTGATTTTGTCGAACGAGCCCGAATTTCGTTTTGCTGGGCGAAGCAGGCGACCACCTTTGGACCGGGTCAACTGTCTGCTGTCGTTCATCTACACGTTGTTGGCCCATGATGTTCGCAGCGCTTTGGAATGTGTCGGCCTGGATTCCGAAGTGGGATTTTTGCACCGGGACAGACCGGGTCGGCATGGGCTGGCGCTGGATGTCATGGAGGAATTTAGAGCTTTTGTGGGGGATCGTCTGGCGCTTTCGCTGGTCAATCTGGGTCAGATCAAGAAGAATGATTTTGAAATTTTGGAAACCGGAGCGGTGCGAATGACCGATGACGCGCGGAAAACTCTGCTCATCGCCTATCAGCAACGCAAGCAGGACGAGATCGTGCATCCTTTTCTGAACGAACGGATTTCTATGGGATTGGTTTTCCATGTGCAGGCTATGCTCATGGCGAGATGGTTACGTGGCGATCTGGACGGATATCCGCCGTTTGTATGGAAATAATATGCTGGTACTGATCAGTTATGACGTGAGTTTCGAGGACCCTGGCGGGCAACGGCGGCTGCGCCGGATTGCCAAAGCATGCCAGGACTATGGGCAACGCGTGCAGTATTCCGTTTTTGAATGCGTGGTGGATCCGGCGCAGTGGACGCGGCTCAAGCATCGGCTGCTCAGCGAAATGGATGAAGAGAAAGATAGTTTGCGATTTTATTATCTTGGGGCAAACTGGAAGCGAAAGATCGAGCATGTCGGAGCCAAGCCCGCGTATGATCCGGAAGGACCGTTGATATTGTAGCGCGAACCATAAGTTGTCTTGGTTTTCCTGATTGCTTCGCGATTAGGATAATATTCTGATTTAGTTTGAAAACATTGGGTACTATTTGTCGGTCGACGAGTTTTCTGTGAGTTGAAGGACGTGGTTCGCGAAACCGTCATGGGAAACTCATGGTGGCCAATGAATTTTGTATCCGACGTCGCCCCCCGCGCGGGGGGCGTGGATTGAAACAGCGCACGTCACTGCAAAATACGGTCAAGACGAAGTGGCCCCCCGCGCGGGGGGCGTGGAGTGAAACATTGACCGTAATCA
>CAZYZA010000066.1:0-19834 GCA_964651415.1 uncultured Desulfovibrionaceae bacterium
CTCCACAGCCCTGGAACCGGAACCGGGACACCACTATTTCATCTACCGCTTCTTCTCCGAACCGGGCAGGCTGCAGGTTGAATTTTTCCGTGCGCGCCAGAACAAGTCCGGCCTGTCCACCGTCCAGAATCCCGTGACCCTGGAACAGATCATCCGCAACCCGGAATGGTGCGAGATAGCGCCGGAGCTTCCCAAGGTGGCGGAACAGATCGGCCAGTTCCTGGATTATTACGGCCATCGGATCGAGATCCCCTTTGGCCTGATGACCTGGTTTTTCTGGGCGATCAAAAGCGAGTACTATCTTTTCTGGGAAGAAACCGAGCAGCCCGTGCGCATCGAAAGCACGCCCATGCGCTTGCAGCTGCGGCCCAAATTCAACGACGACGGACTATCTTTTGACATCATGCTGGGCCGCGAAGGCAAGGTGCCCTTTTCGATCCTGAACCAGCGCGTTTCCTTTTACGGCCAACTGCCCCTGTGGGTCTGCCTCAAGCACAGCTTCTACCCGGTGCAGACCGGTCTGCGTCCGAGTCTGATCAAAGAACTGGTGACCACGCCGCCGAACATTCCTCACGCCGACATTTCAGAATTCCTGGATCGCGTCTGGACCCAGATTCCGGCCTCGGACCTGCACGGACAGGAAGAATTCCTGGAACGCATGCAGCCTATCTTCGTACCGGCAACCTACAATCCGAAACTCTTCCTGAGCGAAGAAGGAAGCCTCCTGACTCTGGAAATCCAGAACATCTACGAAACCGAGCACGGCGACATCTCCCTGCCCGGACCGAACCAAGACCTGCAGACCGGCAGCTACCAATTCGAAGGCAAATCCTTCCTGGTCCGCCGCGACCAGGAAGAGGAAGAAGCACTGCTGACCACCTTGATGGACATGAATTTCCAACCCCGCAGCAGTTCCATCTGGTTCCTGGAACCTGAAGAGGCCATCACCTTTCTACTCGATGCCTATCCCAAGCTGGTCGAGGCCTACCGCGTTTACGGCGAGAAAGACCTGACCCGCTACAAGGTCCGCCTGACCTCACCCAATGTAGTCGCCACAGTGGAGACCCAGGAAGAAGACAAGTGGTTCAACCTGGAGATCAACGTCGAGTACGACGACATTTCCGTGCCCATCGACAAGATCTGGAAAGCCTGGACCCAGGGCAAACGCTACGTGCAGCTCAAGGATGGATCCTACACCAGTCTGCCTGAGTCATGGCTGGAAAAACTCGGCCACAAACTCATCGCCCTGGGCCTTGATCCGGAAAAACCACCCAAAAAACGGTTTGAAAATTTCGAGGCCCCGGTCCTGGACAAAATTCTGGAAGACATCCCGGAAACCACGTCCGATGGATTCTGGGACACGTTGCGGGATAAAATAAATGATTTCAAAGAAATCAAACAGGTCGAAACGCCCAAGGGGCTGACCGCCACCCTGCGCCCCTATCAGCTGCAGGGCGTCAGCTACATGAACTTTCTGCGCGAATACCATTTCGGCGGCATCCTGGCCGATGAAATGGGTCTGGGCAAAACCATCCAGACCCTGACCTTTCTGCAGTATATGAAAGAGCAGGGGCACAAAGGGCCGAATCTGATCATCGTGCCGACCTCGGTCCTGCCCAACTGGGAACGAGAAGCCCAAAAATTCGTCCCGGACATGAAACGGCTGGTCATTTACGGCGCACGACGGGAAAACCTGTTCAAGAAGATCGAATCCTCGGAGCTGATCATCACCACCTACGCCCTGCTGCGTCGGGACCTGGATGAACTGCTGAAGTTCGAATTCAACGCCGTCATTCTGGACGAGGCGCAAAACATCAAAAACCCGAACACGATCACAGCCAGGAGTGTGCGTAAGATGCAGGCCCGATTCCGTCTGTGTCTGTCGGGCACCCCCATCGAGAACACCCTGCTCGAACTGTGGTCGCTTTTCGAATTCCTCATGCCCGGCTTTCTCGGATCGCAGGCCTCCTTCCAGAAGGGCTTCGTCAAGCCCATCAAAGACGGCGACGACGACAGCCTGGGGTATCTCAAGGCCCGCGTCAAACCCTTCATCCTGCGCCGGACCAAAAACGAGGTTGCCAAGGATCTGCCGCCCAAGGTCGAGAATATCTACTATTCGGCCCTGCTCGACGAACAGCGGGATTTGTATGCCGCCCTGGCCAAGAAGCTCAAAGAGCAGGTTTTGCAGGATGTGGACGAAAAAGGCATTGGCCAGAGCCAAATCTCCATCCTGGATGCTCTCTTGAAGCTGCGCCAGATCTGCTGCCACCCCCGCTTGTTGAAACTCGACATGCCCGGCTTCAACGCCAATCTGTCGTCCGGCAAATTCGAGGCCTTCAAAGACCTGGTAACTTCCATCATCGACGACGGCCACAAGGTGCTGGTCTTCTCACAGTTCGTGCAGATGCTGCATATCATCCGCAACTGGCTGCATATGGTCGAGATCCCCTTCTGCTATCTGGACGGCACCTCGAAGGACCGTTTTGAGCAGGTCGACAAGTTCAACAATACGCCCGAGATCCCCATCTTCCTCATTTCGCTCAAGGCGGGCGGCACCGGCCTCAATCTGACCTCGGCCGACTACGTCATCCACTATGACCCGTGGTGGAACCCGGCCGTGGAAGATCAGGCCACGGACCGCACCCACCGCATCGGCCAGACCCGCCAGGTCTTCTCCTACAAGATGATCTGCGAGAACACTGTCGAAGAAAAGATTCTCAAGCTGCAGGAATCCAAGAAAGGCATCGCCGACTCCATCATCCCCGGACAATCGGCCTGGAAGAGCCTGACCAGATCAGACCTTGAAATGCTGTTCGAAGTTTAACCGCTCGTCCTTGGAGGAAATTTGGCATTTCCCCCAAGGGCGTGCACGACAACCATCATCTTCTGTTCGCACAAACGAAAAAGGCAGCCTGAGGCTGCCTTTTTCGTTTCCGGACTTCTGAAAAAAATCAAAACAAGGACGCCGGCAACAGGCGGCCGACACGCTCACGGTAGGCCTGGTATGTTTCACCGAACCGGTCTTCCAGCGCCATCTCTTCAAGGGTCACGTGCTTAAAAAACAAGTATGCCGAAGCCGCGATGCCGAGAATGCCGAGGTTGGTGTTCAAAAGCAGACACAGGCCGGGCATGACGCCGAACAGGTTGGCGGCCATGACCGGATTGCGGCTCACGGCATAGGGGCCGGTCTGCACCAACATGTACCCGTCACTTTTTTTCAGCTCACGCCAGGTGAGCATCAGGCCAACCAAACCCACGGCAATCCAGAGAAAACCGATAATCGTGCCGAGCTGAAACCACGTGGTGCCGAACACCGCGTTTTCAATCACGCAACCGCCGATAATGACTCCATATCCCGGCCCAAGCACCTTGCACGTAAAGCTTTTCATGTCCATGCGCTCTCCTCGTCGTTCAAGAAAGAGTAAAGTTGATTGATGCCCCAGACGCTAGCACCCCCGGCATCGTTTGAAAAGATCCTTTCCCCGATGACCGGTTTGCGAGGACGTGCTACCGGGTCAGCTGGCGGTAACGGATGCGCCGGGGAACGACCATGGCCTGTCCGGTGCGGCGTTTGAAATCCTTCTCGTATTCCGAATAGTTGCCCTCGAACCAGACCACCTGGCTATCGCCCTCGAAGGCCAGGATGTGCGTGGCGATGCGGTCCAGAAACCACCGGTCATGAGAAATGACCACGGCGCAGCCGGCAAAGTTTTCCAACGCTTCTTCCAGGGCGCGCATGGTGTTGACGTCCAGATCGTTGGTCGGTTCGTCCAGCAGCAGGACATTAGCCTCTTTTTTGAGCATCAACGCCAGATGCAGACGGTTGCGCTCACCGCCCGAAAGCATGCCGACCTGCTTCTGCTGGTCCTGTCCGGCAAAATTGAACTTGCTGACGTAGGCCCTGGAATTGACATCCCGACCGCCCAAACTGATCATGTCGTATCCACCCGAAACCATCTCCCAGACCGACTTCTTGGGATCAAGAACGTCGCGCTCCTGATCGACATGGGCCAGCTTGACGGTCTGGCCCAGGCGGATCGCGCCGGCATCAGGCTGATCCTGCCCGGTGATCATGCGGAACAGGGTCGTCTTGCCCGCGCCGTTGGGGCCGATGACGCCGACAATTCCGCCCGGAGGCAACGCAAAATTCATATCTTCTATCAGCAATTTGTCACCGTAGGCCTTGCGCACGTGCTCAGCCTCGATAACCACATCGCCAAGTCGCGGCCCAGACGGAATAAACAGCTCCAGGGTCTTGATTTTGTCCTTGGTTTCCTGATTGAGCAGGTTTTCGTAGGCCGAAATTCTGGCCTTTGCCTTGGCATGACGGCCCTTGGGCGACATGTTGATCCATTCCAGTTCGTGCTTCAGGGTACGCTGGCGGGCGCTTTCTTCCTTCTCCTCCTGGGCCAGGCGATTCTGCTTCTGTTCCAGCCACGAGGAGTAGTTGCCCTTCCACGGAATGCCCACGCCCCGGTCCAACTCCAGAATCCAGCCGGCCACATTGTCGAGAAAATAGCGGTCATGAGTCACGGCAATGATCGTGCCCTGGTACTGTTGGAGATGGTGTTCCAGCCAGGCGATGGTTTCGGCGTCCAGATGGTTGGTCGGCTCGTCCAGCAGCAGGATGTCAGGTTTCTGCAAAAGAAGCCGACACAGAGCCACCCGGCGCTTCTCACCACCAGACAGCACGCCGATCCTGGTCTCGGGCTCGGGGCAGCGCAGGGCGTCCATGGCCATCTCCAGCTTGGAGTCCAGTTCCCAGGCATCGGCGGCATCAAGCTTTTCCTGGACCTCGGCCTGACGGGCAATGAGGGCGTCCATTTCGTCGTCACTCATGGGTTCGGCGAACTTGGCGTTGATCTCCTCGAATTCGGCCATGAGATTCACGGTTTCCTGCACGGCTTCTTGCACGATCTCGCGCACGGTCCTGTCCGGATCAAGCTGCGGCTCCTGCTCCAGATAGCCGACGGTATAGCCCGGCGAAATGACGATCTGGCCGTTGTACTCCTTGTCCACCCCGGCCATGATTTTCAGCAGCGAGCTTTTGCCCGAACCGTTCAGGCCGAGTACGCCTATTTTGGCCCCGTAGAAAAAGGACAGGGAAATGTCCTTAATAACCGGCTTCTTGTCATAAAACCGGGAAACCTTGATCATGGAATAGATAATCTTATTTGGCTCGTCGCTCATAGTTCAACCTCGTGATGGATAATTCAGGTGATTCCGAAGGGCGGATCGCCGCCTCAGCGGTTAATGTCCGAAACCTGGAATCTGCAGAAGCTTTTCCAGTTTTTGCAGCAGAAAGGACGCCACGGTGACCATGGCCAGATAATACAGGCCGACCACCATGAAGACCTCGCTGAAGCGAAAGCTCTCGCTGGCCACGATCTTGGCCTGTCCCGTCAGCTCGAAACAGGTGATGACGTAGGCCAGGGAGGAATACTTGATCAGGTAGACGATTTCATTGCCGCATCCGGGCAGGGCGCGGCGGAAGGCCTGTGGAATGATGATCCAGACCAGGGTGGTGAACGTCGAAAAACCCAGCGCCTGAGCCGCCAACACCTGTCCGCGCTTGATGGAAAGGAGTCCACCGCGGATATACTCCGAATGATAGGCCGAACTGCAGAGAACAAAGCCGAGCACGGCCGCCGGATACGGATTGAGATAGATGCCGACGTTGGGCAGGCCGAAATAGAGGATAAAAAGCTGCACAACCAGGGGCGTGCCCCGAAACAGGGCCGCGTAGCCATTGGCCAGGGGCGACATCACCCGTCCGCCGTAGGCCCGCAGGCTGCCGATGACCACGCCCAGGGCCAGCCCGAGCACGGCCGAAGGCACGATAAGCCGCAAGCTGATCAGCGCCCCCTCGTTCAGGGCCGGAATCAGGCGGTTCAGCAGAAAGACAAGCTCCTCGTTCATGCCGGGCAGCCCTCAATGTCGTGAATCTGGGAACAGAAATCCAGCGTGCGGGTGCCGGAACCCTCGGCCAGCAGATCCTTGGGACTGCCCTGCTCGATGATCCGACCTTCCTGCATGAACAGAACCTCGTCGGCCAGGGCGCGGGTAAAGCCCATCTGGTGCGTGGCCATGACCATGGTCATGCCGTTCTGGGCCAGACCGCGAATGACACTCAGGACCTCGCTGACCAACTCCGGATCCAGGGCCGAAGTCGGTTCGTCCAGGAGCATGACCTTGGGGTCCATGGCCAGGGCGCGGGCAATGGACACGCGCTGTTTCTGCCCGCCGGACAGTTCGGCCGGATAAAGGCGGCCCTTGTCGCGCAGGCCGACGCGCTCCAACTCGGCCACTGCCCGATCACGGGCCGCACGCCGATTCATGCCGCGCACCTTGCGCAGGGCAATGCCGACGTTCTCTTCGGCCGTGAGATGATCAAACAGGTTAAAATCCTGAAATATCATCCCCACCTGCTGCCGAAACAGGCAGAGTTCGCGCGGATTGTGCATGTCGACGCGGCGACCTTCCAGCTCGATCTCGCCGCGATCCGGCTGGATCAGATAATTCATGCACTGCAGCAGCGTGCTTTTGCCGCCGCCTGAAGGACCGATGAGCACTTTCATTTCGCCCTGATAAAGGTCGAGACTGACGGATTTGAGAATCTCCCGCCCGCCAAGATTCTTGGAGATGCCGTGGACCCGCATCAGCGGGGTTTTTGTGCTGTTCATGATCTACTGTACGTATCCTTTTATTCTGACGCGTTTTTCCAGGGCGCGCAGCGCCACCACGCCGGCCCAGGTCAAAAGAAAATAAAGCACGGCTGCCGTCAGGTACAAGGGCAGATGCTTGTAGGTCCGCGAGGCGATGAAATGGGTCCGGGCCATGATCTCGCTGGCGCCAAGGACAAAGGCCAGGGCCGAATCCTTGAGAATGATGGAGTATTCGTTGGACCAGCCGGGAATGGACAGCCGCAGGGCCTGCGGCAGGATGATGGACCGGATGGCCAGACTGTCGGACATGCCCAGGGCCCGGGCCGCCTTGAGCTGGCCCTTGGACAGGGCCAGGATGGAGCCGCGAAAAATTTGTGATTGATACGCCCCGCTGGTCATGCCGAGGACGATGGTCGCGGCGGCCAGACCGCTCAGATTGAGGCCGATAAACGTGAACAAACCGAAATAAAAAAGAAAAAGAAGCACCAGGATGGGCACGCCCCGGAAAAACCAGACATAGGTTCCGCTCAGAAAACGCATGACCTTGTTACCGTAAACCTGGGCCACGGCCAGAGGCACGCCGATGGCCAGACCCAAAAACATGGCCCCGACCACCGCCGTGACGGTGATCAGGCTGCCCTGAAGAATAAAGGGCAGTGCATCCAGCAAAACTTCGACTGTGTCTTTCATGAATCCGGTCCTTCACGAGGAAAGCTGACAAAAAAACGGGAAGGCCGGGACAGCGCCAGACCTTCCCATGAAAGAGGCAAACGGCAAAACTATTTGTTCAGGTGCTTGGCGATCAGCTCATCCCAGTACGGATCGGCCTTGAGCATCTCCAGGCCCTTGTTCAGGGTCTCCAGCAGCTCGGTGTCTTCCTTGCGCACGGCTGCGCCAAAGGGCTCGATTTCGCCAAACGTATCAATAATCTGCACAGGACGCTTCTGCTCAGCGTCACGGGCCGGAGGATAGTTCATGCCGGCGGCGTCAATGCGGCCGTTGACCAGATCTTCAATGGCCATGGGGGCGGAATCGTACAGGCGGATGGAGAGCTTCCAGCCCTGCTTTTCCTTTTCATCAGCCATCCACTTGGCTTCGGAAGTGCCGGCCTGCATGCCCACGGTCACCTCGGAGGTATAGATGTCCTCCGCCTTGAGCGGGGAATCCTTCTTGGTCACGAAGACGTTCTTCACTTCCCAGTACGGCGCGGTGAAATTGACCTTTTCGGCGCGTTCAGCAGTGATGGTCATGCCGGAACAGATGAAGTCGATCTTCTTGGCCAGCAGGTTGGGAATGATGCCGTCCCAGTCGACCGGAACATGCTTGACCTTGAAGCCCATCTTGGCCGCGATCCAGTCAATGGCGTCAACATCAAAGCCGCTGGGCTTGCCGCTTTGATCCACATAGGCAAAGGGCGGATAGTTGGCGTCGATACCGTTGATGTAGACCTTTTCCGAAGCCAGGGCCGGACCGGCAACCATCCAGACAAGGCAGGCAATGACAAAAGCAGCGCGTTTCAACATGTCTTCCATCCTCATGAAAACGTTTGACAAAAATCGGGCTTCCTCCACAAGAACACAAGAGACTGACGCCGCCTGACGGGTCAAGCGATGACAAGCGGGTGGATCAGCTCTTTTTGCGGCGCACGGCAGGCGATAACGCATGATTGACAACGTTGCGCCACCAAAAGACCGGTATATTCATTTTCCAAAAACCGCAACGTATCCAGAGCCCATGCCCCACCTGAGCCAACAGCAAAAAGCCTATGCCCTCGGACTGGCCGCCGTCTGCCTGTGGTCCACCGTGGCCACGGCCTTCAAACTTTCCCTGCGCCACCTTGGACCCGAACCCCTGCTCTTTTACGCCAGCCTGACCTCGACCCTGGTCCTGGCCGGCATCCTGGCCGCGCAAGGAAAATTCGGCCGGCCCTGGCCGCCGTTCAGGGCTATCCGGGTCTCCCTGCTACTGGGCGGGCTGAACCCGTTTCTGTACTACTTGGTGCTGATCCGGGCCTATGATCTGCTGCGGGCCCAGGAAGCCCAGGCCATCAATTATACCTGGGCCATCACCATGAGCCTCTTGTCCATCCCCTTGCTGGGCCAGGCCATCCGTCGTCTGCAGTTCCTGGCCATCGGGCTGTCCTACGCCGGAGCGCTGATCATCTCCACCCGGGGCGATCTTCTTGGATTTCAGATGGAAAGCCCGCTGGGTTTTGGTCTGGCCATGGGCAGCACCGTCATCTGGGCCTTGTTCTGGATTTATGGAGTCCGGGACCAGATGGAGCCGACCCTGCGCCTGTTCTTCAATTTCTGCGCCGGCACGGTCTATACGGGAATCTGGGCCCTGGCAGCAGGCATTTCCCTTGTCCCCAATCTGCCCGGCCTGGCCGGAGCGGTCTACATCGGCGTCTTTGAAATGGGCGTGACCTTTGTTCTGTGGATGAACGCCCTGCGTCTGTCGCGGACCACGGCCCAGGTCAGCAATCTGATCTACCTGGCTCCGTTCTTGTCCCTGGGCATCATTCATTATCTGGTCGGTGAGAGCATTTCCCTCTCGACCCTCATTGGCCTCGGCTTCATCCTGGTCGGCACCGTGGTTCAGAGATTTTCGGACAGACAGAACCAGCCCTGACCTCAAGGCATGATGCAAACGGCCCCCTGCCCCTGATTGACGGCCATCATACCGACGCCTACTGCTGTTCGTCCGCTATCATTCATTCAGGAGATGATCATGTCTGTTTCGCGCAACTTCGGCTTTGTCCTGAGCCTTTTCCTGTTCGTGCTGACCGCCTGCTCCAAGCCGGTTCATCCGCCGCAAGATCCCGTCGCCCCGCCTGTCTCAGAAAAACCGATATCGGCACCGGCGCAGCCCCTACCTGTCGCCCCAACCCAGAATGCAACAGCCGCGTCGGTCCCAGCCGAACCCGAAGCGCCGGCCGATCCGTGTCTTGAATGCGACCAGGTCGACCAGAATCAGGACCGCATCGCCTGCTTCAAGCTACGGCCCGGCAAAGTGATCAAAAACAAAAAAGGCAAGACCGTCACAGGACGCTGTGAACCCCAGAGCATCACCTATGCCCGCTGCCGCAGCGGCATCATGACCTGCCGCCTGGGCGACACCAGCCCGGTTGAGTGGTTTCACTGCGCTCGCAAGAGAGGCGCGGTCTCGCTGACGCCAAGGGCCGGCTCGATCATGGTCATCGACGTCAACACCCGACACAAGATGCCCACCGGCCACGTCGGCTACGTCGAGGAAGCCTGTCCCAACCCGGACGGCACCTGGACCCTGCGCTTCAGCCACACCAACTACGACCGCAAATGCCATCTTGATCTGGACGCCAAGGTGCTGTTCAATCCCAAGACCATGGAAGCGAATTTTCTGACCGGACCGTGGCAACCCTGGGCCAAAAAACTCAAAATCTGCGGATTCGTTCTGAGTTAGCCATGCAACCGCGCATTCTGCCTCATGATCCTTCCAACGAGTACTATTTCCGCGAAGGCTGCCACATCACGGAGCTGTCCAACAGCCTGGAGGATCCGGACCTGTCCCTGGCCCGGGCCAGGGTGGAGCCGGGACAGACCACCCGCTGGCATCTGCTGCGCCTGACCACCGAACGTTATCTGATCCTGTCCGGCCAGGGGCGGGTCGAGATCGGCGACCTGCCGCCGCACGACGTCGGACCCGGAGACATGGTCCTCATCCCGCCGGGATGCCCTCAGCGCATCACCAACACCGGCTCCGACGATCTGATCTTTCTGGCCCTGTGCACCCCGCGCTTCAGCCCGGACTGCTACCAGGAGTTGTAAAAGACCGGCAAAGGCCGGGCCGAAGCTTGCCGCCATGAGCATGAAACGCTATCAGTCCGGGAAAACCATATGCACCTTCAGCCCGGAAACCGTATGCACGCAAACGACATCGCCCTCATCGGACTGGCCGTCATGGGCCAGAACCTGGCCCTGAACATGGCCCGCAACGGCCAGACGGTCACGGTCTACAACCGGACCTGGGAAAAAACCGAAACATTTCTGGCCGGACCGGCCCTGGGAAGCGGCATCATCGGCGCCAGGGATGTGCTGGCCTGCGTGGCATCGCTGAAAAAACCGCGCCGCATCTTCCTCATGGTCAAGGCCGGACAGGCCGTGGACGATCTGCTCGACAGCCTCGCCCCCCTGCTTGAACCCGGCGACATGGTCATGGACGGCGGCAATTCCCATTTCGAGGACACCGAGGCCCGCCTCCAGCGCATGGCCATCCGCGACATCGACTATCTGGGCGTGGGCGTGTCCGGAGGCGAACACGGCGCGTTGCTCGGGCCAAGCATCATGGCCGGCGGCCCGATCCGGGCCTGGAAGCAGTGCGCGCCCCTGCTCAAAGCCATCGCGGCCAAGGCCGAGGATGGCTCAGCCTGCGCCGGTTACATGGGCGGCGGCGGGGCCGGCCATTTCGTCAAGATGGTTCACAACGGCATCGAATATGCCGTGATGCAGCTTCTGTCGGAATTGCACGACCTCTTGCTGCGCGGCCTGCACGTCTGTCCCGAAGACCAGCAGACCCTTTTCAGCGCCTGGAACAGCGGTCCTGCCGCCTCATATCTCTTGGACATCACAGCTGAAATTCTGGGAACCCAGGATCTGAACACAGGAGCGCCGCTGCTTGACAGCATCAGGGACAAGGCCGGGGCCAAGGGGACCGGAGTCTGGACCAGCCAGAGCGCACTGACCCTGGGCGTTGCGGTGCCGACCATCACAGCGGCGGTGGATGCCCGCATGATGTCCGGGCTGTGGGCACAGCGCCAGCAGGCCGCAGCCGTGCTGAGCGGACCCGCAGCGGACGCGCCCCCTTTTCATCCGCAACAACTCGGCCAAGCCCTGCACGGCGCGACCCTCATGGCCTATGCCCAGGGTTTTGCCCTGCTGCAGGCGGCCGAATCCGCCTGGAACTGGGGGCTGGCGCCAGCAGAAATCGCCCGGGTCTGGCGGGCCGGGTGCATCATCCGGGCAAATTTTCTCGACACTTTGGCCCGGGCCTTTGAGCAATCCCCTCCCCTGCCCCATCTCCTGCTGACCGACAGCCTGCGCCAACCCCTGACCACAGGCCAGGACAGCCTGCGGGCCACGGTCCGTCTGGCCGCCGGCCTGGGCATCCCGACCCCGGCCCTGAGCGCATCCCTCGCCTATTACGACACCCTCCGCAGCGCCCGCCTGCCCGCCAATCTGCTCCAGGCCCAGCGGGACTACTTCGGCGCCCACGGCTATGAACGCCTGGACCAACCAGGCACATTCCACGGACCCTGGAATAAGGGGCAGTAAAGCAAAAAACCGCCGGTAAACGGCGGTTTTCACAAGTGGTAGTCCAAGCAATCCGGACGAAGTTCAGGCCGGAAGCAGCAGATCCTCGCCGGTCATCTCGGCTGGTTTGTCCAGTCCAAGAATGGTCAGGATGGTCGGCGCGACATCAGCCAACCGACCGGAGCGCACCCGGACCTGACGCGGCCCCACATAGACAAAAGGTACGGGGTTCAGGCTGTGGGCGGTTTTGGTGTTGCCGTTCTCGTCCAGCATGTCTTCGGCATTGCCGTGGTCGGCGGTGACGAGCAAGGTGCCGCCGATTCTCCCGGTGGCGGCCACAACCCGGCCCAGACACTCGTCCACGGCTTCGCACGCCCGGACTGCGGCGGAAATGACCCCGGTATGCCCGACCATGTCCAGATTGGCGAAGTTGCAGATCACCACGTCATAGGTTCCCGAATCCAAGGCCCGGATCAGCGTGTCCGTGACCTTGTACACGCTCATTTCCGGCTTGTGGTCGTAGGTTGGCACATCTTTGGGGGACGGCAGCAGTTCGCGGTCCTCGCCCGGAAAGGGCGTCTCCACCCCGCCATTGAAAAAATAGGTCACATGGGCGTATTTTTCCGTTTCCGCCGTGCGCAACTGCCGAAGCCCGTTCTCTGCCACGATCTGGCCCAAAATTTTGTCCAGACGGACAGGCGGAAAAAGCGAGGGAAGGTCCAGCGACTTGTCGTAGCGGGTCATGGTGGCGAAACCGGCCAGATTCAGCCGGTTCGGCCGGGGAAAACCGCTGAAATTCTCTTCGACCAGGGCGCGGGTCAATTCACGGGCCCGGTCCGCCCGGAAGTTGAAAAAGAGCACGGCATCGTTGTTCCGGATCAAACCGTCCGCCTGCCCCTCGGCCTTGATCACCCGGGGCTGGACAAATTCATCATTCTCACCGGCAGCATAGGCGTCACGCACCGCCTGCGAGGCGTCAGGCGCCGCCAACCCCTGGCCTGCGGTCAGGGCGGCGTAGGCCCGCTCGACCCGGTCCCAGCGCTGGTCGCGGTCCATGGCGTAGTAACGCCCGGAAACCGTGGCCACCCGGCCCATCCCCATTTGGGCCAGAAAGGCTTCAAGCTGCTCAACGTACCCCAGTCCGCTGCGCGGCGGAGTATCCCGACCGTCAAGAAAGGCATGAACGCAGATGTCGGACAAACCATGGCCGGCCATGACCCGGATCAGGGCTTCCAGGTGCGCCTGCATGCTGTGCACCCCGCCATCGGACACCAATCCCAGCAGATGCACCCGGCCTGAGGCGGCTTTGGCCCGGGTGACGAGGTCCAGGAGCGTCGGATTGTTGCCCAAGGAGCCGTCCTCAATGGCCAGATTGATGCGCATGATATCCTGGTAGACGATGCGTCCGGCCCCGAGATTAAGGTGCCCGACTTCGGAATTGCCCATCTGGCCGTCCGGCAGGCCGACATCACGGCCCATGCAGCGCAGTTCACCGACGGGGCAGGTCGTCAGCAGATGGTCCATAGTGGGAGTCTTGGCCAGGGACACGGCATTGCCAGGCCCGGCAGCAGCCTTGCCCCAGCCATCCAGAATGAGCAGAACACAGGTCTTTTTCATCACGCTTCTCCGGCATGTTCTGCCTGGCAATGAAACTGCGGCGCGGCGGAATACAGTCCTTCGACATTATATATGGTCCGCGCTTCGTCCTGAAAAATATGTACAATGACATCGTTGCAGTCGACCAATACCCACTGGCCCTGCTGAAATCCCTCCACGCCGAAATATTCCCACTTGCGCTCGCCAAGTTTGGCCATGACCTCGTCGGCCAGGGCCTGGGCATGCCGGGCCGATCTGGCCGTGACAAAAATCATGGCCTCGGTCAGCGATGACAGGCCGCGCAGGTCAAGGGCTTTGATCGATGTGCCCTTTTTGTCGTCAATCCAGGAAACGATCTGAGCAATTTTTTCTTCCATAAATCTTCCGTGCACTCCATGAGTATGATCGAATGTTAACTCCGGGTGTTTACTCCAAAAAAGTGTGCAGGGCAATGAGCCAAACCTTGACGAATGCCCGCCGAGCAAGGCATACATCCCCGATGCATATAATTCTGACCAGCATGCATCGCTTCATATTTACCGCCCCCTTCACGGAAGGGGCCACGGTATAACACCAGCAGTGAGCTAGATCCCTGATGCCGTGAACAGCCCCGTGTTCGCGGCTTTTTCATTTTTTTACCTGGAGGTACAGCCATGCTTTACGATGTTTCCAACGAAACCATGCCCCGGGAAGAACTGGAGGCTCTGCAATTGCGGCGTCTCAAGTCCATGGTGGAAAAAGTTTATTACAATGTACCGTTTTATCAGAGCAAATTTAATGAGATGGGCGTTCGACCCGAACAGATCCGCTCTCTTGACGATCTCAAGTACCTGCCCTTCACCGAAAAGCAGGACCTGCGCAACAACTATCCCTACGGCCTTTTTGCCGTGCCCCGTGACAATGTGGTCCGGGTTCACGCCTCTTCCGGGACCACCGGCAAGGCCACCGTGGTCGGCTATACCCAGCGCGACGTGAACACCTGGGCCGATCTCATGGCCCGTTCCCTGATGTGCGCCGGAGCCAGCCGCCGTGACATTGTCCACAACGCCTACGGCTACGGCCTTTTCACCGGAGGCCTGGGCATGCACTACGGGGTTGAGCGCCTGGGGGCGACCATTCTGCCCATTTCCGGCGGCGGCACCAGACGCCAGGTCATGCTCATGCGCGATTTCGGCTCGACCATTTTATGCAGCACCCCATCCTACGCCCTCTTTCTCTATGAATCCATCCTGGCCGCCGGCATCCAGATCGACGATCTCAAACTGCACACCGGCATTTTCGGGGCTGAGCCGTGGAGTGAAAAAATGCGGGCCGAGATCGAGGCCAAATTGCGGATCAAGGCCCTGGACATCTACGGCCTGTCGGAAATCATGGGGCCGGGCGTGGGCATGGAATGTTGCGACGCCCAGGACGGCCTGCACATCTGGGAGGATCATTTCCTGATCGAAATCATCGACCCGGACACCGGCGAACAGCTGCCCCTGGGCGAGACCGGCGAATTGGTCATCACGACCATCACCAAGGAAGCCCAGCCCCTGGTCCGCTACCGCACCCGCGACATCACGCGCATCGACGCCATTCCCTGCCGCTGCGGCCGCACCCACCGGCGGATCAGCCGCATCCAAGGCCGCAGTGACGACATGCTCATCATCCGCGGCGTCAATGTCTTCCCGCAGCAGATCGAGACCATTCTGCTGGAAACCCAGGGTGTTGCCCCGCATTATCAGCTAATCCTGACCCGCGAGGGCAGCCTGGACATGCTTGAGGTCAAGGTTGAAGTGGATGAAAAGCTCTTTTCGGACGAGATCAAGCATTTACAGCGTATCGAAGCCAAGATACAAAAAAATATCAAGGAATTCCTGGGTGTCACCGCCAAAGTGACCATGTCCGAACCGCAAAGCATTGAGCGGTCCGAAGGCAAGGCCAAACGGATCATTGACCTGCGCAACGCGTAGCTGACTGTTGGAAAAACTGAAATTCACAGGCCGTCCACGAATAGCGAAATGCACGGAACGGCCTGTCACAATAACCTGCATGCGCTCCCCTAGCGCCCCACCCCAAACCGGGAGGAATCATGAAAGTCGAACAGATTTCCGTATTTCTGGAAAATAGAGCCGGCCGGTTGGCCGAAGTGACCAAGACCCTGGCCGAGAACCAGGTCAACATCCGCGCCCTGTCCCTGGCCGACACTTCGGATTTCGGCATCCTGCGCCTCATCGTCACCGACAATGAAAAGGCCAAAGAAGCCCTCAAGGCCAAGGGTTTCACCGTGGGCCGGACCAATGTCGTGGCGGCGGAAGTCAGTGATCATCCCGGCGGGCTGCACGCCATCCTCGAAATGCTGACAGCTGGCGGCGTCAACGTGGAATACATGTACGCCTTTGTGACCCAGAGCGGGCGCAACGCCATTCTGATTTTCCGCTTTGACCGCACCGACCAGGCCATTGAAGTGCTGCAAACCAACAACGTGCGCATTCTGTCCGGCGACGAACTCTACAAGCTGTGATCCCAGGGCCGCCCACGCGGCCCTTTCTTTTTCAGCGCCGCCCCATGCGCTCCATCCCCATGCGACAATACCCCTGGGCCATGTCCCACGGCAGGGGCAGTTCCTGATCCAGCCCCAAAAAAAGACACATCTTGCCGATTTCCGTCTGCACCACGGCCTGATTGTCCCGTCGCCAGGTCCATGACCGTTGCGCCGCCATCGTGGCGGCCGCGTCCAGGATCTCCCTGGCCCGCGCAGCCGCCGTGTGCTCACGCATGACCCGTCGACGTCCGGCAGCGGCCATGCGCTGCCGCCGGTCATGATCCTGCAGGAGAGCGCGACAGGTTTGGGCCGCATGGGCCGCGTTGCCACGCTCGTACACGGCAATCTCGACACCGGGCTCGAAAAGCTCACTCAGACCATTGTCCACCCGCTCCGTGACGACCAGGGCTCCACAGCCGGCACCCTCGAAAACGCGGAAATTGACCTCTGCGGCCGCACTCTGGTTCAGCACGAGCTGACATCTGGCATACACGGGCCTGTACGCGCCCTGCACCGCCACCAACGGCGCCATCACCCGAAAGTCGTCAAGAAAACGCTTGCGCTCCCGGTTGATGGATCCACTGACCGTGCCGACAAAGCCGACCGGGATATCGCGCTCAGCATCAACTTCGGACAGCCCTTCGGCGTTGAAAAAAAGCGGGAACCAGCGCACCGGCCGGCGCAATTGAGGCAGGTTGAACAGCGGGACATAATCCTTCTGGGCGACCCAGAAAAGGTCGAAACAGGCCGACCAGGGAACATGCCAGGGGTTGCAGTATTGGTCGATGGAATAGCCCATGGTCACGCACGGCAGCAGCTCAAGCCCCAACACGGACGGCGGACGGCATCCATCGGCCCAGAGGGCCAGGTCGGGCCTGAACTTCCGCTCTTCCAAGACGCGCAGCAACTCGCGCGCGCCCAGCGGCCTGTCCTGAACCACATCGCTGTCCCTGCCGGGGCCAATGGTCAGCACCTCATGCCCGAGACGCCGGAAATGACTGACGAAATACGAGGCTTCAACATTTAGAATGCGCATGGCACCTCTTGAGCCTCAGAGCATGTCCTGCATCTGGGAAAAAAAATCGACTCGCTCGAAGACCGGACCATGCTCGGCCTCAAGCCGGTCCAGACTGGCCAGAAACTGCTCCCAGCCCTCAATTTCCTCAATTTTTTGGCGACCGTGAAAAATCTTGAAGCGCGTTCCCCGCGGACATTTGGTCATGTTGATTTCAAAGGAATCGCCATGACCATATACAGTCCAGTACGCCGACCAGCTGCTGCGATCACCTTCGGTTTTCTTATATTTTTCAAAATAGCTCTCAAAAATATCCATGATCTGTTCATTGTGCATGTCTGCCTCGCTCATCTTCTGGTCCACGCATCGGCTTCGGGCGGCTTGCCTTTTGACCGGCCCCTGCAGTATTGGTAGGCCCAATTAAACCGGAGAAACTACGTGTCTTCCACGCAACGCCAGAAAAAACTTTACGAAGAAATCTGCATTCAACTGCAAGCCCTGGTCCACAAAGGCAATCTGCAGCCCGGAGACCGTCTGCCGCCCGAACGGCAACTGGCCGCCACGTTCAAGGTATCCCGCAATTGCGTGCGCGAGGCAATCAAAAGCCTCGAACAGATAGGCCTGCTGTCCAGCAGGCCGGGAGCCGGCACCTATATTTCCGCTTCGGCGCAGACCTCGCTGACCGAAGCCATGGGGGAACTTTTTGCCCAGGAGAGACATCGCGTGGCCGACATCTTTGAACTGCGCCTCCTGCTCGAACCACAAATCGCCCATCTTGCCGCCAGCCGCATTGACGAGACCGAACTCTCGACGCTGCAGGACCTCCTTGAACAGTACGAAGAGGCCCTGGGCAGGAATCAGCCTATCGCCGCCCTGGATCAGAATTTCCACGACGCCATCGCCGCCAGTACCGGAAACCAGGCCATCACTAGGCTCATGGAACACATGCAGGACATGCTGTCCGAAAGCCGCGACGAAATCCTGCAATCACCGGAACGCAATCACATGGCCCTGCAAGGACATCGAGCCATCGTTGCGGCTTTACGGAAGAAGGATCCGCAACAGGCTCAGGCCGCCATGGCCGAACACCTTGCTCAGACCCAAAAAATTATTTTCACATCTAGCCACGGAGAGGAACATGAAAGAAATTCGTAGCACCGCCCGCGAACTCATGACGGGATACTGCAAAGTTTGTCCGGTCTGCAACGGAAAGGCCTGTGCCGGCGAAGTGCCGGGCATGGGTGGGCTGGGAACAGGCTCCGCCTTTATGGCCAATGTGCTGGCCCTGGCCAAGTACCGGTTCAACATGAGACTGATCCATGACGTGGTCCAGCCGCAAACTCGCACGTCCCTGCTGGGCCTGGATCTGGCCCTGCCCGTTATCGCCGCTCCCATTGGTGGCGTATCGTTCAACATGGGCGGCAAACGCAGCGAAGACGAATACATCACCGCCATCATTGACGGCTGCAAACAAAACGGCCTCATCGGCTGTACGGGTGACGGAGTTCCTCCCTTCATTCACGAATCGGGCTTCAAGGCCATTGCCGCCGCCCAAGGGCACGGCATTCCATTTATCAAGCCATGGGAAGAAGCGGAACTGAATGAAAAGCTGGAAAAAGCCAAATCCACCGGCGCACGCATGATCGGCATGGACATTGACGCGGCCGGCCTGGTCACCCTGCGCAAAATGGGACGCCCGGTCGCGCCCAAGACCAAACAGGAGCTGGCCGCCATCATTGACGGCCTGGGCGTCAAATTGATCCTGAAAGGAATCATGACCGCAGAAGACGCCCTTATGGCCCGCGACGCGGGCGCTGCGGCCATTGTCGTCTCGAATCATGGTGGCCGGGTCCTGGATCACACTCCCGGAACGGCCGAAGTCCTGGCGGGTATCGCCCAGGCGGTAAAAGGCGAACTTCCGATTATTGTCGACGGAGGAGTGCGATCTGGAGCGGACATTCTCAAGATGCTGGCCCTGGGTGCGGACGCAGTCATGATCGGCAGGCCATTCAGCATAGCGGCCATGGGAGGCCTGGCCGACGGTGTCGGGCGCTACATAGAAATCCTCGGCACAGAACTCATGCAAGCCATGGTCATGACCGGCACGGCGTCCGTCAACAACGTCAGCCCGGATATTTTATTCTGAACCGAAGTAAAAAAGGGCCGCATAGCGGCCCTGAATTATCTGCATTATCGATAGGACAATCCGGTTTCATACACCGGCAGGCCCCGCTCCGAAACTTCCTTGCTCCAGCGCACCGCTGCGGGATGACGATCAAAAGGACCAAGGTTGGATTCTTCCGGAGTGTAGCCTTCGAATGCCAGCTCCAGGTGGGCATCCTGCTTGATGGGGGTTCGTGTTTTCAAACACAAACCGCCGTCGCCAAAATTAACGACCCGGGCGTAATGAGTGCGGGAATCCCCTTCATAGGTAAACCTTACCGGCACCAGACAGTCTTTGCGCTGATACGCACGATTATTCGCATCCATAGTCAACCTCCTGAAATAAAGAACCAAAAATAACCACTGCTCAATGCCTGTAAGCTATAATCAAAATATCTGCAGCAGGCAAATTTCATTCAACCTCTTTTATCGCAAAAAAACACTTGCCAATTGAAAACTGCGTCTATATTAACCGACTTCGCTTTTGGGACATCCCACCAGCAAGGCGTAAACATTAACGTTTATGGCGAGGTAGCTCAGACGGTTAGAGCATGCGGCTCATATCCGCAGTGTCGGGGGT
>CAZYZA010000067.1:0-19771 GCA_964651415.1 uncultured Desulfovibrionaceae bacterium
CCGACAACCTGGATGGCCGCCTGATTGGCGAAAAGGGATTTCTTCCCGATATCAAGCAGCGAGGTGATGCCGGGCATCTAGAGCCTCCCGCTGACCAGGGCCGCTGTGGCCGGACGATTGTGCCATGTACCTTTGGCCGTGTAGGTGTTGCGTTCCCGGGGAGCGACGCGTTGCTGCAGATGTTGGAGCAGATCGCCGCTCTGACGCCACAAGGCCATGGCCAGATCGGCATTGATGGATGCCTGACGGGCGCTGTCCTGCTCATGGGTGATGATCATGGCCCGCCACGTTTCGTATTCGCGGGCGTCCTGCGACGGCAGACTGGACATGAAATTCGCCAGCGTGTCCATGCCGGCCAGTTCAAGACGGCGAACCATGAATTCCCGCTCACGCACCAGTTGGCGAATCAATTCCTGAACAATGATTTCGAGTCCGGCGACATCATCGGGCCGGCCCTGTCGCAACAGGGAATACTCTTCCACCAGAAGCAGCCCCAGCTGTTCGGAGCCTTTGGCCTGTCGAATCAGGCTTTGAAGAATGATCTGCTGCATGGAGAGTCCTTGGGCTGAAAGTTTTCCACATCATCCGGGCAATCAGGCAAATTTTGCCTGGCATGCGAATTCAATCCACTTTCTGCAAATTACCGACCATCGTGCACCAAGCGTCCCGTCGCCGACCAAGTTTCCGGCTGCACCCAGCGGTCACGAGGCAAAATATAGAGAACGGAATCAGATTCCCTCTTCCCCGTCCATGCTGACCACCCGCAAGGCGTCCTCAAGATCCAAAGACGTCAGCATGGACGGACGGTCTCCGGACAATTGACGTTCGATATTACGCGCCAACATCTCGGCCTCGCGTTGCGCAGCCAAGGTGGCCAGGGTGCGGGCCTGAATCGGCGGAGCCAGATCTGCAGCCTTCTGCGCAGCCGGCACGTTCAGAGGCAGCAGCGGATTGGTCGAAGTCGCCTCCTTGCTGGCGTTCAACAGACGCTCGGAGAGATTGGCATAAAGCATGTCCGACAGGCCGATCCCTCCCGCTCCGGCCATTTTGACCGCCATCTCCTGATCAAACATGGACAGATAGCTTTCCTGCTCCTTGGACTGCAGCATGCCGTCCTTGGGCACGGACGCACGCATCTGCTTCCAGATCTGGCTGATGAACACGGCTTCAAAGTCCTGGCAAACCTTCCTGAGCCCGGCCTCATCCCGGCCATTGTCCGACTGCAACCGGGAGCGCAGCTCACGCAGTCGCAGCTGCAGGTTTTGACTTTCACCCTGTTCATTCAGGGTGACGGGTACGGGCATGATATCGCTCATGGCTCCTCCACTTCGTTACAGAACTTCCAGATCCGCATGCAGCGCGCCGGCCGACTTCATGGTTCGCAGAATGGAGATGAGGTCGCGCGGCGTGGCTCCGATGGCATTGAGGCCGTCGGCCAATTCCTGGATGGATGTGCCGTCCATCAAAATCAGACGGCGCTGATCTTCCTTGACCGCCATTTGCGTCCGGGGAGTGACCACGGTTTCACCCTGGCCAAAGGCCCCGGGCTGGGAAACCTGCGGCTGCTCCGCAACGACAATATTCAGGTTGCCGTGGGAAACAGCCACCTTGGACAGACGCACATTGGCACCCAGGACCACGGTGCCGGTCTTTTCGTCGACCACGACCTTGGCCCGGCTGTCGGGCCGCACTTCCAGGTTTTCCAGCGAAGCCATGAGCGACACGATGTCGCCCTGAAACTGGGGCGGCACGGTCAGCCGGACCGTGGAGGCGTCCTGAGCCCTGGCATATGTGCCGCCCAGGGCCTTGTTCAGCGTCTCCATAACCTGTCTGGCTGTCGAAAAATCCTCCACATTGAGCTGAATGGCCACATCCGGCTGATCGTTGAAGGTAAACGGGACGCTGCGTTCAACCACCGCACCGTTCGGGATGCGTCCGACAGTGGTGATATTCTTGCTGGCCGTGGCCGCGTCGCCTCCGGCCGAAAATCCACCCACGGCCAACGCCCCCTGACACAAGGCGTAGACATTGCCGTCCACGCCCTTGAGCGGGGTCAACAGCAGCACGCCGCCCAGCAACGACGAGGCGTCGCCCAGAGACGAAATGGTCGCGTCGATCCGGGCTCCCGGCCTGGCCGAAGCCGGCATCTTGGCCGTGACCATGACCGCGGCCACGTTCTTGGGCTTGAGCGCCGCCCGATCCACGGCCACCCCCATACTTTCAAGCATGTTGGCCATGGACTGCACCGTGAACTGGGTGCCGCTCTTGTCACCCGTACCGGCCAGGCCGACCACCAATCCGTAACCGATCAGGTCGTTGGAACGCACTCCGCCGAAACTGGCCATGTCCTTCAGCCGCACCCCCGCACTCCAGACCTGGGATGCCCACAGAACAAGACCGAGAACCAGAATGATTGTAAACCTAGAAGGGCCATACATTGTCGAGTATCCTCGCAAGCCACCCGGGGCGCTGTTTGTCGGCCAGGACGCCTTCGCCGTAGAGCTCAATGCGCGCCTCGGCCAAGCTGGTCGATCTGATGGTGTTGTCCCGATCAATATCCCGATCCCGGGCCACGCCCTGGACCAGCACAATCTGGGTTTCGCCGTTGATGCGCGTCTCACGGGCACCGACCACTTCCATCATTCCACCGCCCAACACTCTGGTCACACGGGCGGCCACAGTCGTGGTGATGGAACTTTCCCGCTTGGTTTCACCCTCGCCGTCGAAGGTGTTGGCCGAACTCGCATCAACCAGAGAAGCTCCCGTTCCGACAGCCGCGCCGGGAATGAGCGGCAGTTTATCCTTGCCCAGAAAGGCGTTGACACCAAGGTTGGTATTGCTGGTTCGTTCCGTGTTGGTCGTGGCCTTGTTTTTCGCCAACGTCGTTTCAACCACCTTGATCAGCACGATGTCGCCGACCCTCTTGGCCCTGGCATCGGCAAAAAGCATGGTCGCGCCGTCCGGGTCAAAAAGTGAGCCGGGATTGTTGGCGGCCGGCTCGCGCTCCTGCGGCGGCGGCATGACCACGGCCGCAGGCATGGGCGGTCGCGAGGTGGTGCGACAGCCAAGGGCCCCCATCACCAGAAAAGCTATGATCACGAACTTGTACATCTTCCCTCCTAGGGCACCTGGACTGTATCGCTGTCAAGAATCCGGGCCGCCACGACTTTACGCGTCTGCGTGTTCCGCACCCGAATCACCCGGCCAATGGCTCCGTCCTCCAGGCTTTCGGCCGGCACGGTCAGGCGCAAGGTCGAACCGGCATAAACCAGGGTCAACAAGGCGCCTTTGCTCACAGCCGGAATGGCATCCACGGCATCGGCCGTGATGACCTGCCCTTCGCCGACGGGCGCGGTCATGCGCAGAGGCAACCCCCGACCGTCCCAGGGCGGCTTGGTCAGA
This sequence comes from uncultured Desulfovibrionaceae bacterium, assembly GCA_964651415.1. GTDB lineage: Bacteria > Desulfobacterota > Desulfovibrionia > Desulfovibrionales > Desulfomicrobiaceae > Desulfomicrobium. The sequence goes on from CAZYZA010000067.1 coordinate 3,403, forward strand.
TAGGCCAGATTCTTGCGGGCAAACGTGACCAGTTCAGGTTCGAGAATGTTGCCCCGGTTCAGAACCCGGTCCGCGCAGGGCACGGTCTTCCAGACATCGGCAAAAACCGTTCCCGTAAACGACTGCACAACACCCCCCTCTCCATCCACCGCCTCCAGGCGCAGACTGATGCGCCCCGGAGCGACCGTGCCCACAGGCTGAACCCGGATCTGAACCGGAGTCTTGTCGGCCAGGAAAAGGTACTCCGGCATGCGATGGTCGCGGATCTCGACCTCGCCTTCGTAGTGGGCCAGATGATTTGTCAAAACTTTGTCAATGCCGGCTCGCAACGCCAAGGCGTCAATGACCTGGCCGCCGCGCTGGACCTGGACCTGGTCCGGGACAACAATGGGCGGCAAATTCGGACCAAGGCGCTGAAGGATCAGTTCCCTGAGCTTGCCGCCGTGCAGGTTGGCCCGCGCGCCATTGAACCGTGGCGCAGCCAACAAGGGCTCATCTCCTCGCAATTCCATCAGCGCCAACGCCTCGGGACCCTCGGCCCGGGCGATATCGCCGATAGTGATCTCGGCCCTGTCCACGCAGACTGCAGCAGCCACAACCAGTCGGCTCTGGGCCGCCGCCCACAGGGGCGCGGACAAAACCACAAGCAGGGCCACAATCAACCGCATGTCATTACCTCTTGAGCTGGTTGGCGATCTGCAACATGGAGTCCGCCGTGGTGATGGATTTGGAATTGGCCTCATAGGCGCGCTGACCGACGATCATGTTGACCATCTCCTCCACAACCTCGACATTGGACATTTCCAGAAATCCCTGCGCCAGGGTGCCGGCGTTGTTCTGTCCCGGCACGCTTTCAATGGCCTCGCCGGACCCTTCGGTCTGGACAAACAGGTTGCGGCCCACGGCCTTGAGACCCGGAGGATTGACAAAGGTATAGACCGGTATCTCCGTGGCGGCGAGTTCTTCTCCCGCCTTGTCCATACAGGTCAGACGACCGTCTTCGGTGACCACGATGTTCTGGGTTTCAGGCGGCACAATGAATTCCGGCTGCAGGGGATGGCCATTGTCGGTGACGATACGGCCATCGCTGTCCAGCTTGAACGCACCGTTTCTGGTGTAACTTTCCTCGCCGTTGCGGTCGACGCGGAAAAAACCGTCGCCTTCAATGACAAGATCGAGTTGATTGCCGGTGTTCTGAAAATCCCCTTGCGAAAAAATCTTGTGCACGGACACGGGTCGCACGCCCATGCCGATCTGCATGCCCACAGGCAGCCTGTTCCCTTCCTGATTGGCGGAACCGGCGATTTTCATGTTCTGGTACATGAGATCCTCGAATTCGGCCCGGTTCTTCTTGAATCCGGTGGTATTGACGTTGGCCAGGTTGTTGGCCGTGACGTCCAGGCTGAGCTGCTGGGCGATCATGCCCGTGGCGCTGGTCCATAACGCGCGAATCATGGCTTTCTCCTTGGGTTGGCGCACCTGTTCATGACGAGGTCAGGCGCCTTGCTGGTTCAATTATCGCGAGGCCCCCACTTCCGTGATGGCCTTCTTATCCTGTTCAAAAGTACCGGTGATCATCTTCTGATAAGCCTCGAAAGCCCGCATGGCCTCAATCATGTTGACCATTTCCGTGACCACCTCCACATTGGCGCTCTCCAGAAATCCCTGTTCTATGGTCGCCCCCGCAGCCGGCACAGGCTGAGCCTGAGCGTCGGGCCGCACCCGAAAAAGGGACTGGCCCATCTTTTCAAGAGACCGGGGATCCTCCACCGTGACCAGGGTGATGGAATCGATGAATGCATTGTTGACCGTCACTCCGCCCGTGGCATCAATGACAACGACCCCGTCGTCCGGAATCTGGAGCGGGCCGCCCTCTCCAAGCAGCTGATTGCCGTGTGCGTCGACCACGTATCCTTCACTGGAACGGTGGTAGACGCCCTGCCTGGTCAGAGCCGTTCCGGCCGGGGTCTGAACCTGGAAAAAACCTTCTCCGGCAATGGCCAGGTCAAGCGGATTGCCCGTGCTTTTCATGCTCCCCTGGGACAGATCGATGACCCGCTCCGCAATGCGGGGCTGGGCCAGGACGTGGGCCCTGGGCCATGGAACCTTCTGGTCAAGACTTGTGTTGGGGTCCAGCTGGTCATGAGCGTAGCGGCGAAACGTGTCCCGAAAAGCCAGTTTGTCACCCTTGAAACCGGTGGTGTTCACGTTTGCCAAATTATTGGCGATGGTATCCAGCCGATATTGCTGGGTCAGAGCTCCGAATACGGCGCTGTAGCTGCTTCCTTGCATGACCGATCCTCCTTGGTATCTGCGGTAAAGCAAATTGCAGGCCAGCTGTTCGGACCGGAATCCGGGACCATCGTAAAAAAAACTTGACGCCCCTCCCCACCCTCATGCAAGGGAAACGGTTGCAGAGCGGGTGTAGCTCAATTGGTAGAGTACAAGCTTCCCAAGCTTGGTGTTGCGAGTTCGATTCTCGTCACCCGCTCCACTCCTGTATGTGGTCATACTGATATTCGGTAGCTGATGGGGGTGGGCCTTTTTGTGGTCCACCTTTTTTTTTCCGGCAGGCAGAATGGACAAAAACGAAATACACGCCCGGCTTATGGAAATGGTGGTCCCCCTGTGTCAGGCCCGAGACATTGATGTCTGGGGCATTGATCTGCTTTTCGGAGCCGGGGGCAGACACAGAATCGTGCGCATCTATCTGGATTCCGCTCAGGGCGTGGGGATCGACGAATGCACGGAGATCAGCCGCCACCTCAGCCTGGCCCTGGATGTCGAAGACATCATTCCCGGAGCCTTCACCCTGGAAGTCTCCTCCCCCGGTCTCGAACGACAGTTCTTTTCCCTGGAACAGATGCGACCCTATCTCGGCCAGACATTGCGGGTACGCATGGACAAGGGACTGGACGGCAGAAAAAATTTCAAGGGCCGCGTGACGGCCATCGACCCGCCTGCATTCACTCTCTGCGACACAAACCAGGATTTCACCCTGGACTGGGACGATGTGACCAAGGCCAATCTCGTTTACGAATATCCCGATCAGGGCAAACCCGGGAAACGCTGAAAATTTCGGAATGCGGCGAATTATCCGCCCGGAGAACGGAGGACGTTCATGAATTTGGAACTCAAAAAAGCCATTGACCAGATCAGCAAGGACAAGGGCATTGACCGCGACATGCTGATCGATACCCTGGAAGAAGCCATTCGGGCCTCCGTGACGAAGAAATTCGGCGACAAGATGGACATTGAGGTCACCTTCAACGAAGAAACCGGCGAAATAGAAGTATATCAATTCAAAGTCGTCGTCGAAGACGTGGAAGATCCGGCCACGGAAATTTTAATGTCCGACGCGGTCAAGCACGACCCCAATGTCGAGCTGGACGACGCCGTCGGCTTTCGCCTCCAGGTCGAGGACCTGGGACGCATTGCCGCCCAGAGCGCCAAGCAGGTCATCATCCAGCGCATGCGCGACGCCGAGCAGGAAATCATCTACGAAGAGTACAAGCACCGCAAAGGCGAAATCGTCAGCGGCATCATCCAGCGCCGCGACCGTTCGGGCTGGATCATCAATCTTGGCCGGACCGAGGCTCTCTTGCCCAAAGACAAGCAAATTCCGCGCGAACGCTTCCGCCAGGGCGACCGCGTCGAAGGTCTGATCATTGATGTGCGCAAGGAAGGCCGCGGGCCGCAGATTATCATCACCCGATCCGACCCCGAATACATGATCGCCCTGTTCCGCCGTGAAGTCCCGGAAGTATCCGACGGCACGGTCAACATCATGGGTGTGGCCCGCGACCCGGGCCTGCGGGCCAAGGTTACCGTGCTGTCCCAGGATTCTAACGTCGATCCTGTCGGTGCCTGCGTCGGCATCCGCGGCTCGCGCATCCACAACATCGTGCAGGAGTTGCGGGGTGAGCGCATCGACATCGTGCTCTGGAGCCCGGACATTGCCACCTACGCGGCCAATGCCCTGTCGCCGGCCCGCGTGTCCAAGATCGCCATCGATGACGAGGAGAAATCCCTGGAAGTGGTGGTGCCCGAAGATCAGCTGACACCGGCCATCGGCAAGAAAGGACAGAACGTCAAACTCGCGGCCAAGCTGCTGGGCTGGAAAATCGATATCTTCACCAACAGCCGATACAACAAGGTCCATAAAGATCGTCAGTTGCTGGAACAGCTGGCCAGTGCGGCCCAGGTTTCCATCACGGATTTCTTCGAAGCCGGATTCGATTCCCTGGAAGCCATGGCCGCCTGCACCAACGAGCAGCTGCTTGATATCCAGGGCATCAGCGAAGAAAACATCGGCGCCCTGCGCGGCGCACTGAACCTGCTCATCAGTCAGAACCGGGAAGAACAGACCGAGGACGGCAATGAGCGCAGTCACAAGGATCATGAGGAAGAAGCCTAAATGATCCAAATGGATAGTCAGGCCAAATCAGCCTGGATTCCGATCCGCATGTGCGTGATCTGTCGTCGGCGTTTTACTAAGGACGAACTGTTAAGATTTACCTGCCCTGTTCACGGAGAGCTCACACTGACCGCTGACAGCACCGGAAAAAAACCGGGACGGGGTTTTTATCTGTGCCGCGACGCGGCTTGCCGGAACAAATTCGAGCGATTCAAGGGCTGGCAGAAGAAATGCAAGGGGGTTGGGCATGTCCACTAGATTGCGGGTACGAGATCTTGCCACGGAGTTAGATATCTCCAGCAAAGATTTGATGAACATACTGCGAGAACTCAAAATCCCGGTCAAAAGCCACATGAGCAGCCTGACCGACGAAGAAGTCACTCAGGTCCGGGAAAACCACAAAAACCGGGAGGCGACGCCATCGGCTGTGGAGACCAGAGCGACCTCCGGCGTCATTGTGCGCAAAAGAAGACGCACGGCAGACACGGCCCACGAAGACGATCAACCGGCAACACCCGCCGCTGAAATTCCCGAGGCCGCCGCGCCGGAACAGGAATCCAAAGCCCCGTCACCAGCCCGCAAACAGAAAAGCGCCGTCATCATCCAGCCTGCCCGCATCATTGCTGAAGCACCGGCAACGCCCGAACCCCAGGCGGAAGCTCTCCCTGCCGATGAGGTAAGGATCGCAGACGACGCGGCAGAACAGCCCGAGCAACCGGTCAGTGCAGAACCTGAAGTTGCCGCAGAAACGGACGAACCCGTTGCAGACGCTGCGGAAACACCGGAAACGGCCAAAGCTCCGGACACAGAAGACGCAAAAGCCAACCGCAAGAAGCCGAAAAAAGCCAAACCGGCCCCGGCCGCTGTGCAGGTCAAGGTCATCTCGCGCCCAACCATCGTCGAATTTCCCGACACCCCGGCAACGACTCCGGCTGCGCGCCCCCGCGAACAGACAGATCGACCCGGAACCCCGAGGCCTGGATACACCGGTGCGCCCAGACCTGGGTACTCCGGAGCGCCCAGACCCGCTCCGGCAGGCGCTCCCAGACCGGCAGCAGGTGGCGCTCCCGGCCAGCCTCCGGCGCCGACTGCCGATGCCGGCAAGGACAGCCGAGGCAAAAAGAAGAAGGGCCGCCGCACCGTGGAGGCCGAAGATCTGTATCGCCGCGAGGAATTTTCCCTTGGCAAGGGCAAGAAGGCCCAGCGGGCCGAGGCGCGCAGATCCGGCGGTCGCAACCAAGCCCAGATCACGCAGCCGATCAAGGCCTCGAAGCGCAAGATTCGGGTCGAAGAGACCATCCGCCTCACGGACCTGGCCCATCAGATGGGAGCCAAGGCCCAGGATCTGATCAAGAAACTCTTTTCCATGGGCGTGATGGCCACCATCAATCAGTCCCTGGATTTTGAAACCGCCTTGCTGCTGGCGGCTGAATTCAGCTACGAAGTCGAAAGGGTCGGTTTCGCCGAGGCGGACTTTCTCCTGCCCAAAGAAGCCGACAAAGCCGAGGATCTGAAGCCGCGTCCGCCCGTGGTGACCATCATGGGCCACGTTGACCACGGCAAGACCTCTCTGCTGGACGCCATCCGCTCCACCAGCGTGGCCGATGGCGAGGCCGGCGGCATCACCCAGCATATCGGCGCGTACCATGTGGCCACGAACCGGGGCGAAGTCGTCTTCCTGGACACACCGGGCCACGAAGCATTTACCACCATGCGCGCCCGCGGCGCCAAGGTCACGGACATCGTTGTTCTTGTCGTGGCTGCCGACGACGGCGTAATGGAACAGACCCGTGAAGCGGTCAGTCACTCCAAGGCCGCCGGGGTGCCCATCGTTGTCGCGGTGAACAAGATGGACAAGGACGGCGCGGACCCGGACCGGGTCAAACGCGAGTTGTCCGACCTGGGCCTCATGCCCGAGGACTGGGGCGGTGAGACCATCTACGCCCACGTGTCGGCCAAAAAGCGCCAGGGCCTGGACGAGCTGCTTGAACTGATCCTGTTGCAGGCCGAAGTTCTGGACCTCAAGGCCAACCCGGACAAACCCGGACGAGGACACATCGTCGAAGCCAAGCTGGACAAGGGACGCGGCCCCGTGGGCACCGTCCTGATCCAGGAAGGCCAGATCAGCCAGGGCGACGCTTTTGTCTGCGGCCTGATCAGTGGCAAGGTCCGGGCCATGTTCAACGACCAGGGCCGCAAGATCAAGTCCGCCGGACCGGCCATTCCGGCTGAAATCCAGGGCTTTGAAGCCATCCCGGAAGCCGGCGACGAATTTGTCATCGTCAAGGACGAAAAGGTTGCACGCAAGATCGCCGAAGACAGACGCGTCAAGCACCGCGATCGCGAGCTGGCCAAGGAATCCAAGGTCACCCTCGAAAGCTTCCTGGCAGCCAGGGCCGGGGAAGAGGCCCAGTCCTTGAACCTGCTGGTCAAGGCCGATGTGCAGGGATCGCTTGAGGCCATTTCCGAAGCCCTGCGCAAGCTGTCCACGGACGAAATCAAAATTGCCCTGCTGCATGGCGGAGCCGGAGCCATCACCGAATCGGACATTCTGCTGGCTTCAGCTTCCAACGCCATCATCATCGGCTTCAACATCCGGCCCACGGCCAAGATCAAGGAAGTGGCCGAACAGGAAAAGGTCGACATCCGCTACTACGATATCATCTACAAACTCGTGGATGACATCAAAGCAGCCATGTCCGGCATGCTCTCGCCCGACATCAAAGAGGTTTACCTCGGCCAGGCGGATGTGCAGCAGACGTTCAGCGTGCCCAAGATCGGCATGATCGCCGGTTGCATGGTCAGCGACGGCAAGCTCAAACGCAACGCCGGCATCCGTTTGCTGCGCGACGGCGTGGTCATTTACACCGGCAAGCTTGCCTCGCTCAAGCGTTTCAAGGACGACGCCAAGGAAGTGACCAAGGGTTACGAATGCGGCGCGGGCCTGGAAAACTTCAACGACATCAAGGTCGGCGACATCATCGAGGCCTTTGAACTGGTGGAAGAGGCCCGCACCATTTAGGTTGCGGACCTTTTCCCGCCAATGCCGGGACGCCCGGCAACGGGCACAAGTACTACGGCTAGCCCCTCCGGTCTGATTCATGCAGCCCGGAGGGACTCATTTTTCCCGGAGCGTACTCATGATCATTGGTACCCTGCGCCTCGAATTCAGGTTGCACGGTGTTTTTTCCTTGAAGGAAAAGCGAAAAAGCGCCAACAGTCTAAAACAGAAGTTGCGCAACACCTTCAACGTGGCCGTATCCGAGACCGAGGCCCAGGATTCGCACCAGACCCTGGTTCTGGGAGTGGTCACGGTGTCTAACGAAAAGGCGTATGTGCACAGCCTGTTGTCCAAGGTCCTGGCCATGGTCGAAGGCACTTCTTCCGACGAACTTGTCCATGCCGACATGGACGTATTTGGAGCCTGATATTTTATGCAACGCAGTACGTCACGACGATCAGTGCAGATGGGCGATCAGATCATGCAGGTCCTGGCTTCGCTCCTGGTGCACGAAGTCGAGGATCCGGTTCTGACCCTGGTCACCATCACCGGAGTCCGCCTGAACCGGGATTTCAGCATCGCCGAAGTCCTGTACACCCACATCCGTGGTCGCGCCGCCGAGCCGGAAATTTCCAAAGCCCTGCACCGGGCCAAGGGGTTTCTGCGCTCCCGTCTGAGCAAGGAACTCAAGCTGCGAGGGATTCCCGACCTGCGTTTCCAATGGGACACCTTCTTGGAGGACATGGTCTATGACGCTCCCCCTGAAACAGATCGCTGAACACATCCGGACAACTGATAATTTCCTGGTTCTGTCCCATGTCTCCCCTGATGGCGACGCCCTGGGCTCCATGCTGGCCATGGGCGAGCTGCTGCGCGCCCTGGGCAAGACGGTGCGCCTGTTCAATGAATCAGGCCTGCCGGAGCGCTTTCAATGGCTCAATCCCAGAGGGGAAATTCTCCGGGAACTCCCGGCCGAGGAACCCGCAACCATTTTCGTCCTGGACTGCGGTTCGCCGGAAAGAGTCGGCACCCTGGTCGCGCCCTGGCTCGCAGTGAAAACAGTCGTCAACATGGATCACCACCTGGGCAACCCCATGTTCGGCACTCTGAACTGGGTGGAGCAACGGGCGTCTTCCGTGGGCGAAATGGTCGGCATGCTGGCCCGCGAACTTGGCGTTCCCCTGGCCGGTCTGCTTGGCGAGTACGTCTACCTGGCCCTCATTTCCGACACAGGGGATTTCTGCTTCAACAATACGCGGCCGGAAACGCTGGAAATGGCTGCGGAAATTCTCCGCCAGGGCCTTTTGCCCGGCCCGTTTCATGAGCAGAAACAATCCACCGGCACGTTGAGCCAACTGCAGATGCGGGCCACGGTTCTCCAGCAGGCGAATCTCTATGCCGATGGAAAAATCAGCCTCATTGCCTTTACCCGCGAACTGTTCGACCAAACCGGAACAGGCCCGGAAGACACGGAAGGCCTGGTCAACACGGTGCTCTATCTGCGCGGCGTGCATGTGGCCATCAGCTTGCGGGAAGAGGCGGATCGCATCAAGTTCTCGCTGCGCTCCAAAGGCAGCGTCAACGTGCAGGCCGTGGCCGTCACCTTCGGCGGTGGCGGACATCGCAACGCCGCCGGGGGACATGTGTTCGTCGCCATGAACACGGCCAAAGAGATGCTGGTCCAGGCCGTGACCAAGGAACTGGCCAATTCATGAACTCTTCCAGCAAACAGCTTGACGGCGTCCTGGTTTTGCATAAACCGAGTGGTCCGACGTCCGCAGACTGCCTGAACCAGATCAAGCGCCACCTGGGACAAAAAAAAATCGGCCACGCCGGCACCCTGGACCCCATGGCGACCGGAGTGCTGGTCGTTCTTCTGGGGCAGGCCACCAAGCTGGCCGGCTATCTCAGCGAGGACCGCAAGACGTATCGGGGCACGCTGATCCTTGGACAGCAGACAGACACCTACGATGTGCAGGGTCAGACCACGGCCACCGCTCCCTGGGAACACATCACAACCAGCGCAGTGCTGGAAATTGCAGCCGAATGGTCCGGCACCTTCAGTCAGGAGGTTCCACCGGTTTCCGCGGCCAAACACCAGGGAAAGCCTCTGTACGCGCTGCACCGGGCCGGACAGGAAGTGCCCGTCAAGGTCAAGGACATTACAATTTTCGAAGCGCAGATCCTGTCCATGGATCTGCCGAGCGTAAGTTTTCGAGTCACATGCTCCGCAGGAACCTATATCCGCTCCCTGGCCCACAGCCTGGGGAAGCGACTTGGGTGCGGAGCAGTGCTCAGCGAACTGGAGCGGGAAGCCAGCCACCCGTTCACCTTGTCCCAGGCCCACAGCCTGGAGGCGGTGTTGACAGCCGGAAACCGATTCCCGGAGATGGTCCTGCCCATGGCCCAAACCTTGCCGCACTGGCCCAAGCTATCACTGAACAGTGAGCAGACGGCCCTGGTGCGCAACGGAGCTTGGCTGCCGGCAAGCCTGTTTCCGGCATATCCTGCCCAGGAAGGGGACCGGGCCTTGATGCTCTCTTCGGCCCAGGCCCCACTGGCTCTGGCCGAGGCCCGCATCAAGGACAACGCCCTGGTCTGGGGCATTCTGCGCGGGTTGTGGCAAACCTGAGCTTGAGTTCGCACGTGGATATGGTCAGGCGTAAGAAACATACAACCAAAGGAGATCGCTGTGGTCTTAACCCCTGAACGCAAAGCTGAAATTGTCAAGGAATACGGAGCATCGGAAGGAGACACCGGCTCCGCAGAGGTCCAGGTGGCCCTGCTGACTGCCCGGATCGAATATCTGACCGGCCATTTCAAAAGTCATCAGAAGGACTTCCATTCCCGCAACGGTCTTTTGAAACTGGTCGGCAAGCGCAGACAGCTCCTCGCCTACCTGAAGAACAAAGACGTTCAGCGCTATCGCGATCTGATCGCAAAGCTTGGTCTGCGCAAGTAGACATCCAAGGCGGAGCTTCGGCTCCGCCTGTTTTCACCAACAGCGCTCCCGGCAGCACCTTTCGCGGTTTTGTGTTTAGTGCATGGCCCAACAATGTTGAGCCATGCACTAAACACCAAACCTGCCGCAGCTGCCACGGACGGAGTGCCCAACCCAAACGAGGAATTCATGGCATTTCAACTCACCAGACGCTCCATCCCCATGGGCGACGGCGAAATCATCATTGAACACGGCAAACTGGCGCTGCAGGCCAGCGGTTCCGTGACCGTACAGTGGGGCGACACCCTGGTTCTGGTCACCGCCACCCATCAGGCCTTGGACCGAGAAGTGGATTTCCTGCCCCTGACATGCAACTATCAGGAAATGTTATATTCAGCCGGACGCATTCCCGGCAACTATTTCCGCCGCGAAGTTGGCCGTCCCAGCGATCACGAAACGCTGACCTCCCGGCTCCTGGATCGTCCCATCCGCCCCCTGTTCCCCAAAGGCTGCACCCACGAAATCCAGGTCATCGCCACGGTCCTCTCTTCGGACAAGGAACACAGCCCGGACATCCTGGCCATGCTCGGCGCCTCTGCGGCCCTGCACATTTCCGACATCCCCTTTGCCGGACCTGTTGCCGCTGTTCGCGTGGGATACAAAGACGGTCAATTTCTGCTCAACCCCAGCGCCGCCCAGTTGGCCACCAGCGAACTGAACATGATTATTGCCGGAACCCGCGACGCAGTGGTCATGGTTGAAGGCGGAGCCCAGTTCCTGTCTGAAGACATCATGGCCGAAGCCGTGGCCTGGGGTCATGCCCAGCTCAAGCCGTTCCTGGACGCCCAGGAAGAGTTGCGCGCTATACTTGGTCAGGACAAGTTCGCGGTTGTACCGCCCCAGGAAGATACGGAACTGGTCAACACCGTGCAGGAGTTGGCATCAGCCCCGCTGATCGAAGCTCTGGCCGTGCCCGGCAAGATGGACCGTAAAAACGCCAAGAAGAAAGTACGCCAGAATCTGATGGAGGCCCTGAACGCCCGCTTTGCCGATACACCGGAGCGCATCAAGGGCGTGGGCGAAATCCTGGAAAAGCTGGAAAAGAAACTGGTCCGCCAGCGCATCATGACGGACAAAGTCCGCATCGACGGCCGCGACCTGACCACGGTCCGCGATCTGACCATGGAAGTCGGTCTGCTGCCCCGCACCCACGGCTCGGCCGTTTTCACCCGCGGCGAAACCAAGGCGCTGTGCACCTGCACCCTGGGCAGCACCCGCGATGAGCAGCGGGTCGAAACCCTGGCCGGGGAAACGACTCGTCGCTTCATGCTGCACTACAACTTCCCCCCGTACTGCGTCGGCGAAGCCCGCATGCTGCGCGCTCCGTCACGACGCGAGGTCGGTCACGGCAATCTGAGTGAGCGCGCCCTGCTGCCCGTGCTGCCCAATCCCGACAGTTTTCCCTTCACCGTGCGCGTCGTGTCCGACATCATGGAGTCCAACGGTTCCTCCTCCATGGCTTCGGTCTGCGGCGGCACCCTGGCCCTGATGGACGCAGGCGTGCCCATCAAGACGCCCATTGCCGGCATTGCCATGGGCCTGATCAAGGAAGGAGACGAATATCTCGTTCTGACGGATATCCTCGGCGACGAAGACCACCTGGGCGACATGGACTTCAAGGTCGCCGGCAGTCGCGACGGCGTGACCTCCATCCAGATGGACATCAAGATTGCCGGCATTCCGTCCGACGTCATGAACAAAGCCCTGCATCAGGCCAAGGACGCCAGGCTCCATATCCTGAACCAGATGGAAGCCCTCATTGCCGCTCCGCGCGGGGAACTGTCGCAGTTCGCGCCACAGATGGATGTTGTCCATATTTCTCCGGACAAGATTCGCGAGGTCATCGGGCCCGGCGGCAAGAACATCAAAGCCATCTGTGAAGCCACCCAGGCCGATATCGACATTGATGATTCGGGCAAAATAGCCATTTTTGCTCCGAGCCTGACCTCCCTGGCCAAGGCCCGGGAAATGGTCCTCTACTACGACCAGAAGGCCGATCTGGGCAAAGACTATGATGGAATCGTCAAAAAAATCATGGACTTCGGCGCATTTATTGAAATTCTGCCCGGCCTTGAAGGCCTGTGCCACATTTCTCAGCTGGCGCGAGACCGGGTCAACGTGGTCCAGGACGTGGTCCAGGAAGGCGACACCATCCGGGTGCGCGTCATCGACATCGAACCTTCGGGACGCATCAAGCTGAGCCGTAAGGCCATCATCCTCGAAGAGCTGGGCGAAGAGCCCGAGCCGGAGCAGCCGCGTCCGCCGCGTGGCGATCGTCCTCGCGGAGACCGCCCTCGCAGTGGAGGTGGCGGTGACCGTCGAGGCGGCCCGCGCAGAGATCGCTGATTCATCCATCCCCGGCCCTGGCCGGGGTTTTTTTTTCCGGAAGCTCAGGCCAGCCAATAGTAAATCACGCCGCAGACAATGAGACTGACCGCCCTGAATCCCTGGCTGCAGACAATCAGCTCCATGGCCAAAGCCGGTTTGAAGATGCCGGCGTAATAGGGGAACTGATGCCGAAAGGCCCGCATGGGCGACGAGAGCACATTGCCGACCAGAAGCGCGATGACGACGTCACGCTCCGGCATGGAACCCGCCTCCAGCAACGCCCCGGCGGCGGCCATGCCGGCTGAGAATTCAGCGGCAAGCTGAAAGACGATGATGCCCACCGCCTGCGGGTGCAGCCAGGACAGCCCGCTCATATGCGTGGCCAGAAAGAGTTCCATGGCTGCAAATATCCCGTATTTGTACATGAGATGCACGCCGATGTAGACGGGCACGGTGATGATCATGATTTTTTTGATCCGCCGCCGGAAGCGTTTCCAGGTCTTGTCCATGACCGTTCGCATGTCGCGGCGCTCATTACCGGGCATCTCCGCGGCATGGCACCGGTCCAGTCCGGTCAACAGAAAGCGCCCCACCAGAAGGATGCAGACGGAGCGCAGCAGGGCCGCCCCGACCGTAATGGCCAGATAGACCACGGCGGCGGACTTGAGAATGGGCACGGTAATGAAAATCATGCTCGGCAGATGCAGAAAATAGGTCGGCAAACTGTTGAACAGGTTGGAAAGAATGAGCTCGCGCCGGGTCAGGGTACCCTGGTCGTAGGCCTCGGCCAGCATGGTGTTGGCCGTGATTCCCGACACGAACGCCACGGAGAAGCTGGCGGCGGATATTTCGCACAGCCGTCCGACGCGGGCCAGGGGCTGAGCCAGACGGGCCATGAAGCGCGTCCAGTGCATGGCTTCAATCAGGTTGCCGACCAAAAGGCCGAGTGAGACCAGCCCGATGAGTTTGCACAAAGGCCAGATGATCTGCGCCCAGAGTTCAATGGCGGTGGTCATGACTTCTTCCGGGCCATTGCGCCCTGCATGTATGCAAGCCCCTGACGCATTCCCAGGCCGGCCGCCGCCCCAATGGCATTGGCCACGGCGTCCCAGGGATCCGGGGAGCGCCCTGTGGTTAGAACGCCCTGCCCCACCTCCAGCAGCAGACCCAGGCCGGCTGCAAAGACAAGCGCTCCCAGCCAGGAACGAATCACCGGCCAAGGCCAGAAAAGGACAAGCGCGGCATAGGCCGCGAAATGATAGAATTTATCCGCATGGTCCGGGCCTGGCGGCATTTCCGCCGGAACCAGCGAAAGAACAATCAACGCCACAACGTAAACGCACCACGCCGCCAGGTGCAGGCGGGAAAAGATATAAGCTGACATGCTCTGCGTCTAAGTCAAAGCCCTGCGGCCGACAAGCGTTTGAGCTTCTTGTTATTTCCACTGCGCCGGTCTATGTGCTGCCCATGTCGCACGCACCCGTTATCTGGATCAACGCCGGCGAGACGTCCGGCGATCTCCATGGTCAGCTGCTGGTTCAGTCCTTGCGCGCCCGCTGCCCGCAAGCCCGCTTCCTGGGCATGGCCGGGCCGGCCATGCGCGAAGAAGGCGTCGAGGCCGTGGTATCGACGGAAAGCCTGTCGGTCATGGGATTCACGGAAGTCCTGGGGCAGTTGCCGAAGATTTTCGGACTGCTGCGAACCATCAGACAGCAGCTGCGGACAACCAAGCCGGATGTGATCGTGGTCATCGACGCCCCGGACTTTCATTTTCGCGTCGCCAAGATCGCCAAAGCCCTGGGCATTCCGGTGGTCTACTATATCAGCCCCAAGCTTTGGGCCTGGCGTGAAGGCCGGGCGGCTTTTTTACGCGCCCATATCCACCGGCTGATTTCCATTCTGCCTTTTGAACAGGAATTCTACGGACGCCACGGCATGACCGTGGATTATGTCGGCCACCCCTTGCTTGACTCCATCCGCGCCCCGCAAATCCTGAACACACGCCCGCATCCGGGACGTATCGGCATCCTGCCCGGCAGCAGACGCCGGGAAATCACCAGCCTGCTGCCTGTTTTTTCCCGCGCCGCCACCCTGCTCAGCACCCGCTTCCCCGGCCTGGAGTTTGTGCTGCCGGTCGCGCCGGGCATGGACCAGGGCCTGATCCATGAACACTGGACTGCCCCGCTGCCGATCCAACTGGTGCCGAGCAATGAGCGCTACCGCTGCATGCGCTCCTGCCGGGCCATCATGGCCGCATCGGGCACGGTCACCCTGGAAACGGCCCTGCTGCAGGTGCCCACGGCCGTGGCCTATAAATTTTCAGCCCTGACCTTTTTTCTCGGCAGGATGCTGGTCAAGGTACCCTACATCTCGCTTCCCAACCTGATCATGAACGCCCCGGTCTTTCCCGAGTTTCTTCAGAGCGAGGCTCATCCGGCCCTTCTGGCCGCTGCCGTCAGCCAATGGATTCCGAACACTGCGGCCAGAACGGCCATGGTGGAACAGCTTTCCCGTCTGCCCGAACTTCTGGGCGGTGGCGGGGCTGCGGACCGGGCCGCGCGGATTATCCTGGACTGCGCTGAAAATCGGCCGCGAGAGTCCGGCCTCCTTGCCTGAGAATTGCGGCTTGACAATCGATTGTCCATTGTTCATCACCTAACGCAGGTACACAACATGAAAGCCATCACCTCCTCCATTTCCATTATTCTGATTTCCGTGATTACCAAATCACGGCCGGGGGAGTGTCGGGCCTGACCATCCAGGTTTGTCATCAACAAAAAAGCCCCCGCTCCCCAGGACGGGGGTTTTTTGTTGGTCCAGGCCAGGCACCGTTTAACCATGATCAGCACGACCGCCCGGCAAAGCCGGTCAGGAGCACCATGAACACCATCAGCATCTACGATACCACCCTGCGCGACGGCACCCAGTCCGAAGAAATCAACCTGTCCACCGAGGACAAGCTGCGCATCGCCACCCGGCTGGACCACCTCGGCGTGGCCTACATCGAAGGCGGCTGGCCCGGATCCAATCCCAAGGACAAAAGATTTTTCGCCGAAATGCGGCAGTACGAGCTGCACACGGCCAAGCTGGCCGCCTTCGGTTCAACCCATGCAGCCAAGGTTACCGCCGAAACGGACACCAACCTGCAGGCCCTCATTGAATCGGCCGCCCCGGTGCTGACCATTTTCGGCAAGACCTGGGACATTCACGTCACCGACGCCCTGAAGATCACCCTGGAGCGCAACCTGGAACTTATCCGGGATTCCCTGCGCTATCTGCGCCCCCATGCCCAGGAGCTTTTTTACGATGCCGAACATTTTTTCGACGGATACAAAGCCAATCCCGACTACGCCCTGACCTGCCTGCGCACGGCCTGGGAAGCGGGGGCGGAGATTCTCGTCCTCTGCGACACCAACGGCGGCAGCATGCCCGAGGACATCGCGACCATCATGGACCATGTCCGCCAGACCCTGCCCGAAGCACGCCTGGGCATTCACGTTCACAACGACTGCGAGCTGGCCGTGGCCAATTCCCTGACGGCGGTTCGCAACGGAGCGATCCAGGTTCAGGGCACCATCAACGGCTATGGCGAACGCTGCGGCAACGCCAACCTCTGCTCCAT
>CAZYZA010000068.1:0-19456 GCA_964651415.1 uncultured Desulfovibrionaceae bacterium
GAGTTGCTGGTTCCCGGAGGCAAGCTGGTTCTCTCAGCCAGGGATGGCAGCGTTGACCTGCCGGAAAACAGCATGTTCGTCATCCATCCGCAGACCGCGGCTCACAATGTGGAAATTTCCGCCAATCAGTTCGTGCAGATCAACAATGTCGGCTCCACGATTTTCGGCGGACATTACGAACATGGGACCGAACCGGTTTTCGCCGACTCCGAGCAGGCCCGGAACATATTTGTCGCGGTGGGCAAGCTGGTGGCAGCCCTGGAAAACAACGATCAGTCCGGGTGTTCCATGGCTTTGGAGGACTTGCGCACGTCTCACGATTATTTTGTTACGCAACTTGCCTCGGTCGGAGCGCGGGAGAATCGTCTTGAAGTGGCCGGTACCGTGCTGTCCGGGTTGAAACTGAACCAGCAGGAACGCATGAGCAACATTGAAGATGTGGATCTGACCACCCTGCTCACGGATCTGGCCAATCAGCAGGTCACGTATGAAGCGGTGCTCAAGTCTTCGTCCATGATCATGCGCATGAGCCTGGTTAACTATCTTTAGGATGCATGTATGTTGATTCTATCCCGTCGTCCGGGTGAAAGCCTGCATGTGGGCGACGACATCAAGATTACGGTGCTCAGCATCAGAGGCCAGCAGATCAAGCTTGGGCTGGATGTTCCTGAACACATGCCGGTTTACAGAGAAGAATTATACGAAAAAGTGCAACGGCAAAACGCCTCGGCCCTGGATCACGACAACAACGATTTGATGATGGCGGCAGTCTTATGGACAAGCAAAGAAAAACAGTAAATTCCCGTATCGGACAACTTGTGGTGTCGGTGGATAAAACCATCCGATTTCCGCGCGGCCTGATCGGTTTTGAAAATCTGCGGGAATTCGTTCTGGTGGAATTCAAACCCGGTTCGCCTTTCCATTTTTTGCAGAGTCTGGAAATGCAGAGTCTGGGCATGATGCTGGCCGATCCCTTTTCCTTTATCCCAAAATACGAAATCAAGCTGAGTTCGGCCGAAGAACGTATTTTGAACGTGAAAACCATTCGCGATCTGGTCATTCTGGTCAGCGTGACTGTTCCCAAGGGCAATCCCGAGGGTTGCACGCTGAATCTGACCGGCCCCATCTGCGTCAATGTTCAGGAGCGACTGGGGTTGCAGTCGCCGCAGGTGGACTCAACCTTTCCGGCCAGGGTTCTGCTCAAGGACCTGGGCGAGCCGGACAGGCAGTCGGTCAATGCATAAAAAAAGCCTGGCCAGGATCGCTGGTCAGGCTTTTGGATTCGTGAACTGCCCTTGAATCAACCCCAGACATCAAGCTCCTGTCGCACCAGGGCCTCGGCCACACCTTTTCCGTCAACTTTGTACTGTCCGGACTCGATCCTGGCCTTGACGTCGGCCACCAGATCAGTCCGCACCCCGTTGTCTTCCTGGGCAGCCTTGAGCATATTGGCCTTGATCCGTCCCTCATCGGAGATGGAGATACGGTCCGTGCCGGCTTCTTGTTGCTGTTGCCCGGCCTTCTGAATGTCCTGGCGATGCTGGTCCAGCTGTTCCAGACGCTTGCTCTCGTAGCCGCCCAGGTTGCTGATGGTGTTGATGGTCATGGTTCTCTCCCGCCGGAGTACCCGGCTTGGCTGGCGTAACCGGCGACGCTGTCGTCACTGCCGGTGGATGCGCTACAGCATTGTTTGATCGACCCGTGTCAGGGCTATTTCCCATAGCCTGCGCATAACCGCGTCTTTTTCGCCGTTGGTCAGCTCGGTCACGCCCTGGTCTGTTTTCTTCAATATTTGCAATCCATTGCCATCGGCTGGATATCTGAACATCATGTCGGTTCCGAATTCTTTCCGCAACTCTTTCTTGATGTCGCCGACAACCGGATTGGTGCTGTCGGAACCGATGAGGTTATCCACGATTTCCCTGGAAATTTTTTCCACCAGCTGGCGTCTTTTGGCTTCCTTGGAAATGGATACAGAGTCCCCCTGGCCGGCGCGGTCCATGTAGAGCTTGAACCTGGCGATGCGTCTGCCGGTGTCCTGGTGCTGATCGTAGGTTCGCACCACGCTTTTGACGAGAAAGGGGTTCACTGTCACGTTGTATTCCTCTTACTACTCCCTATCGGAAGCTGTCTTCAGAACTTTAGTTTTTTTTTGCGGATTATTTGCGAGTTGAGATTGGCCGCTGCGGACCAGGGGTGTTTTTTTACGAGCGATTCTCCTTGAATCGCGGTGACCTTTTGCTTAAAGTTGTATGAATGGGCAAAATAATTTCAAAAATCGCCGTTGTCTTTCGCACCGGCAACGATCAGGCCGGGCGCATGGCCCGCCAGATCAGCCACTGGCTTGAGGTCGAGGGTCGCAAGGTAAGCATCGTTGAGTCATCGAAGGAGGCGGTGCACTGCGTCTCCACCTGGGACGGCATGGATATGATTTTGACCCTTGGCGGGGACGGGACCTTGTTGGCTCTGGCGCGGGCAGTTCATGATCTCGGCATTCCCATCCTTGGGCTCAATATGGGCAATGTCGGCTTTCTGACGGAACTGTCTCCTTCGGACTGGCGCGAATCCTTGGTCTCGATCCTGCGCGGCGAGTACGACATTTCCACCCGCCTTGTCATCAGCTTTTGCGTGCTGCGGCGTGGACAGGAGTATTATCGGGGCTGTGCGGTCAATGATCTGGTGGTCAGTTGCGGGAGCCTGGCGCGCATGATCCGCCTGGACATGTGGTACGGCAGCGATCATTTGGGCACGGTGCGGGCTGACGGCATGATCGTGGCCACACCCACCGGTTCTTCAGGATACTCCATTTCGGCCGGCGGGCCGCTCGTTTATCCGGAGCTGGATGTGTTTACCTTGACACCGATCTGCCCTTTCCTACATGCATTTCGCCCCATGGTCCTGCCGTTTGAAAATGATTTGCGGATTCAGGTACTGCACGCCGCATCGGATGTATACCTGACTCAAGACGGTCAGACGGGGGTGATCCTGACACCGGGAGACAATGTCTTTGCCTCGCGGGCGGTAAACGGGTTGAAGCTGATTCGGCCCATGCACTCGCATTACGCCCACAAGCTCAAGTCCAAGGGTTTTATCCGCGAGAGCTGAAGACAGATGCATTTCGGGCAGCACTGAGTGTTGGTTTGTTGCAGCGTTTTGTCGTGTGTTGAATTTCAACGGAGGAAGTCATGAGAAAGTTGAGCGTTCTTGGAATATGCGTGGTGCTGGTGTGCCTGGCGTTGGCCGCCGGGTGTTCAAAGAAGCCTGTTCATTCCGTGCCCGGCGCGACAGCGGGGAGTGGACAGGGCGCGGATGGCTATGGTTCCGGCCAGGGAGTCGGTAGCTACGGGCTTGGCGATCAAGGCCAGGGCGCTGGTGGAACCGGGTTTGGGTCAGATCAGGGAGAATTCATGGGCAACCGCCCCATGACGCCCCAGGAAGAGGCCGCGGCCCGGCAGATTCAGATGAACAAGATTTACTTTGAGTTTGATTCCAACGAGCTGACGACGGTGTCGCAGTCGATTCTGCGAAACGTGGCTGAAATTATGCGGGGCAATCCCGGTTTGGTTGTGCTGGTCGAAGGACACACCGACGAACGTGGCACCAACGAGTACAACCTGGCCTTGGGTGAACGCCGGGCCCGGGCTGTACAGGACTATCTGACCCTTTTGGGTATTGAACCCGTGCGGTTGTCCATCGTCAGTTTTGGCGAGGAGAAGCCCGATGTGGACGGGCACGGCGAAGCCGCCTGGGCAAAGAATCGTCGAGCCGAGTTCAACGTCGGTCCCAAGATTTAAGCATTCATTTCACTGCCGCCCGACCATGGTCGGGCGGCTCCCGCCTGCATGTGCAATTCACTCAATCATCGTTCATGAATGGAGTACGCGATGTCCAAACTCCCTATGTTTTCCTCGGTGCGCGAGTTGCGCTATGGCCATGATCCTCATTTGGACGCCTGGCTGTTGCACTTCATGACCGAGAACAATATCGAGCCCAACGTCAATCCCGGCGAAAACGCCCAGATGGAACAACTCCGTTTCATGGTCGATCTTGATGATGATCAGGTTTTCGTGCCCTGTTCCGATGCCATGTTCGACAATCTCTTGCATGCCCGCATGTCTTCGGCGCTACTGGTCGAATACCGGGAAAAGTGGCGGCTGCTGGTGCATCTGGTCCGTCTCAACATCAAGGACCGCTACACCCGGCGCAAAATTTTTGCCCTGTCCCGGCACAAGATCCGCAACGTGCTCCATGCCCCTTTTCTGATACCGTCGCGCTTTCTCAAGCAGTTGCTGACCATTTTCATGGCCATGAGCGGCGTGCACGATCCGCAGCGCACGGAAAAGCGGCTGGCCAACAAGCGGGCTCAGGATTTCATGACCAGCCCGGCCATGAACCGCTGTTTGTACGCCTGTCCGGATTCGACCATGGGCTGCTCGTCCATCAAGCACCTGCGCTGGGAACTGGACCTGATCGAGCTGGGCCGTTTGTGCCGTTTGTCCCTGCGGCCGGCCATCTGGGAAGAGCCGCTTACGGTTCGCGACAATCAAGGATTTTTTGACGAGGTTTGCGCTCCCTGGCCGGAATTCGGCGAGACCTTGGCCCGGTTGATGGGGCCGGACAGCGGGCAGCGCTCCCTGAAGATTCTTTTTCTGCCCGAGAGCAGCGGCTCGGTGATTTTCGATCTGCGCTTCATTCAGGTCTTGATTCGCCTGGGACACAAGGTCATTTTGGCCCTGAAGGAAGGGTACAGCCTGGACAGCCCGGTTATCTGGGATATGGAGCACGACACGGCCCTGGCGAGTTCTTTGGAGGAGGCCCGGTTTGTCGACAACAGTCGCGTGACCAAAAACGAGCTGTTGCGTCTGCAACGGGAAAACTCCCTGCTGGTCATTTCCGACGGCACCCGCGAACGGCTCAATCTGTGGCGGACCAGCGTGACCTTTGCCCGGGCCTGGAAAGAGGCCGACCTGGTCGTGGCCAAGGGGTACGCCAATCATCGTCGTCTGATCCAGAACTCCCATCAGTTCACCCGCGACATCCTCTGCCTGTACCGTGATCAGGCCGGGCAGGACCAGGTCGCCTTCAAGGAAAAATCCGCCCGCGTGACCAAAATCACCGAATCGCAGGTGGTCGGTCAGGCCGACGCCGTTATCAGCCGCATGCGTACGGCTCGCGCTTCGGGCAAGCAGGTCATGTTCTACAGCGCCATTATCGGCAGCATTCCCGGTCAGACCAAGGTTGCGATCAAGGTCGTCAACACCTTTGTCGGGCACATGCGTTCCAAACACGCCAATCTGATGATCATCAATCCGGCCGAGCATTTTGTCGAAGGCATGGACGGTGACGATCTGATGTACATGTGGGAGCGGGTGCAGCGCAGCGGTTTTATCGATGTCTGGCGGTTTCAGAGTGTGGGCGACATTGAGAAAAGTTTCGAATTGATGGGCGAGGTCGTACCGGCCGAGTGGCATGGCAAGGACGCCACGTTTTCCACCGGCTGCACCAAGGAAATGCATATTGCCCTCGACGTGCAGAAAGCGCACCCGGAATTGCAGATCATCGGTCCTGATCCGCGCCGCTTTTTCCGGCGCATGGAGTACGGCGTGGGCAAGTATTTTGACGCCCGCATCACGGACAAGGGTCGGGGATTGTGATTCGAGTCGGCCTGCTCCTGCTGCTGGCGACCCTGACGGCCTGCGCCGGGATTGCCTCGCGGCCGTCGCCGCCAGCGATCGAACCAGGGCAAACATCATCTCTTCCGGCGGCTGTTTCCGGTCCGGCAGCAGTCAGACCCGCAATGGTCCCGGCGGAGCCTGACACCCGGCTCATGCATCGTCTGGCCATGACGGCCCGGGCGCAGGGTCCAGCTCTGGCCGGGGCCATTGAGCAGAGTCTGGCCTATGTCCGGACCCGCCCCCTTGCGGAGAGCCCCTTTGGTCCGGATGGTCCGGTCCGGACCTGGGCGGAGCTTTTGGCCGGCCTGGAGCATCTGCGCCAGGTCTTGCCCCGGCTCGGGCAGGACCCGGACATTCTGCGGCGTGAGTTTGTCTGGCTGGAAGTGCGGCCCAATCCGCTCATGACCGGCTACTACGAGCCCGAACTGACCGGCAGCCTGACTCCGGACCCACGGTTTCCCGTGCCCATCTGGGGCATGCCGCCGGATTTGCGCACGGTGGATCTGGGGCGCTTCCATCCGCGTTGGCAGGGCCAGACCCTGGTTTACCGCCGGACCGGCGACGGCATCGCTCCCTTTTACAGTCGCCACGAAATCGATGTCAGGGACGCGTTGAGCCGCAACCAACGGCCCATTGCCTGGACCAGAGACCCGGTTGACGTCTTTTTCCTGCAGATTCAGGGCTCGGGCCGGTTGCGGTTGCCGGACGGGCAGGTGCGTCATGTGCTGTATGCCGGCAAGAACGGGCACGACTATGTCTCCCTGGGCAAGGTCATGATTGAGCGCGGCCTGATCCCCAAGGAAGAAATGTCCATGCAGCGGATACGTTCCTACCTGCGCGATCATCCGGGGCAGGTTCGGGAACTGCTCGACACCAACCCGAGTTATGTCTTTTTCCGTCTGGCCGAAGCCGGCCCCCTGGGGGCCATGGGGCGGCCGTTGACGCCGATGGTCAGCATGGCTACTGATTCAGCTTTTCTGCCGTTGGGCACTATTTTGGCCGTGGACACGGATTTGCCGACGACAGGCGGTCGGCGCGAAGCGGCTTTTCTGGCCCTGGCCCAGGACCGGGGCGGAGCCATCAAGGGTTCGCGCCTGGATCTGTTCTGCGGCGCGGGAACCGAGGCCGAATATCTGGCCGGCCATCTGCAGAGCCCGGGACGGGTCTTTCTGCTGCTCAAAAAATAGGGACATGCATGACGAATATCACCCCTCAGGACCTTAAAGAGATGCTGCGTCAGGCCTGGACCGCGCAGCTTGATCATGTGGAGTTGTGGCATGCTCAGGAGCCGCCCGAAGACATCCCGGCCCGGCCCGGCGACGGGCTGGTCGAACTGGTTGTGCGGCAACATCTGAAGAATTTCCGCCTCTGGCACGTCGAGGACCGGGCCCGGCGTCGGGACGTGGACGACCGGATCATTACGGAATGCAAGCGTGAGATTGACGGGCTCAATCAGCAGCGCAACGACCTGATGGAGCAGATCGACGGCTGGCTGGTCTCGGTGGTGGCCGCCTTTCCGGCGCAGCGTGACGCAGCCCTCCGGCGTCACAATACCGAAACCCTGGGCGCGGCCCTGGACCGGCTGTCCATCCTGAGCCTCAAGATTTTTCATATGCGCGAGCAGACCGAGCGCCGGGATGCGGATCAGGGCCACCTGAACCGTTGTCGGGACAAGCTGGCCGTGCTGGTGGAACAGCATCAGGACCTGTCCGCCGCGGTCCTTGATGTTATCGACGACTACGCTGCGGGCGCCAAAACGCCCAAGGTCTATTTTCAGTGCAAAATGTATAACGATCCGGCCCTCAATCCGGAATTGTATGCGGCCCGGCCCGTTGCGGGCTGAGCGGTCAAGGAGAGCTCATGCGCGATTACGAAGTGGTTATCGGACTGGAAGTCCATGCCCAGCTCAAAACCAGGAGCAAGATATTCTGCTCCTGTTCGACGGAATTCGGGGCCGGTCCCAACGAGAACACCTGTCCGGTCTGTACGGGCATGCCGGGCATGCTGCCGGTGGTCAACGGCCGGGCCGTGGAATACGCGGCAAAAATGGCTTTGGCCGTGGATTGCACCGTCAATCGCAGGTCGCTTTTTGCCCGCAAGAATTATTTCTATCCGGATCTGCCCATGGGCTATCAGATTTCCCAGTTCGAGCTGCCCGTGGCCGAGCACGGCCACATCGTCATCCGCACGGACAAGGGCGAAAAGCGCATCGGCATCACCCGCATCCACATGGAAAACGACGCCGGCAAGAACATCCATTCCTCCACGGACAACCTGTCCTATGTCGACCTGAACCGGGCCGGAGTGCCGCTGATTGAGATCGTCAGCGAACCCGACATGCGCTCGGCCGAGGAAGCCGTGGCCTACCTGAAAAGCCTGCGGGCCATTCTTGTCTATCTGGGCATCTGCGACGGCAACCTGGAGGAGGGCAGTTTTCGCTGCGACGCCAACGTGTCCATCCGTCCTTTTGGGCAAGATGAATTCGGCACGCGGGCTGAACTCAAAAACATGAACTCCTTCCGCAATATTCAGCGGGCCATCGAATATGAGGTCCAGCGTCAGATCGATCTGGTCGAGGACGGCGAACAGGTCGTGCAGGAAACCCGCCTCTTTGACGCGGCCAAGGGCGTGACCCGGCCCATGCGCGGCAAGGAGGAGGCCCACGACTACCGTTATTTTCCGGATCCGGACCTCCTGCCCCTGGTCATCGAGGAGGCATGGCTTGAGCAGTGGCGCAGCGAGCTGCCCGAGCTGCCCGAAGCCAGGTGCCGCCGGTTTCAGGAGGCCCTGGGGCTGCCCCTGTACGATGCTGAGGTCCTGACCGCAGAAAAGGACGTGGCCGATTATTTCGAGGAGGCTGTACAGGCAGGGGGCGAACCCAAGAAGATTTCCAACTGGGTCATGGGCGAGGTGCTGCGCGAACTCAACGATCGGGGCGCAACCCTTGCGGCCTGCAAGGTGCGGCCCCTTGAGCTGGCCAAGCTGGTCCGCCTGGTGGACGAGGGTGTCATCAGCGGATCCATCGCCAAGAACGTGTTCAAGGAACTGTTCGAGACCGGCGGTGACCCCGAAGCCCACGTCAAGGCCAAGGGATTGGTCCAGATCTCCGACACTTCGGCCATCGAAACCCTGGTGGACGAGGTCATTGCCGAGAATCCGGCCGAAGTGGAGCGTTTCAGGGGCGGCGACAAGAAGCTGACCGGGTTTTTTGTCGGCCAGGTCATGAAGAAATCCAAGGGCAAGGCCAATCCGGGGCTGGTCAATCAGCTGCTGGCCAGGAAGATCGGCTAGCTCTCCGGTGAATCCGTAAAAGGTGGCCCGCGGGCACCTTTTACGGAGCCTGTTTCATAAAAATCCGCCGCAGTCGGCTGCAGCCGCGTTGCCCGTGAAAAACTTCGCCGAGCGGAGCGTCGCGACGTCTTCGCCCGCTATTCCCCTGTTGCCTCGCTGGACACGCTCTCGCTCGATTTTGCGCGAGAGCGTTTTTTAGAAACAGGCCCTAGCTCTGCATCAATGCAGCGGTCAGCCGCGCTGTTTTTTCCAGATCCTCGACCCGGATGAATTCGTCCACGGTGTGGACCCGGCTCATGCCAATGCCCAAATTGATGCACGACAATCCCTGTCCGGCAAAGATGTTGGCGTCGCTGCCGCCGCCCGTACCCTTGACGGCCGGAGTCAGACCCAATTCGCGGCAGGCCTGCAGGGCGCGGTCGAGCAGGGGGCTGCCGGCCGGGACATCCATGGCCGGATAGGAAATCTCGTAATCAAAGGAAAAGCTGCCGCCGAGATCCCGGATTGCGGCCTGGCAGCATTGGCGCATGTGTTCGATCTGCGCCAGCAGGCGCTCCTCGGAAAAGGCTCTGGCCTCGCCGCTCAGGGTGACGAGGTCGGTCACGATATTGGTCTGGCCGCCGCCTTCGATGCGGCCAAGGTTGGCCACGGTTTCCTCGTCAATGCGCAGCAGCTGCATGCGGTTGACGGCATTGGCGGCCAGTTGGATCGCACTGATGCCATTTTCCGGTTCGATTCCGGCGTGAGCGGCCCGGCCGTGAAAGGAGACGATCACGCCGGCCTTGGTCGGAGCGCGGACAATGATGGTCCCGACATCGCCGCAGGCGTCGAGAACCACGACTTCCCGAGCCGCAAGCTTGGAATAGTCGAGGTTTTTGGCGCCATGCATGCCCGCTTCCTCGCAGACCGTGAACACCAGGAACAATTCCGGGTGGGGCAGATTTTCTTCTTCAAGGTGGGCCAGGGCTTCGAGAATGGCGGCAATGCCGGCCTTGTCGTCGCCGCCCAGAACCGTGTTGGTCGCCGAGCGGATAACGCCGTTTTCCAGCAGAGGTTCGACCCCTTCGCACGGCGGGACGCAATCCATGTGGGCGCTGAATCCTCTCGGCTCTCCGGGTCCTGTGGCCGGCACGCGGACAATGACGTTGCCGGAGTTTCCGCCGATCAGCTTGCCTGCGTTGTCGACATGAGTGTCGTAGCCACGACCGGCCAGGATGCCGCAGAGATGGCGGGCCAGGTCTTGTTCGCGTAGAGAAGGGCTGTCGACGCGCAACAGGTCCGTAAATTGTCGTGTCAGTCGATGGATATTTATCATGGTCAACGATGGTCCTTTTTGAGCGTGAGTTGTTGGTTCATTGCGTTCTGCGTGCAAAAGGTCAATGCCCGAGTGGCAGGTGATGGGAGAGAGGTGATGCGCTGGATCGTATTCTTGGTTTTGCTTCTTGCCGGATGTGATCAGAGCCCGGTTGCCGACGCCAGGGACTATGTGTCCCGGCTGCTTGGTCGCAGCGATATCGTTCTGCCGCCGTTGGGTCCGGCGAGCATTGGTGAAGACGGCATTGCCTGGCATCATGCGTCTTCCGACCACAACGGCACAGTGACGCAGTTGATGATCGCCCTGCCCGACGCCGCCGGACCTTTCCCCGTGGTGCTTTGGGCACCGCTGTCCATGAACTGGAAACTCGGCGGCGAACTTGGGCAGGAAGACCAGCAGCAGATGTACCTCTTTGCTTCTGCCGGTGTCGGCGTGGTGGCGTATTCCGTCCCCGGCGGTTGGGAGGATAACGCCACCTTGGATCAGCTGGAAGCTGCGCTTGATCGCTTCATGGATGCCGACGGCGGTCTGACCTCCGGGCTGGTAGCCCTTGAATTCGCCGCCGCGAACATCCCCGGTGTTGATGTGGACAGAATCTGGAGCAGCGGGGATGGTCTGGGCGGCACCCTGGCCCTGCGATTGGCTCAAGCCGATCGACGCGTCCGTGCGGTCGTCGCCTTTGATCCGGTTACGGACATGGCTTCCGTGGCGAGCAGTGAAGACATGTCTTTTCTGGCGCATCTGCGACCGGGCCTGCGGGATTTTATCATCTCCATTTCACCCCGGTCCGGGTTGGACCGCTTGCAATGTCCGGTACTTCTGTATCATGATACCTTTGGCCATGAGCAGAACTTTCCGTCGCTGAGTGATTTTTATCTTGAGTGTATACGTCGCCAAAAAGATGTCTTTCTCATGGACAATATCGGCATTGATCCGGAATACACCGGCTATTTCCTGCGAACATCACGGGCCATGCAATGGTTGGAGGGCCTGGGGAGAGAAAAATGAAACATTATCCTGAAATTCGGACCCACAGTGTGTTTATGGGCTACCTGCTCTGGATATTCGGTTTTTTGGGCGCCCACCGATTTTATTATGGCCGTCCCATTTCCGGAACCCTGTATTTTTTTACCTTGGGATTGCTTCTTATAGGCTGGATTATTGATCTTTTTTTGATCCCTTCCATGGAGCGCACCGCTGCGCTGCGTTTTGTCGGCGGCCGCATTGATTATTCCCTGGCCTGGATACTGCTCACATTCCTCGGGATTTTCGGGGTGCATCGCATGTATATGGGCAAGTGGATCACCGGACTTTTATACATGGTCACGGGTGGTCTGTTTTTGATCGGCTATATCTATGATTTCTGGACACTGAACGATCAGATTACGGTCGCCAACCAGGAAATGGACTGAAAATGCCGGAAGGATCGCAAGCACGGACCTTGCTGCAAAAAGGCTTAAAGTCACTCGAAATTTCGCTGTAAGTATTTGAAATTATATATTTCAAATTTCGGATTAAAGACGATTTTGGCTTTTTGCAGTATGGTCAAGCACGGGGAAGCGGTCCGGGATCGCTCAGATCTCTTTTCTCGCCCGGGCGTTTTCCATTTCTTCCATCAGGCTCCACAGACTGGCGGCCACATGGCCGATCGAACTGATGGACACGCATTCCTGCGGGCCATGCTGGGAGCCGAAGCCTTGGGCGCCCCAGATCACGCCGGGAATGTCGTAATCCATGAGGTGCCGGGCGTCGCTGGCTCCGTGCTCGCGGGTCAAGGTGGCCTCGGCGGCATGGGCCGCAAGCCGTGCGGTCCAGGGTGAGGGAAGCGAAGCAAAGACTGGAATGGTGCTCAGAACCTGGACCGAACTGCGAACCACTGCGCTGATTTCACGGATCAGGGACTGTGGGTCGTCGTCTTCGGTAAAACGGATGTTGAACCAGCCCTGGGCTGTCTGCGGGACTTGATTGATGGATTGTCCGGCCCGGATTTTTCCGAAATTGACCGTCCGGTGCCAGTGATCCCGGCCTTTGTCCGGGAATAGTTGCTGGATACGCCCGTAGTCCTGGAGAAGAAGGTCGATGGCGTTGACGCCGAGCCAGGGCCTGGCACCGTGGGCCGCCTGCCCCGTGGCGGTCAGCATGACATCCATGACCCCTTTCTCTTTGGTTACGATTCGCCCCGGATCTCCTCCGTCCAGGGCCACGGCGAATTCGGCCCGGATTTCCTCCAGTGCCTTCCCCGCGCCATATTCTCCGCCTGTTTCCTCGTCTCCGGTAATGAGCAGTCCAAGCGTCATGTCGTCTTGGGTTTTGCCCTTGAGCTTCAGCTGGCGCAGTTTTTCCCGAAACAGGACCAAGGACAGCGCCACGGCGTACTTGTCGTCAACCGCCCCCCGTCCGAACAGCAGGTCTCCTTCCACTCGCGGATCAAACATTTCCGGCGGGGCATCGACCACATCCAGATGACTCATCAGCAGCAGGCCGGCTGCCTGATTCCGGGGCAGAGCCAGAATGGACGGGACGCCCTGATGGTGGACCATGCGGGCCGTGATGTCGTTCGTGTCGCACCAGTCCAGGACAAAATCGGCGCAGCGGCTGATTTCGTCAGGCGTGGAGTGCATGGACGGGATGCGGATCAACTCTTTGGTCAGTGTGATGATGTCCGGTAAAAGATGCATGGCGGATCAAGGTTTGAGGTGAATGAAAACGGGCCACGGTCTGCCGTTGACCATGGCCCGCAAAAGGAAAGAGCGCAAGCGCGCGGAATCAGTCTTTGTCAGCGTTCGGGTTGAGGATTTTGGTGTCGAGCATATAAATGGTGCCGATCAGCAGCAGGAGAAAAATGATGAATGAGAAGAAGCCGAAACGGCTTGAAGATTGTTCTTCGTGGTGAGCGGCGGCCGGATGGGCGGGGTGCGATTTTTCTGCCGCCACTGTCGAAACCGGCTGCTCTGCGGCCTGGTTCGCCTCGTGCGTTGCTACCGCGTTTTCCTGATGTTCGGCTTCCGCAGGTTGGTCAATCTGCGCGGCGTCTTCAACGGGTTCGTCTTGCTGAACGTCTTCGGCAGGAGGTGCGGCTTGTGCGGGCTCAACAGCGGCCACGGCTGTTTCTTCCGGGGCCGGATAGGTGATGGCGTCGGCTGCGCCTTTCAGCAGATCGGCCTGGGCGGGGTGCGTACCCAGGATATCCACCCGGCCGGTCAAAATATTATAGACCGCGCCGACAATGACGACCTGACCGTGGGCGGCGCGTTCGGCGATGCCATGGCTTTTGGTCAGGATGTCTTCGATGCCCTGCCAGATGTTTTCCTCGGTGGCCCTGGCGACAAGGTCGAAGGTGTCGGCGTCAGGCAGGGCAAGTTTGGCTCTTTCCACGGCAGGAATGATATTGTCCACCAGCTGTGGAATACTGCCGTGCACTTCGGCGCCGGTGGCCACGGCGGTGACCGCGCCGCAGTAGGTGTGTCCGAGCACCATCAGGACCGGCGTGCCCAGGTGCTCCACACCGTATTCAGCGGAGCCGATCTCGTCGGTATCGGCAACATTGCCCGCGACCTTGATCACGAACAGGTCGCCGATGCCCTGATCAAACAGAATTTCCACCGGAACGCGGGAGTCGGAACAGCCGATCACCGTGGCAAAAGGAGCCTGTCCGTCCGTGGTGGTCAGCAGACGGCGGGAAAAGCTGGTATTGGGATGGACCGATTGTCCCAGGGCAAAGCGCATGTTGCCTTTGCGCAGCATTTCCAGGCCTTCGGTTGGGCTGACCGGATGCACAGGAGCGGCTGAGGCCAGCAAGGCCGTTGGAGTCAGGGCCAGAAGCACGATCAGGACCAGACGATTGATGACTTTAGTAAACATTGTACCCCCTGAAGTGTGAAAGTTGAGAAGCCTGCCACGCACAAGCGATATCCGAATTTTGGATTGGGAAAAGATGCACATGCATAATTCACATCCGGTTGCGATGACAAGAAATCTCGCATTGGAAGATGTGATCGGTTCGAGGGGGCTTTACCGGTTTGAGCAATAGAAAAGGGCGCACTGTCTGGATGACCGTGCGCCCTTAGAGATGATTGTTCTTTAAAATCAGGGCTTGAGGACAGTTTTGTCCATGTAGATGATGGTGCCGACCAGAGCCGCGACAAACAAGAGGACTCCGATCAAACCGAATCCGCCGCCGGAGGCTTTGGCCTCGGCTGCTGCCGGGGCCGCATTTTCCACGGGCGCTTCAACTTTCGCTTCTGTTGCCGGGGCGGCATTCTCAACCGGAGCTGCTGGAGCCTCTTCAATTTCTTCAACGACGGCATCCGCTGCGTTGTCTTCTGCTGCGGCTTCCGGCTCAACGGCTTCCGCCGGCTCGGCCTGCGGGGCGTCGGCTGCTGCCGCCGGTGTTCCCAGAAGATACTGGGCGGCCATGACCAGCAGGTCGGGATGAGCGCCGAGGATGGTCGCCGCGCCGGTGGATTCGTCCAACTGGGCGCCGACAACGGCGGTTTGCCCTCTGAGCACGGCATGGATCAATTCAGGCGAGCCTTTCAGGGTTTCAGCATAGGTGGCCCAGATGGCGTTTTCTTCGGTGCCCAGGAAAACGATCAAGGGGGTATTCAGGCTTTGGGCCACGGCAGGATCACCGGCTTTGACAATCTTCAGGCGGGATGCATCCAATCCGAACACATCGGCTGCTGCCGGTGCCAGGGACGGGTCAAGGATGACGGTGGCGGCAGTGCCCTCAAGAGTCTGAGCCAGCTGAGTTTTCTGATTGCCCAGGGTCAGCAGTTGCAGAGCGGTGTCCGGAGCGGCAGCCAGAGACGAAGAGGCGATGGCACAAACCAGCACAACCAGGGAGATGATTCGTTTCATGTTCTGTTTCCTTAAATAATATAAAGTTTTGGGATATCTTTTCACGCCTGCGGATCCGATCCGAAGTTGTGACAGAGTCCTGCCTTGTAGGCCTCCACGGCGTCTTTATGCCGGGAGGCCGGGACATCGCTCATGCAGTACCTGCATGAAATACGCGCCACCGCTCATCTGCCGGTCAGGCGCGCCGGCTGGCCGCAGATAGGGCAGACCATGTCTTCGTCTGCCCGTGGCCGCCTCATTATCGCTCCAGCTGCTGAATTCCTTCCACCACCCAGTTTGGTTTTCCGCCGGTGTCGTAGCGGCTGAAATGCCATACTTCCCGGACCTGTTCGGCCGGAGCTGTTGCGGAATCCTCACGCAGCATGCAGTCGAAAAGGACAGTGGCGATGGTCTGATTGCCCTCGGTCTTGACTTCCAGCAGTTGCGTTTCGACCATGAGGATGTCTGTCTTGCCGGGTGTCGGATCGTCTTTGGCCTGAGTTTCGAGTTCCGCGAAGACTTCGTCGGAAGTGAATTGGCGCAGAGCATTGAGGTCGCGTTTGTCCCAGGCGCTTTGCAGATGGATGTAAGCAGCTTTGGCGCCGGCCAGAAAATCATCGGCGTCAAATCCGGCAGGCATGGGAATCTGGGACGAGCCGGTGGGGGCTTGGGTCGTGCGCATGTGATCCCAGGCTCCGGCGGGTGCGTCCTGGACCGGAGGTGATCCGGCCGGCGTCTGCATGGCCGGCTTGCGGGAGCGCAGAAAGCGGAAGAGGAGATACAGACCGCCGCCGATGAGCACAATGTCCATCAGTCCGGGACCGAATCCGCCGCCGAAAAAGAGTGAACCGAGAAGTCCGCCCAGGAGCATGCCGCCAAGCATGCCGCCGAACATTCCGCCAAACATTCCCTTGCCGGCAGCACCGGCCGCACCGGCAGCGCCTGGCGCGGCCTGCTGAGTCGGGCTGGAGGGGGGTGGCGTGGACTTTTGATAGCTTTGTGAATTCGAGGGCTTGCTGCCGAAGGATTTTCCTCCGCCCATGCGTTTGGCGTCAGCCAGGTCGGGCATGGTCAGCATGATCAGGCCCAGGCCAAGAATCAAGATTGCCAAGTATGAGATTTTTTTCACAGGTCCTCCTTGTTGCGTTTAGCCCTACCCGAATCGGTATGAGGAATGAAATTGAAATATCCGATTAAAACTATCGGAAAAAAGGATTGATGAAAAGTGGCAGAGAATGGCGCTGCGAGGAGGGTAAAAAAAAGGCAGGTACGAAAATTTTCGCACCTGCCAGGGAAGCCGGATACCCGAAAACTACTGTTGCCGCTGCTTCCTTTCGGACCTGACGGGGTTGGCAGCGTTTCCGCCACCCGGCTTCGCTTTTGTTTTGAAATGGCGGAGAGGAGAGGATTCGAACCTCCGGTACCCGTTAAGGTACACACACTTTCCAGGCGTGCGCCTTAAGCCAGACTCGGCCACCTCTCCGCGTTCGGGAAGTCCGTCTCTATGGGAAAGGCATTTCTTTGGCAAGGGGAAAAAGCACGTTTTCCTGAACTTTCTGGACTGGGCCGGGCGTGTGCACCACACAGCGCTAGAGGTTCTGTAAGACCCATTGCACGATCCGAGCTGCGGGCATCGCGCCGGCGGTGCGCGCCTGTTCACGGCCGGATTTGAAGATCAGCAGGCTCGGCACGGACTGGATGCCGAATCGCGCGGCAACGGCCTGATTGTCTTGGGTGTCGACCTTGGCCAGCAGAGCTTTGCCACGCAGATTTGGGGCCGCCTGAGCAAAAGCCGGACCCATCATCTTGCACGGTCCGCACCAGGGCGCCCAGAAGTCAACGACCACAGGCAGGCTGGAGCGGGAGACGAACCGTTCAAAGGTCTGATCGGTCAGCTCCACCGGGTGATCCGGAAAGAGAGTGGTGCGGCATTTGGCACAGACGGGATTTTGATTCAATCGGTCTGGGAGAACAGCGTTGATGGTCCGGCAATGGGGGCATACGGCGTGAATTTTATCCATAGGTGCGCTCCGTGGGAAGAATTAACGAATGCGCCCAGATAACCACCATCATCTGCCGGGCAAGACATTTTGATCATGACGGCGCTTGTTGCTCAACAGAGCGGCCCGGAGGTGCGCGCAACTCCGGGCCGTTTGTCATGGGCAATCCGGCATCAGGCCGTGGATTCGTCGACCAGGTACATGATGGAGCGGTAGGCGATGCCGCCGTGCAGGGCCAGGCCGATCTCGCAGGTCCGGCTGGTGGAGTAGCCCTCGCTGCAGCCATGGACCTTGTCGGCCAGGGTGTCCAGGGCCGAGGCGTTCAGTTCAGGTACGGAAAACCCCTTGTCGCCGGCAAAGCCGCAACAGAAGATGTCCTCCGGAACGACCACATGACGGGCGCATTTCCGGGCCAGTTCCAGCATTCCGGCCTCCAGACCCATTTTGCGCGCCGTGCAGGTCACATGCAGGGCGACCTTTTTGTCCTTGCGGTTGAAGGTCAGCCGATCCGTCAAAAAATCCAGCGTGAAGACGGTCGGATCGTAGAGTTTGAGGCGAGGGTCCAGCACGTTCTGCATCCGTTTCAGACAGGGACTGGTGTCGCACAGCACCGGCAGTTCGCCGTCCCTGGTCGCGGCTAAAAGGGCTTCCTCCAGTTCAGCGCTTTTTCTGTCGGCCTGCGCGACAAAACCCTTGCTTTCAAAGGCCTGGCCGCAACACAAACCATCCATGTCCTGTGGAAAGACCACTTCGTAGCCGGCTTTTTTCAGCACGCGAACCGTCACCTCGGGCAAAGGCGCAATTTTTTCGTCGTGGGATGGTCCCATGTTGCGGGCAATGCAGCTTGGAAAATAGACGACCTTCAGAGGATTGTCTTCGTTGATGGGGCCTTGTTGGAGACGCGCCATGCCCTTGGGCATTTGGGCGTTCCAGCGCGGAATGCGTCTGAAGGATGCCCGGTGCGCGGCTTTGGCGGCGGCGTCCATGACCCGGGTGCCGGTCATGGTGTGGATCACGTCCACGGCGTTCAGGACTCCGGACACGGTCCGGGCCACTCCGGCAAAATGTTCTCCGATCCAGTCGGCGGCCCGCTGCTGTCCTGGACCGGCCTGTTCGGCGCGCAAGGCTTTGGTCATGCGGCCGGTGTCGATGCCCACGGGACAGCGGGTGCCGCACAGTCCGTCTGTGGCGCAGGTGCCGTCGCCCTGGTAGCCGTAGGCCCGCAGCAGCCGGGACAGTTCCTCCCCGTGGCTGCCGGTCTGTTTCAGACGCTGGATTTCGCGCCAGGCCGTGATGCGCTGGCGCGGTGTCAGGGTGATGTGCTTGGACGGGCAGATGGGTTCGCAGAATCCGCATTCGATGCATTTGTCGACCAGTTCGTGGGCCGCAGGCAAGGGTTTGAGATCCTTGAGATGTGCCGTGGGATCCGGATTGAGGATGACGCCGGGATTGAGCAGTCCCTGCGGGTCGAACAGGCGCTTGATGTCCTGCATGAGCCTGTAGGCGTCCTGCCCCCATTCCAGTTCGACAAAGGGAGCCATGTTGCGCCCCGTGCCGTGCTCGGCCTTGAGCGATCCGTCGTAGCGCTCGACAACCATGGACGTGACTTCATTCATGAGCAGACGGTAGCGCTCAACCTCCTCCGCATG
The DNA here is from genome assembly GCA_964651415.1 of uncultured Desulfovibrionaceae bacterium. Classification (GTDB taxonomy): domain Bacteria; phylum Desulfobacterota; class Desulfovibrionia; order Desulfovibrionales; family Desulfomicrobiaceae; genus Desulfomicrobium. The sequence goes on from CAZYZA010000068.1 coordinate 18,770, forward strand.
GCCAAAGTCCTGGGTGAACACAAAGTGCAGGTTGCCTTCCAGGGCGTGGCCGAAAATGATGGCTTCGGTGTAGCCGAACTTTTTCAGCAGCTCCTGGAGGTCCAGGGTGGCGTCGGCCAGTCGTTCAATGGGAAAGGCCACGTCCTCGATGATGACCGTGGTGCCGGTGGCCCGCACCGAACCAACGGCCGGGAAGAGGCCCTTGCGGATATTCCACAGCTTGGCGAATTCCTGGGGAATGGGCGTGAATTCGATCTCCCGGACCATGGGCACGTTGCTCAGCGACGACTTGACGGCGCTTATCTGGTAGTCGAGGTCGAGTTTGTTTTCGGCTCTGGTTTCGACCAGCAGGGCGGCAGCCGTATCGCTCAATTCCCGGAGGTAAGCGGGCATGCCGTCTTTGTCCTGAACGCTGCGCAGGGCCGGGCGGTCCATCAGTTCCACGGCGGCCACGGGTTGCTTTTTCAAAATGATGGTCGCTTCGCAGGCCGAACGAATGTCCGGAAAAAGCATCAGGGCCGAGGCCTTGTGGGCGTGTTCGGTCACGGTGCGATAGGTGACCTTGGAGATGAAGGCCAGGGTTCCTTCGGAGCCGACGATGAGGTGTTTGAGAATGTCAAAGGGGTCGTCGTAATCGACCAGGGCGTTCAGGCTGTAGCCGGTGGTGTTCTTGATCTTGAATTTGTG
>CAZYZA010000069.1:0-19336 GCA_964651415.1 uncultured Desulfovibrionaceae bacterium
CAGCGCCTGGCAGGAGAATCCACATGACCACACCGGAATACAAAACCGTATATTCCACCGAAGCAGCGGTTTGCCGCAAATGCGGTCACGAAACCTGCGTCTGTCGCCGACCCGTTGCGACAAAGGCGGGTCCGGTGCGGGTCGGGCGGGAAACCAAGGGCCGCAAGGGAGCCGGCGTGACCGTGATCAGCGGGCTGGGCCTCAATGAACAAGAGCTGAAGGAACTGCTCTCGGCCTGCAAGAAACGGCTGGGCTGCGGCGGAACGCTGCGCAACGGCGTGCTGGAGTTTCAGGGCGAGCACCGCGACGCCCTGATTGCGGAATTGCAACGGCTGGGCATCGCGGCCAAAAAGTCCGGAAGCTGATGAGCCAGGACAGCCCCATCTCCCTGCAGCGTCAACTGGACCATCTCAACCGCGCCCAGCGTCATGCCCGCATCGGCTCCTTTGAATACGACCTGGACGGCGGTTGCACGTTCTGGTCTGACGAGCTTTTCCGCCTGTTCGGATTTGAGCCCGGCCGGATCACCGCGTCCCTGGATATTTTCCTCGAACTGCTGGACCCCGGGAGCAGGTCCCGTTTCATGCGCAAGGTGCGGATCTGTTACGCCAGACGCCAGGATTTCCACATGGAGGTCTGTTTCACGCGCCGGGACGGAATCACGGCTCAGGCCCAGATCCGGGCAGAGTTCGAAATGAACGACCTTGGCCGCGTCACGACCATTTCCGGCACGTTTCAGGATGTGACCCGGGCAAAGGCCGTGGAGTCAGCCCTTGCCCAGAGCGAGTCGAAATGCAAAACCATTGTCGACAACGCCCTGGAAGGAGTTTTCCAGACCACTCTCGACGGCAAGTTCATCAGCGCCAACCAGTCCATGGCCGAAATACTGCGCTATTCCGATCCAACGGATCTGGTCGCCGCGGTCGGCAACATCGGTCGCGATCTCTATCACGACCCCGCGGACCGCGAACGCTACCTGGAATTGCTGCAGGAATACGGCAAGATGCGGGGATTCGAGACCCGCATGCGGCGCAAGGACGGCAGCCTCATCTGGGTCAGTCTGAATTCCAACCTGATCCGGGATTCCCGAACCGGCCAGTTCACGGTGCTTGGAACCTTGCAGGACATCAACGCCCGCAAGCAGTACGAAACCACCCTGATCGAATCCAACCAGCGCTTTCTGAACCTTCTGCGCCAGACCAACTTCATCGCCGTATCCCTTGATCTTGAACAACGCATCATTTTCGCCAACTCCTTTTTATGCCGCTTGGGCGGATGGCCACCCGAAAAGCTGATCGGCAAGTCCTGGCTCGGTCTGCTGGTCCCCCCTGATCAGCATCAAGCCATGGAACTCGTGCTGCGCGGCGAGAAGAACCGTGACGCGGAAATCATCACGCGCGAGGGTCAGCGGCGCCTCATCCGCTGGAACACCGTGACCGATCAAAGCATTGACGGCAAAACCACGGGAGTGACCTTGCTGGGCATGGACATCACCCAGATCCGCCGGGCCCAGGAAACCCTGGCCCGCAACGCCCAGTTGCAGTCCATGCGCTGGCGCATCGCCACCGCCCTGCACGAAACCCGGGATTTCACCGCTCTGATGCGCTCCACCCAAGGCGTTCTGTGCGAAGCCTTTGACGCCCGCAACCTGATCACGGCCGTGATCAACCCAGATCGCAACACCCTGGAATTTCCCTACTGGGTTGACGAGATGGTTGATGTGGCCCAGGCCGCTCCGCGCATCGCCGACATCACCGATCCGCAAAACCGCAGGCTGACCCTGGAGCTGATGCGCGGCAACATCCCCAACATCATGAGCGGCGCTCTGATGCGCAGCCTGGCAGAGGAAGGCCGGATCGACGTGGTCGGAGCCATACCGCAGAGCTGGATGGGCGTGCCTCTTACGATCCGCGGCCAGGGCATCGGCGCGCTGATCGTCCAGAATTACGCCACCTCGGTTCAGTACACCGAAAATGATCTGGAAATGCTGCTGGCCGTGTCGGAACAGATCGCCCTGGCCATCGAACATCAGCGCCACGACGAGATTGCCCGCACAGCCGAGGAAATTTTCCGGGCCATACCGTCGGCCCTGTTCATCTTCAAATTCCCCCAGCCGGGACACCCCGTTCTGGACAGCGCCAACCCGGCGGCCCTGCGTCTGGTCAGGACCCCACGGCACGAAATTGAGGGCCGGGAACTGATCGCCTGGTGGCCATCGGTCTCGACACGGCTGCGTCAGAGCATGGCAAAGCTGGCGGACGAGCCGCCCGGCCAGAGCATGGACTTCGAGGAACAGATGTTCGGAGGGCATTTCCATCTCCGCCTCTTTGTCCTGCCCGGCCGGAAGGTGGCCATGTCGTTGGAGGACATCACGCAGAGCCGCGAGGCAGAACAGCAACTCATCCTGGCCAAAGAGGCGGCCGAATCCGCCAACAGAACCAAAAGCGAATTCCTGGCCAACATCAGCCACGAGATCCGCACGCCGCTCAACGGGATCATGGGCATGCTGCAACTGATCATGAGCGCCCACCCGCCGGAGGAATTGACAAGCTACCTGACCATGGCCCTGGATTCATCGCGCAATCTGTTGCGGGTTCTGAACGATGTCCTGGATTTTACCAAGGTCGAGGCGGGCAAAATGGAGCTCCTGGAACAGCCTTTTGACCTGGATGACGTGCTGCTTCAATCCGTGGGATTTTTCCAAGGCCTGGCCGCAACCAAGAACATCGACCTTGTCCTGAACGCAACCCCCGACCTGGGCTGGTTCCTGGGCGACGAAGGCCGGTTGCGGCAGATCCTGTTCAATCTTCTGGGCAATGCCATCAAGTTTACGGAGAAAGGTCCGGTGACCCTGGAAGCCTGGTCCGTGGGCCACGACGAGAACGTCCGGCGCATCCTGTTCTGCGTTTCGGACCCGGGCATCGGCATTGCGTCCGACAAGCTGGATTATGTTTTTGAATCCTTTACCCAGGTCGACGGCGCATATTCCAGGCGCTATCAGGGCACCGGGTTGGGTCTGCCCATTGTCAAACGTTTGGTGGGGCTCATGGGTGGCAACATTGCCGTTGAAAGCCAGGAAGGCCAGGGCACGTCCATCTTTTTCGCCGTGCGACTGAAGAAGTTCGACGCCGAGCCGCCCCGGGACACGGTCCACACGGACTGTCCGCAGACCAACCGGGCGCTGCACATTCTGCTGGTCGAAGACGACGAGATCAACCTGACCATGGCCCGGCACATGCTCGAAAAAATGGGACACAGCCTGGTTCTGGCGCGCAACGGCCGGGAAGCCCTGCAACGCCTGACCGAGCCGGGCATCGACCTTGTGCTCATGGACATCCAGATGCCCGAAATGGACGGGCTTGAAGCCACCCGGCGGATTCGCACCAGCCCCGACCTGGCCCGCTATGCCCATGTGCCCATCATCGCCCTGACCGCCCATTCCATGGCCGGTGATCAGCAGAAATTCCTGACCGCAGGCATGAACGCCTACCTGTCCAAGCCATTTGAACATCTGCAGCTGCAAACCCTGCTGGCGCGGCTCATGAAATGAAAAGCCTCTGCGGGAATCCCTGCAGAGGCTTGGAGTGCGTCAAGGGAATTGAGGGGACTATTTCAGTCCGGCCGTGCCCAAAAACTGGACCGAGATGACTTCATAGTCTACGCGGCCGCGCGGTACCTGCACGGAAATTTCGTCGCCCTCCTGCTTGCCGAGCAAGGCCCTACCCACCGGCGATTCGATGGAAATGGTGCCCTTGGTGTGATCGGCTTCGTCGGGTCCGAGCAGGGTAAAGGTCTTGCGTTCCTCGGTTTCCATGTCCTCAACGGTCACGGTCGCTCCAAACACGGCCCGGTCGCTTTGCAGAGTGTCGATGTCAATGACATCAAAGCGGATCATGCGCGATTCGATATGGCTGATGCGGGCTTCCAGCAGACCCTGGCGTTCCCGGGCCGCGTCATAGCCGGCGTTTTCGCGCAAATCGCCCTCTTCTCTGGCTTCCTTGATGGCCTGGATAATGGCCGGCCGCTCCTTTTTCAGATCGTCCAGCTCTTTTTCCAAACGTTTGTATCCTTCGACTGAAATGGGAATCCTGTTCATCATCGTCCTTACTGTCCGAAAAACGTATGGTGCCAATAAAAAAAGATGCTTTGCCCACCAATTGGCTTGTGGCGGGCAAAGCGGGAACAACATCAGCAAGTTGCTCCGTGTGTTAGATCATCCCGAAATACGGGTCAAGGCCTGAGGCCCGAAATCAGAGATGATAATCTCCGGAACGCTCGGGCTGGTACAGGATTTCCTCGATCCGGACGTGCAGGACGCCGCCTCCCGGACGAGGCCACTCGATCTCATCACCCAGCGACAGGCCGAGCAAGGCGCTGCCGACCGGGGCCAGGACCGAAATGGTCCGACCCTCGGCGTCCACGTCACGCGGATAGACCAGGGTCAGGCAAAACGTTTCGCCGGATGGTTCAATGCAGAACTTCACGGTGGAATTCATGGTCACTACGGTCGGCGGCACACTGCCGGGTTCGACGATGGTCGCCCTTTCCAATTCGTCCTCCAGGTCCTGCTTGCCGGGAAAGGAGCCTGCGGGCAGGCTGTCCAACAGTATTTCCAGACGCTCCAGGTCCTGGGAAGAAATAATGATTTGCGGTTTCGTATTCATGTCAATCTCGAATTATGGTTGTCGCGGCCGCCGTCTGACGCCAATGCCATGGGCTGCCGCACGATTCACGCACAGTCCGGCAGAACGTCACTCATGCATGACATTGCCGAACTGGGCCAGGGTTTCCACGGCCGAAGGCCGCAGACGGACGTCATGCACGTCCTGCAACTTGCGCATCTGCCGGATCATCTGTTCCAGACGCTCATCCTCGTTGACCAGAAGCCAGATCCGGCTTTCGGCCCCGCCGTTCACCGGCAGGCAGAGAATGGCCTCGACGTTGAAGGCCCGGCGGGAAAAAAGGCCGCAGACATGGGACATGACTCCCGGATGATTGTTGACCAACAGGTCGAGAACCGTGCGCTTACACATGATGCTCACCTCCAAGCATGATTCTGTTGGCGGCTCCGGGCGGAACCATGGGCCAGACCTTTTCGTCGCGGTCCACCGGGACATGAACAAGAACGGGTCCGGGGTGCTCCAGGGCTTCGCGCAGGGTGGCGTCGGGATCGGCCGCCGATCCCAAATCCCAGGCCTTCCAGCCAAAACCCCGGGCAATGGCCATGAAGTCGACGCTGATCTCATACAGGGACGAGAAATGGTTGGCCCGGAAAAAAAGTTCCTGCTGCTGATGAACCAGACCCAGGCAGACGTTGTTCAGCAAGATGACGGTCACATTGGCCTGTTGCTCGGCGGCCGTGGCCATCTCCTGGATATTCATGAGCAGGCTGCCGTCGCCGCTGAAGCAGACCACCCGCCGTTGCGGATTGTCCAGAGCCGCGCCGATGGCCACGGGCAGGCCAAAGCCCATGGTCCCCAGCCCGCCCGAGGTCAGCCAGCTGTTGCCCGGATCAAAGGGATAGTTCTGGGCCGTCCACATCTGGTGCTTGCCGACGTCGGTCACCACCACCGCGCCCGGACCGACCAATTCACCGACACGGCGGATCAGGGCCTGCGGGGATTGATGGCCGCCCCGGTCCGGCTTGTCGGCCGGAAAAGCCCGTTTCAGCGCCTCGATATAATCCAGCCATTCCTGACGGGGCACGTCCTGCACCTTGGGCAGCAGGGCCTTGATGACCTCCCGGGCATCGCCGAGAATGGCGATGGACGCCGAACGCAGCTTGTCCAGTTCGCTGTGGTCGATGTCGATATGGATGACTCTGGCCTGAGGACAGAACTCCTGAACCTTGCCCGTGGCCCGGTCATCGAAACGCACCCCCACGGCCAGAATCAGATCGCAGGCCTCCAGGGCCATGTTGGTGTGGCGCTGGGCGTGCATCCCGAGCATGCCCAAGCACAAGGAATGGTCGCTGCCGACAGCGGCCAGACCCATCAGCGAGGTCGTGACCGGCATGGACGCCCGACCGGCCAGCGTCATGATGTCATTTCCGGCCCCGGACGCGGCCACACCGCCGCCGATCCACAAAATGGGTCGCCGGGCCGTGTTCAGCAGGTTGACGGCGGCCTCCAGATCGGCATCGAAAAAGGCGGGGGCCGGCTCGCAGCCGCCGATTTCCGGCCAGTGCTCAAAGGTCGCGGTCTCCAGCTGCACGTCCCGGGGGATGTCGATCAGGACTGGGCCGGGCCGGCCGCTCATGGCGATGGTAAAGGCCTCCGGAATGACCCGCAGCAGTTCCTGCGCGCTGCGGACCAGAAAATTGTGTTTGGTGATGGGAATGCTCATGCCGTAGGTGTCGACCTCCTGAAAGGCGTCGGTTCCGATCAGCGGACGCGGCACCTGGCCCGTGATGCAGATCACCGGTACGGAGTCGAGCTTGGCGTCGGCAATGGCCGTCAGGATGTTGGTCGCGCCGGGTCCGGAGGTGGCGAAACACACGCCGGGTCGACCCGTGACCCGGGCCACGCCCTGGGCCAGAAATCCCGCGCCCTGCTCATGCCGGGTCAGGACGTGGCGGATGCTGGTGCTGCGGGACAAGGCGTCGTACAGGGGAAGATTCGCGCCGCCGGGGATGCCGGCGATACGCCGCACGCCCTGGCGTTCCAGAAGGCTGATGGTCAATTCCGCACCGGTCAGGGAAAACATCGTGCACTCCTTTTTTTCAAGCTCGGCAGTGGGCCGGCAGGGGCTGAGCCGAAAAAAAGGACCCCCGCCGGCACCTGCGCTGGCGGGGGTCTGAAGATATCAATCCCGTTACAGCGTCAGGCGTCCATGACGACACGTACCACGACTACTACTGCTAGCAGGGTGAAAGAGATGGTGGATACGTTACGCATGGGGTTCCTCAAAATAAGGTTGGTCATGAATTGTGTGCATCTTTAGGCCTTTGGGCGGGCTCTTGTCAAGCAGGCCTTGACCGCAAAGGCCAAGATCGACAAATAGGAACACGGTTCATGACGCCATCAGGACGGAACATGCCCGGGCCTTGATTCATAACCACGTTGCAGGCATGGTCTTTTCTGCGACCGTTGCCATTCATGTTCAACCTCAACAACGCACAGGAGGGTCCATGCCCACATCGGATTTCACGCTTTTCAGCGGCGGCGCCCAGGGCGCGGAAGCGGAATTCGGCCGCCTGGCCGAACAATACGGAATTCAGGAAGTGACCTTTACCTTTGAGGGTCACAAGGTTGAACGGAGCAGAGGCTTGCGGGTGCTGACTCCCGAAGAACTGATGCGCAAGGACGTCAGCCTGAGCTATGTGTCCAAGCTTTTGAACCGGACGTTCACCAACGCGCCCATGATGCGCCGCATTCTGCAGACCATCATGTATCAGGTCGATTCCGGACAGGAGATTTTTGTCATCGGCACCATCATGGAAGACGGCACGGTCAAGGGCGGTACGGGCTGGGGCACGGAATTCGCCAAGATCTGCAACAAGCCGCTGTATGCGTTCGGCCAGGTCCGCAACGGGTGGCACAAGTGGAGCGGAGAAATCTGGGAACGCTGCGACACCCCGACCATCACCAGCTCCCATTTCTGCGGCACCGGCACCCGCTTCCTGGAAGACAACGGCCGCCAGGCCATTGCCGATCTTTTCGCCAAATCCTTCGCCAAATAAATACGCGGTCCGCGCTGCGAGCGGACAAATCTCCAGGGGGGCGGATTCCCGCCCCCCTTATTTCGCCAAAAATCCGACCACGGCCGTGGCCACGCTGACTCCGTCCATGGCGGCGGACAGAATTCCCCCCGCATATCCGGCCCCTTCGCCGCACGGAAAAAGCCCCCTGATCTGCGGATGCATGAATGTTTCGCCGTCGCGGGGCACGCGCACCGGCGAACTGGTGCGGGACTCCACCCCCAGCAAGGTCGCCTCCTGACTGTCAAAGCCTTTGTGCCGCGCGCCAAGAGAGGCCAGACCCTGACGCAGGGCGCGGCTGACGAAGTCCGGCAGCAGTTCGTGCAACGGTGCGGCCTGAACGCCGGGCAGATAGGAGGTCGACCCCAGGTCCGTCGAAACCCGCCCACGCACAAAATCCGCGGCCCGCTGAGCCGGAGCCCGCTGGGTCAGACCGTCGCCGGCGGCAAACATGGTCCGCTCGACCTCGGCCTGAAAACGCAGCAGGGCCAGGGGGTCGGTCTGGGGCACGTCATCCAGGCGGACCTCGGCCACCAACCCGGCATTGGCAAAAGGAGCCTTGCGACTGGCCAGACTCATGCCGTTCAGGACCAGTTCACCCGGCGCTGTGGAGGCCGGGACGATAAACCCGCCCGGACACATGCAAAAGGAAAAGACTCCCCGCTCCCCGGTCTGACAGGCCAAACGGTAACTGGCCGCCGGCAGGGCCGGATGACGGGGGCTATGGTGGTAGAACATCCGGTCGACCAGGGCCTGGGGATGTTCGATGCGCACGCCCAGGGCAAAGGGCTTGGCCTCGACGGCAATGCCCTGCCCGACCAGCATGGCATAGACGTCGCGCGCCGAATGCCCGGTGGCCAGGATCACGGCCTCGCCGTCCACGACCTCGCCGCCGGCCAGGCGCACTCCCCGCACCCGGCCGCCATCCAGCAGCAACTGCGTGACGTGGCTGTCGAAATGCACTTCGCCGCCCGCCTCCAGAATGGATTGGCGCATGGCCCGGACCAACCCGGGCAGCACATTGGAACCCAGATGGGGGTGGGCGTCGACGCCAATATCGGCGGACGCCCCATGGGCGATCAAAAGATCAAGAATGCGCCCGACATCGCCGCGCTTCTTGGACCGGGTGTAGAGTTTGCCGTCGGAATAGGTGCCGGCCCCGCCCTCGCCGAAACAATAATTGGAATGGGGATGGATGAGCCCCTGGGAATAGATTTTCTTCACGTCCTTGAGCCGGGCGCGCACATCGCGGCCCCGCTCCAGCAGAATCGGCCTGATGCCGGCCTCAAGCAGGGTCAAGGCCGCAAAATATCCTCCAGGTCCGGCTCCGACCACCACCACCCGCCGGTCACCCAGGAGTCCGGGCCGAAACTCGGTCCGGGCGGTCTCCCCTGCGCCCACGGCAAGCTTGAGCAGAAAACGCGGCATCCTGGAACGGGCGTCTATGGACCGGCGCACGACCCGCACCGGCGTCGGATCGTCAGGGTTCAGTCCGAGGCGGTCCAGGGCCATGGCCCGGATGGCAGCCGCATCCTGGATCAGGTCCGGCGCAATGAGCAGTTCCACATATCGGGGTTCCATCATCGCCTCCCGTTTAAAAAAACCATTCGCCGCGCTGCCTGAGGGCATGCTGCAAGGACGGATAGATCCCGGCCGCTCCCAGCCGCACCTCATCCTCCGGCACGGTCAGGTCCGGAACCATGATCGCCCGGGTTCCGGCCGCCATGGCCGCGCGCATGCCCGGATTGGAATCCTCGAAGACCACGCAGTCTTCGGGGCTGACCCCAAGTCGCCGGCAGGTCCGCAGGTAGATGTCCGGGTCCGGCTTGGGCCGCTCGACCTGCTCGATGGTCGTGATGGTGTCAAAACAGAAGATTTGAGGGAAGGCATCCCGGTTGCGTTCCACGGCCTGGGCCGAAGACGAGGTGGCCAGGGCCATGGGCACGCCCTGTCCCTTCAACCAGGCGATCAGTTCGGCGGCTCCGGTCTTGGGCGGCACCGGATTGAGCCGCCGTTCCTCCTCGCGAATCCGCTGCCAGCTGTCCCGGAAGTCCTCCAGCGGAAATCCCGGAAACCAGTCGGTCAGCATGGTCTCGCAGACCCTGTTGGGCACGCCGACCAGATGGGTGTAGAGGCTGTCGCTCAGATCAAAGCCCAGCCGGGCCGCCTCCTGCTGCCAGATGCGCTTCAGGGTGGCCTCGGTGTCGAAAAGCAGGCCGTCCATGTCAAAAAGGACTGCTGCGGGACGTGTGGTGTTCATGGGGTTGGAGCTAAACGCGAAGCGGACAGGAGGCAAGGGCAAATCAAGGTCGGGTCACTGCAAATCGCCGATCACCGTCTTCAGACGCGTGATTTCCCGGTCATCCCAGCCAACGGGCATGCTCACCGCCCGCCAGGCGTCGATATAATGTTCTGTGGCGTACGCGTGGCCATAGCCGATGGGCGCGTTGTCGGCAGCGGCAATGTCCACGGCAAGCTGCAACATGGTCACCACCGGAAACCAGCGCAGACGGGAAGACACATCCGGCCCCCGGTGGCCCGACAGCCAGGCCGGTTCGCGCCACAGGGCCATGGGATCAAAGAAAGTCACCGGATCGCTGGCGTATTGCAGATAGACAATGCGCAAAGGACCCCATGATGCGTCGAAATCATCAAGATGATTGTCCTGATTGGTGAACCTGATGACCGAGCCGTCCCGAAAGCGGGGCAGCCAGGCCGGAGAATCCGGATTGCGATGGGCCGTGACCCACTGCCAGGTCTGGCTGCGGAAGGGAGGACCGCTCCACAACGCGCCGTGCAGCGGGTCGCCGACAATGTCCCAGACATCGGCGGAACGTTCGGAATTCAGGGCCCCAAGGCTCAGTCCGTGCAGATAGAGTTTCGGCCGGCGATCCCGGGGCAGGGTCCGCCAGTAGGCGTACACTTCCTGAAAGAGGGCGCGGGCCGTATCGGCGCCGTAATCCGGCTGGGCCAGCAGGGAAAGCCAGCTTGGCAGGTATGAGTATTGAACGGCCACGCTGGCCACGTCGCCATGGTGCAGGTATTCGAGGCTGGAGATGGCGCCGGGATCAACCCACCCGGTCCCGGTCGGGGTGACGATGACCAGGACCGAACGCTCGAACCCTCCCACCCTTTGCAGCTCGGCCAGGGCCAATGCCGCCCTCTTGTCGATGGTTTCGACGGAGTTCAGCCCCACGTAAACACGCAGGGGTTCAGACGCACGACGCCCGGTAAACGCCGCAATATCGTCACTGCCGGGGCCGAAGGCAACAAAACGTCGCCCCTGGCGTCCCAGGTCGCGCCAATCAATGAGGGACGACGCACTGCCGGTCTTGATGGAATTTTGCGGAGCCTCGACGGCGTCGTCGATATAGGCGTCGAGCTGTCCGAAAGATGCGTCAAAGGCGTGCATCACCCCACGGGCCAGCACGCCGTTGGCCAGATTCCAGAACAGAACCAGGGAAAAGCCCAGTGCCAGCACGGCGGACAGACGACTGGGCAAAACCCGGTTGAGCCGGGAGGAAACAAAACGGGTGATCAATCCGAACAGGCGCGCCACCAGCAGCAGGAGCCCGAAAACTCCGGTTGCGATCAGGCCGACCGATACGGGCCGGATGGCCTCAACCGGCGGCAAGCCCATCAGCAAATGCACCGAATCCTGCCACGTCGAAGCCTGAATCAGAAACGCCACGGCAATGCCCAGACAGATCAGCCCAAGCACGCCCTTGAGCACCCAGCGCGGTCGGCCGTGCGCCACCGGCAGTTCAATGAACAGCCATAGCCATCGCCCGAACACGCCGATACCGTAACCTGCCGCCAGGGCGACCCCGGAAAGAAAACCCTGCATGACAAACGGACGCGGCACCAGGCTCGGCGTCAACGACATGGCGAAAAACAAGGTCCCCAGAATGAGTCCGGCCGCCGAAAGAGAGCGTAGAAAGGATTCCGTTGTCTGCCGGACAGAGAGGTGAAGCTGGTTCAGTCGGAGCATGGCGGCAGGAGCGATGTCGGGGGCTGCGGATTTTGGTTCAGAGGTTGCGATAAATCTTGGTGCCCGGGGCCACGTCGTCCACGACCCAGACGTTGCCGCCGATGACCGCTCCCTGACCAATGGTGATCCGGCCGAGAATGGTTGCGCCGGAATAGATGGTCACATTGTCCTCGACAATGGGATGGCGGGCGATGCCCTTGACCAGATGGCCGTTGTCGCCCTTGGGAAAACTCTTGGCCCCCAGGGTCACGCCCTGATAGAGACGCACGTTTTTGCCGATGATGCAGGTCTCGCCGATGACCGTGCCCGTGCCGTGATCGATGAAAAAGGACTCGCCGATGGTCGCGCCGGGATGGATGTCGATGCCCGTGACCGAATGGGCCATCTCGGTGATGATGCGCGGGATGAGCTGCACGCCGAGGCGGTACAGTTCGTGGGCGATGCGGTAGTTGGTCACGGCCCGGATGGACGGGTAGCAGAAGATGGTCTCGCCGGGATTCTTGGCCGCCGGGTCGCCGGCAAAAGCGGCCTGCACGTCCGTGGTCAGCATGTGACGGATATGGGGCAGGGTCTTCAGAAATTCGGTGGCGATATGCTCGGCCCGCTCGGTGCATTCCATGGAACAGGCATGTTCCTCTTTATCACAGGCAAAGCAGAACCCCCGTTCGACCTGCCTGCTCAGTTCGCGGCGGACCTTTTCCAGCTTGGAGCCGACAAAATAAGCCATGTTCTGCGGAGTGATGAAGGATTCCTTGAAGAATCCGGGAAAAAGCACGGACCGCAGCCGCTCGACAATCTCGGACAAAAGTTCGACCGAGGGCATGGGTGAGCCAAAGGACGGCTGGTGGTACACGCCCCGGTACGAGTCGGGGTGGCAAAGGCTCTCGACCACCTCGCTCAGCACGGAATCAGACTTGAGATACTTGGCCATGATCAGCTCTTGGAGGCAAAAAGTTCAGTCGACAGATAGCGCTCGCCCGTGTCGCAGATGATGGCCGCGATGAGCTTTCCTTCCATTTCCGGCTCGCGGGCCAGCTGCAGGGCGGCCCAGACATTGGCCCCGGAAGAGATACCGCACAGGATGCCCTCTTCCCTGGCCAGTTGTCGGGCCATGTCCATGGCGTCCTCGTTGGTCACGGCCACGATCCGGTCCACGACCCGCCGGTCCAGGACCGGAGGAATGAAATTGGCGCCGATGCCCTGGATCTTGTGCGGCCCGGCCGCGCCGCCGCTGAGCAAGGGTGAGGCCGCCGGCTCCACGGCCACGGCCAGAAATCCGGGCTTGCGGCGCTTCATGACCCGGCCGACGCCGGTGATGGTTCCGCCCGTGCCCACACCGGCGACCAGGGCGTCGATCCGACCGTCCGTGTCCCGCCACAATTCCTCGGCCGTGGTCCGTTCGTGCATGGCCGGGTTGGCCGGATTGGAAAACTGTCCGGGCATGAAGCCATCGTCCAGGGAGGATAGAATTTTCTCGGCTTCGGCCACGGCCCCGGCCATGCCCTTGGCGGCCGGAGTCAGCACCAGCTCCGCCCCGAGGGCCGTCAGCAGCATGCGCCGCTCAAGGCTCATGGATTCGGGCATGGTCAAAATAAGATGGTAGCCCCGCACGGCGCAGACAAAGGCCAGACCGACCCCGGTGTTGCCGCTGGTGGGCTCGACAACGACCGTGCCGGGTCGGATCAGTCCGCCGCGCTCGGCCTCCTCGATCATGCTGAGGGCAATGCGGTCCTTGACCGAGGCCAGGGGATTGAAAAATTCGAGTTTGAGCACAATCTCGGCCGCGCAACCCTGGGCCAGGCGATTCAGGCGGACCAGGGGAGTGTTGCCGACCAGATCGGTCATGGAATTGGCGATGTTCATGCTGCTACCTCCGGATAAAACAGGCCGTGGCCTGGAAATGTCCCATGGCCACGGCGAAGTCCAGTCAAAAAAAAACCGGCCCCTGGCCGGTATCCCGCCGTGAAAGAAATTTATTTCATGCCCTTGGTGATGAAATCCAGAGAAGTCAGGGCATCCTTGAGCCGCTTGCCCGGTGAGAACTTGATGTCCCGGGAGGCCGGAATGTCCAGCTCCTCGCCGGTCTGCGGGTTGCGTCCCTTGCGCGGAGCCCGATCGACCACGGCCATGGTCCCGATGCCCGGCAGGGTGATCTTGTCGCCATGACTTAAGGAATCGGTCAGGACATCCATCATTGCGTCCACAACGCGGGAAGCTTCTTCTTCGGAGTACCCCAGTTCGTCTTTGAGGCGGGTGATCAGATCGGTTTTGTTCATGCGGACCTCGATGGCCAAAATGGATTTTCTCAATGTTTGAACCTATAGACAAACCCGCTTGAGCGGTAAAGACTTTCCGGAAGCTTTGCCGGACAAAACTGTCCACGACCGGCGGCGCTGCTTCAAGATGCATGAGTAGTGATCGTGTGACCATGCTTTCCGTCGCCTGCCGGCAGACGCGACCAAGCAATTGCCGCCTGCCCCGAACCTGTCCAGGGACAGATTCAGGGCTTCCTTAATGTATTGGATTAGCCTACAAACTTTCCGTAACAACAGGGCCAACCCTGCCAACACGGAGGCACCTCATGATCCCAGTCCACCGTCTGGTCGAAGAACGCGACGCCTGCGCCATTATCGCCTTTGTCGACAAACGCGGCCGCTCGACCCATGCCAATATCGTCAAGACCATCGACGCACTGAAAAAAATGGCCCACCGCTCCGGCGACATCAACAGCGAAGGAGACGGGTGCGGCATCCTGACGGACATTCCCCGCCGCATCTGGGGCCGCCGTCTGGAAGAGGCCGGACAGAGCCGCCATCTGAGCGAAAGCCGGGGCTTTTGCGTCGGCCATTTTTTTCTGCCCGGCCACGACGCCCAGTCCCACGGGCGGCTGCAGGATCAGGCCCGGCAAATTCTGACAGAGGGTGGGATCGAACTGCTGCTGGAGCACGACGACCAGATGTTTGCGGCCGAACTCGGCCCCATGGCCCGGTCCGAAGCGCCGCTCTTCTGGCAGATCTGCGGACTGGCGCCGGACGAAACCCGTCAGGCCGCGCGCGCCCGCCTCTTCCGACTCCAGCTGGAGCTGGAAGCACAGGTCCCGGAACTGCACGCCTGCTCCCTGAGCCTGGACAGCGTGGTCTACAAACTGCGCGGCACGCCCGATCTGCTGGCCAGGGTCTATCCCGATCTGCAGAACCCGGACACCCGCTCCATGATCACTCTGGGCCACAGCCGCTATTCGACCAACACCCTGCCCACCCCGGAACGCGCCCAGCCCTTCTCCCTGCTCGGCCACAACGGCGAGATCAATACTATTGAAAAACTGCGCACCACGGCCCGCAGTCTGGGCATCGCGCCGACTCCCGGCGGCAGCGATTCCCAGGATCTGAACCGCATCCTGGAAGGGCTCGTTCACCTGCATGGCTTTGAATTCATGGAAGCCCTGGAGATGGTCTTTCCGGCCATCCACTCCGAAGTCGCGGCCATGCCTGCGGACCTGCGCACCATGTACGGCCAGTACCGCTGGTTCTTCGGCCCGTCGGCCCAGGGACCGGCGGCCGTGGTCTCGCGTTTCGGCGAAATCTGCATGGGCAGCGTCGACGCCCTGGGCTTGCGTCCCTTGTGGTTCGGCGAGAGCGATTACGATTATTTCCTGTCCTCGGAAAAAGGGGTGGTCGATCTGCAAAACACCATCCACGATCCGCGCCCCCTGGCTCCGGGTGAAAAGATCGCCATTGTCTCCGGAGCCGGCCAGCGGGCCGATGTCCTGGACCACTGCCAGGTTCAGGACCGCCTACTACGGCTTTTCCGCCAGGGCCGCCTCCATGGCTTGACCGAGAACCTGCACAGCGAAATTCCCGAATCCATCCTGACCTGTCCGGACGGGGCCTGCCACGACCTGCGCCGTTTTTTCACCGGCCGCCCCGTGTACGACCAGGACGGCAGCCCCGCTTCCATCAACCTCTTGGGCGCTTTTGGCTGGCACCGCTACGACCAGCACATGCGCAAGCATGTGGCGGCCACGGGCAAGGGCCCCATCGGATCCATGGGCTACCAGGGTCCCCTGCCCTGTCTGGAAAACGAAAGCCTGTCCAACGTCAGCGACTACTTCAAGGAAAACGTGGCCGTGGTCACCAATCCGGCCATTGATCGCGAACGCGAAGCCGAACATTTCTCCACGGCCGTGATCCTGGGCGACCATCCGGGCCTGAGCGGCGCCGCACCCGTGGGTCTGCGTCTGCAGACTCCCATCCTGCTGGGCGGGGAATTCTCGCCGACCCTGTCTTCCCTGGACCTGCTGTCCCTGTGCCGCGAGCACGGCACCCACACCCTGGAGCAGATTTTAGACTTTTTCACCGCCCGCCAGCGCGACCCATCCCGGCTGGCCATCCTCGACGCGACCTATGTCCCGGATCAGGGTCTGGCCTCCCGCCTGGACGAACTGGAAAACGAGGCTGACCGGGCCGCAAGCGCGGGATGTGCCGTTATTGTCGTGGACGACAGCGCAAGCTTCACGGGCGGCCGGGTCTACATCGATCCGGGTCTGGCCGTGGCCCGCCTGGCCGGCCGGACCAAACAGGGCGGGCCACGGCCGTCGATCATTGTCCGCAGCGGAGCCATCCGCAACCTGCACGACATCATGTTCGTGCTCGGCCTCGGGGCATCGGCCGTGAACCCGTACCTTCTCTGGAAACAGGCCTATGCCCAGGCCCAGAGCGCGGACGGGCTGTACGCGACCCTGTCCAATACCCTGACCGCACTGCAGGCCGGGGTGGAAAAAGTCATGTCGACCATGGGCATTCACGAACTGTGCGGCTATGGCCGCATCTTCGCGTCCATCGGCCTCAAGCAGGAGCTGGCCGATGTTTTCGGCTGTCCCAATTTCTGCGCGTCCGGCAAGGCCGGCCTTGGATACAGCGAACTGGAAACCATGGGTCGGTGGAGGTTGGCCCTGGCAGGCGAAAAAAAGGAACGCAAGCTCTGGGCCGAGCCCAAACGCAACGCCCTGGCCGGCAAGATTCTGCGCTCCGTGGCCGTGGGCAAGACCGGATATCTGCAGATGGCCGAAGCCATGGACGAGCTGGACCGCAGTCATCCGGTCGGTCTGCGCCACCTGCTCGACGTGGCCGAACACCCTGCTCAGCCCCTGCCCCTGGAGGCCGTGGACATCTCGGTCGGCAGCCACGCCCTGCCGCTGGTCATCTCGGCCATGTCCTTCGGGTCCCAGGGCGAGGCGTCGTTTCGGGCCTATGCCCTGGCCGCGCGCAAGGCCAATATCGTCTGCATGAACGGCGAAGGGGGCGAAATCCCGGACATGCTCGGCCAGTTCACGGAAAACCGGGGCCAGCAGGTCGCCTCGGGACGTTTCGGCGTGTCCATGGACCTGCTCAATTCGGCCCGTTTCCTGGAAATCAAGATCGGACAGGGCGCAAAACCGGGCGAAGGCGGCCACCTTCCCGGCACCAAGGTCACGGACATGGTCGCCAGAGCCCGGCACTGCAAGCCCGGCATCGCCCTCATCTCCCCCTCCAACCACCACGACATCTATTCCATCGAAGACCTCTGTCAGATCATCACCGAGCTGAAGACCGCCAATCCCGCGGCCCGCATCTCGGTCAAGATTCCGGTCACCAGCGGCGTGGCGACCATCGCCGTCGGCGTGGCCAAGGCCGGGGCGCACATCGTCACCATCAGCGGCTTTGAGGGCGGCACGGGCGCGGCCAGGGAGCACGCCAAGAAATACGTCGGCCTGCCGGTGGAAATCGGCGTGGCCCAGGCCCACCGGGGCTTGGTCGAAGCCGGGCTGCGCGGTCAGGTCGAATTGTGGTGCGACGGCGGGGTGCGATCCGGCGCGGACGTGGTCAAGCTGGTCTGTCTGGGCGCGAACCGGGTCGGCATGGGCACCGTGGCCCTCATGGGCGTGGGCTGCATCAGCTGCGAGCAGTGCCATCTCGACAACTGCCCGCGCGGCATCTCGACCCAGATCCAAACCGTGGAGGAAGCCAAAGCCAAAGGCGTCAAGGCCTTCAAACCGCTGACGACAGAGGTCGAGGCCGAAAATCTGGCCCGACTGCTGCGGGCCATGGGCGACCAGATCCGGCATATCCTGGCCGGCATGGGCCAACGCCGACTGGCCGATCTGGTCGGGCGGGCCGACCTGCTGCGCCAGACCAGAGGATGCGAGCAGGTCGATCTGACCGACCTGCTGACCCCGGCGCCCGGCGACGGCCGGCAGCTCTACTGCCCGGTACCGCGCATCGTGCGCCGGCCCCTGGACAACCTGACCCGTCTCATCTCGGATCTGACCCTGTCCGTGACCGGCGACGGCTGCGGTTACGTCCAGTACAAAGAAGAAAATGTCCGCTCCGTGGACCGGGCCGTGGGCACCTACCTGGCCGGGGCCATGGTCCGCGAAAACCGCGAACCGGCCAAGGTCGAGCTCCTGCTGGCCTCATCCGTGCCGGGCAACGGTCTGTGCGCCTTCAACGTTAACGGCATCACCACCGTGGTCGAGGGCGGGGGCCAGGACGGCATCGCCAAGGGCGCGCGCGGCGGCCGGGTCTGCATCCTCAAAGGAGCCAACATCCTGGGCCAGCCCGTGGACGGGTCTGTCGGCAAGTCGCTCGGGTACGGGGCCATTGCCGGCACCCTCATGGTCCAGAACTTCGCCGATTCCCGGGCCTGCGTCCGCATGTCCGGGGCCGACGCGGTCTTTGGCGGACGCATCACCGCCCCGGTGCGCGACGATCTTGGACACATTGCCACCCGCGCCCACCTGAAAGGATTTGCTTTCGAATACATGACCGGCGGCCGGGCCGTGGTCCTGGGCGACCCCGGACCATGGATCTGCGCCGGCATGACCGGCGGCGTCATCTATCAATGCCTGTATCCTGAACTGGGATTTGACCGGAACAGTCTGCGACGACGCTTTGCCCGTGGAGCCCACGTAGTCATGGCCCGCCTGGACGAGTCCGACGCAGCGCAGGTTCGGGAACTGCTGCGCGAATACGTGGACGCCTTGCGCCAGTCTTTCCAGCACGCCGAGGCCGAAGAGGTCCGCCTTCTGGCCGAAAAAGCCACGGAGCGGTTCGTCAAGATCGTCCCCTTGTCTTCATCAGAGGTCAAACCTGAATAAGCACGGTCCGGACGTTCTCATGGACGTCCGGACCCTTTCCACCGTTTCATATGAGTGAAAATTCCATCACGGCCCTCTGAGGCAAAAAGGCACGTGCGTTCAGGTCAGTGCGATGGTCGCCAGTCTTTGCCCGTCTCTCCCATCCATACATTTATGTAGGCACAGACTCCATGAGCGACAAAAACGTGCCTCCAGGCGGGCATCGGCGCACTGGCCATCCGGGGCCATGGCGCGCTTCGCGTTCTGGCATGCCGCGTGCTGTGACCGTCCCAATAGATTCACACCATCCGGTCCCCGGACCAGCGGAGTTCGCATGAAACGACTCGACCATCTCATCCAATCCATCACCGCCCGGGACGATGCACCGGCCATGGGCCGGGCCGACCTGCTGCTCTACTCCCCCTGCCCGGTCAAACTGGTGGTCAAGGAGGCCATTGAAACCATTGCCGCCCTCCACACGCCGCCCCTGACCACCTACATTCCCATGGGCTGCACTTCTGTCGATCCCTAT
>CAZYZA010000070.1:0-17060 GCA_964651415.1 uncultured Desulfovibrionaceae bacterium
ATCCGTATAGAGATGGCAGGTGTCTTTCATGGCTTTACTTCCGCAGAGCTGCCGCAGGTTATGTCCGATCCGTCGGCAGCGACAGACGCTCCAGCAGCTCCTCCAGCATTTTTCTGTCCAGCGGTTTGCCCAGGTAATCGTCCATTCCGGCCGCCAAAAATCTATCCCGATCACCGGGCAGGGTGTGGGCGGTCACAGCGATGATGGGGATGTGGGGCTGGTGGCCTGCGCGACCGGAAATCCGTGTTTCCCTTTCCAGAATTCTGATCTCCCGTGTCGCTTCCACCCCGGTCATGACCGGCATCTGGATGTCCATCAGGATGCAATCGAAATCTCCGGCCAGATAAAGCTCCAGGGTTTCCTGCCCATTGGCGGCGACAGTCACGTCATGGCCGAATTTTTTCAAAAGGCGGCTCATGAACATTTGGTTCACGGCGTCATCTTCCGCCAGGAGGATATTCAGGCGCTCTCCCGGTTTTGATCGCACCGCCATAGGGGCCTGGATATTGGCTGTGTCCGTGCTTGGCCGGGTAAACGGCAGAGTAACGTAAATGGTGGTTCCCTCTCCGACATCGGTTTCCACGCATCCATTGCCATTCATCATTTCAGTCAGGCGTTTGACGATGGACAGGCCCAAGCCGGCGCCCTGGTAGGCTCGGGTGTGGGAGCCGTCCACCTGCACAAAAGGTTTGAACAGGATGCGCAACTTGTCGGGCGGGATGCCGATGCCGGTGTCGGCGACTGAAAACATGATGCGCAGATCGCCGCCCTTGGCCGCAGACAGGGGGGTCAGATTGACCAGCACCGAACCTTTGTCCGTGAATTTCAGCGCGTTGCCCAGCAGATTGAACAGAATCTGCTTGACCCGCACCGCATCCCCCAGAAGATTGCGCGGGATGGCCGGATCAATGGACAGCTGCAGCTTGAGGCCTTTTTCTCTGGCGCGAAGGGCAAAAAGAGCGGTGACGGATTCTGTTGCTTCAGCGGGGTTGAATTCGGCAATGGTCAGAGCTGCCTGGCCGGCCTCAAAGCTTGAAATGTCCAGAATATCCGAGAGCAGCCGGGTGAAGCGTTGCGAAGACTCAATCGCGGCAGTCACAAACTCTTCCTGCTCCTGGCTCAGGTCTGTGGTCTGCAGAAGCTGCATCATGCCCATGATTCCATTGAAGGGCGTGCGCAGTTCGTGGCTCATGTTGGCCAGGAATTCGGACTTGGCGATATTGGCCGCTTCAGCCTGTATCTTGGCCGCGACCAGGGACCGCTCGGCCACCTTGCGGCTGGTGATGTCGTGCAAATGGAATGCAGGAGAATTTTATCTCCCGTTTTGACGGGACTGCTGAACACTTCCACGTCGCGCATGGTGCCGTCAGCAAGACGATGCCGAACCTCGAACCGAACGCATTTGGCCGCGCTGGCTTTCCGCATCTTCGAGAGAATCTGCTCCCTGGGGAGAATGTTGATGTCAGCAACGTTTTTTGTCTTGAGCTCTTCCAAGGGCCACCCATAAAATTCCGCTGCCGCCGGATTGGCGTCCACGATGGACGCACTTTCCGGATCAATCAGCAATTTGATCGCGGCATGCTGCTCAAAAAGATTGCGAAAGAGCGTCTCACTCTGCTCCAGGGCTTCAATGGCTGCCCGTTTCTCTCGTCGCTCCAGGCCTCTTTTTAAAGCGGCCAGCGCGGCCGGTCCCAGACGGATGATCCGTTCCTTGAGGATATAATCCCAGGCCCCGGCTTTCATGCAGTTGACGGCGGTTTCCTCGTTGATGGAACCGGTGATGATCAGAAACGGCGTTTCCGGAGCGTGCTCCAAGGCCAGCTTGAGCGCGGTCAGCCCGTCGAATTGTGGCATGGTGTAGTCCGACAGAATCAGATCCGGCTGAAACGACTCCAGAGCCGCCAGGAAATCCGGGGCGGTCTCCACAACCAGAAACGTGGAAGCCGGCAGAACTTCCCGCACTTCGTGTTCCTGCAGCAAGGCGTCCGTGGGCGAGTCCTCGACAATCAAAACCTTTGTCTGTTCAGGCATGGCAACCCCTGTCATAGTCTGAAAATTCATAATATACTGAAATCAAACGAATGTTGTCCGTCGCGTGACCAGCGCCCGGCTGTTGTGTCCGGCCTTCATGGTCGTGCTTTCCAATAGTCCATTATTCGTATTGCCCTCCGCCAAGGGTGAAGGAAAAAACCGCCCCCTGGTCCGGTTCGCCCTGGGCCCAGACTCGCCCGCCATGGCGGATCACGATCTGGCGGACAATGGCCAGGCCTACGCCGGTGCCTTCAAAGTCGCGGGCGGGGTGCAGGCGGGTGAACATGCCGAAAAGCTTGTGGGCGTAACTCATGCTGAACCCTGCGCCGTTGTCCCGGACATGGTAGACGACATGACCATCTTCGTTCCGACTGGACCCGATCTGCACCACGGGACTGTCCTTTTTGGACGAAAATTTTACCGCATTGGCCAGCAGATTTGTCCATACATGGCGGATCAGATTCGGGTCGGCCACGGCCGGAGGCAGCTCTTCGACCTGAAAAACCACCCGTTCCGCGCCTTCGATCGCTACCAAGTCTTTGACAACCGTCTGAGCCATGGCCGTCATATCAATGAACGAGGTCTGCAGGATTTTACGCCCGGTTCGGGAGAACTCAAGCAGGTCGTCGATCAGTTTGCCCATGGACGCGGCATTGTCAGAGATCATGGCGCACAGCTTCCGGCCTTCTTCGGACAGCCCGGCCCCATGCTTGTCGAGCAGGATGCGGGTCAGCCCGGCCACCCCCCGCAACGGGGCGCGCAGGTCATGAGACACGGAATAGCTGAAGGCTTCCAGTTGCTTGTTGGCTTCTTCCAGCTCCAGGGTGCGCTGACGCACACGTTCTTCCAGTTCCAGATTGAGGCGGCGGAGTGCTTCTTCGGCTGCCTGACGCTGGCCGATCTCCTGCTCCAGCTGCACCGCATGATGCCGGACGTCCTCGTAGAGGCGGATATTTTCCATGACGTGGGCGGCCTGATGAGCAAATCCTTGGAGAAGGGATATTGCCTCCTCATGAAAGGTGCGAGTTTTTGTCGCATCGGCCAGGATCAGCACGGCAACAGGGTGGTCCTGCAGGACGACGGGCAGGTAAAGAAGCGATTGAAGCCCGAGGGTTTGCGTGATGTCCGCTTCCTGTGGGGAGAGAGTGGCCACAGCGGCATCGGGCATGACGATGGGACCTCCTGAGCTCAGGGTCCGGGCGATATGAGGATGGTCGTGAAGAGAGGCCCGACGGTAGTGTTCGGGAAAATCTTCGGGCAAAGCGGGGCTTGCGGCGGCTAGGCGGATGATGTCGTTTTCCCGCAGGTAAATCGCCCCGTTGGTCAGATTCATGGCCTGGACCGCGTTGTCCACCAGCAACTGCATGACCGCTTGCCGTTCAAACGAGGAGGAAATGGCCTGGCTGACCCGCAGGAAGGCCGCAAGTCGTTGGTTGGTGGCGTGCAGCGAGGCCTCGACTTTTTTGCGGTCGGAAATGTCCACGCAGAATTCCACGCAGGTATTTTCGCTCAGGGCGCTGCCGGCAAAGACCAGCCAGAGCCGTGTTCCATCCTTGCGCAAATACTCTTTTTCATACGGCCCGACGCGACCGGTGGCGCGGAATTTCTCAACTTCCGCCAGACTGACATCGTAAAATTCGGGAGGAGTCAGTGTCTGCCAAGTCAGGTGACGGTTTTCCAGGTCATCGCGGCTGTAACCCATTAATCTGAAAAACGTATCGTTGGCATCCGTCATGACGCCGGTTGTCAGGTCCCAGAACATGACGCCCACTGTCTGGACGTCCAGGACTTTCTGCAGCTTGGCATGGTTTGCCCGCAGGGCTTCCAGGGCCGCTTCGGCCTGTTTGCGGGCCGTATCGGCATCCTGCATCTGGTTGAGCAGGGCGGCTCGCATCGCGGCCTGTTGTTCCAGCTTTGCTTCGTGGCGCGTGCGCAGTTCGCTCTGCGCATGGCGCAGGTCCGTGACGTCGAGGAAACTTGACAGCAGGCCATTGTTGAAGCGTGCGGAAAAGATCTGGACAATGCGTTGCGTGCCATCCTTGCGGCGGATGTGCTGCTCGACCGGTGAGGATTCGAGGTGGGCGATCATCGTCTCCCAATCAGCCATGATCCGGGTGTGCAGATCGGATTCAGGACTGACCCGGGACCACCAGTCATTCCAGGTGGGCGTTTCGGTCGCCGAGTAACCTGTCAGCTCGTCAAAGCGGGCATTGCGGTTGAGAATGTCGCCCTGCTGATTTGAAAGGGCCATGGCGGCCGGGGCGTTTTCGAACAATCGTCTGAAATACAGCTCGCTGTGGGTCAAGTCCGCCTGGGTGGAGGCAAGCACCCCCCGCGCTTCCTCGATCTCGGCGATTCTCGCCGCCGGTTTGGCTGAGGGCGGTCCGACCAGTGAGGCCACGGCCCGCTGCAAGCGGTTTCCGGCCAGCTTGGCGCCCACCATGCCGAAAAAGGTGGTGGCCAGCACGCCAAAGAGAATGGGAATGCCCGCCTGGAGGCGCAAAGACAACCAGACGTTGTGCGGAATCTCGACCTCGACGAGCCAGGGGCCGACAGCGGAATGAGCCACAAACCGACTTGGAGGCGGGCCGCCCTGATCAGTGCCGGAGTCCGGAGGCCCTCGCCGGGCAATGCTGTTTCCGGAACCGTCACGCAGGTGCATGGTCCACTCCGAGGGCAGAACAAACTGATCCGCACGCTCCTGGAGCAGGCGGGTCGTGAAGGTACTGAGCAGCACAAAGGCGACCCGGTCCTGTCTCAGCACAGGCATGGCCAAGGCGATCAGCGGTTCGTTCGCCACTGGTCCGACCACAACGTCTCCTACAACGGGTTTCCCAGTTGCCGCGGCAGTTGGGCCGGCGTCCTGCCCTTTGGGCCGGGGGAGCAACGGGAGATTGGCGTCCACAGGTGCACGGGTATTGAGCAGCATCTGCATCGGCTCGTCAGAGCTGGCGACAATGACATGACCGTCGAACCGGCGCTGGAAGGATTGGGCCAGTTCGTAGAATTCCGGCCACCGCTCCGGATCGTCCAGCATGGGCGTGGCGGCCAGCAGGTCCAGGGAACGCATGCGGGCATCCAGGTATTCGTCCATTGCGGTCATGAAATTGCTTGCCAGGCGTCGGGCGCTCTCTTCCTGGACGGCCAGGGCCGAGCGCTGGCTGTCCCACGCCAACCACGCGCCCATCAGCAACAGGGGCAGCAGGGACAAAAGGATCAGTCCCGAAAGAAAGACGCGCAAGGGGACTCCAGGTCGCTGGCCGGGGGAATGGGTCATGACAGTTGGTCCTCTCCGAGGGCATCTGCAAAGCTCAGGTCAAAGGGTTCAGGCTGCCCAAGTTGCCGCGACAGGTCATTGATGCGGCGCTTGAGCGCGATCATTTCCAGTTCGCGACCCACGGCCGCGTCCCGGAATGTTTCCAATTCGGCCTGGCGTTGCTCCAGGACGCCGGCGCGTTCTTCCAGTTGGTCGCTCAGGACTTTGGGCCGCGTGATGTCCGTGAAGGTGGCATAGGCCTCGTACGGTTCAGGTTGGTCCGGACGATAGAGCGGGATGGCCGTGATGGATAGCCAGACATAGGCGTGCTTTTCCGCATGGAACACACCCCGGACCAACGGTCCGACGGTTTCCCCGGTGCGCAGCGCGATCATGGCCGGATGCTCGGTTCCGGTCACTTCGCTGCCGTCGGGCCGGATCATTTTCCAGCGCGGGTCCATGGAGGTCTTGCCGCGCATCTGGTCCATGGTCAGGCCCAGAATCCTTTCTGCGGCCGGGTTGGCGAAGGTGATGGCTCCGTCGGCGTCCTGATAGATCACGCCCTGGGCCATGGTTTCGAACAGCCGACGGTGACGTTCCTCGCTCTCCCGCAGACTTTCTTCGGTCTGCCGTAACCGGGCCAGCGCCGATTGCTGGCGACGGTTGACGACGATCAGGGCAATGGTCAGCACAAGCAGCGCGGCGGCGCTTCCCATTCCAAGCGCCGGAAGCGCCGTATGGTTGTCCCGGATGGAAGGGGGGCTGTCCGGATCAAGCGCATTCGTCGGGGTCAGGACGTTTTCAGCGGGCGGGCTGGGAGAAGCGGTCGATTCGGCCGGGAAAAAAGCGGGCAGTAAGGCCAGGAGCAGGGCAAACAAGACGCAGCTGTTCTTGAAGCTGCTCTTGCATACGCTCAAAAAGCGTGAACTCCATGTGACCGCCCCGGTAGCCATGCATCGGTTTTGCCAGATTTCGGCGGATTATTCAAAGTGCTTTTTCACGAATTGTGAGGGTGGCGCTTGTCGGCGTCAGATGCATCCGAGTGCGATTTTCGTCAGCAGTGCAAGGCGGGCGCAAGCGTCCAGGCATGCTTGGATGGGGCATTGCGACAGGCTGTGTGCAGCCATTGCTCATTGACCAGGAGGTTTGTTCCGGAAAATGCGATCAGGACTCGGGCTGGAGTGGATCCATGACAGGGTGGTCAAATACGGCGCAAAATTCCCGGACGCAGACATCCTTGACCTCCTGCATGGTGATGGAGTCGTCATCCAGTTCGTGATGGATGGATGTGGGCCGGGCTCCGCTCAGTCCGCAGAGGGTGATGCGCCGGAACAGGGTCATGTCCCGGGCCACGTTCAGAGACAGGCCGTGGTAGGAGGTCCAGCGGCGCATGCCGATGCCGATGGAGGCGATTTTGCCCTGGCCGATCCAGACGCCGGGTCGGCCCTCAACCCGCTCGCCCTGCAGGCCGAAGTCACGCAGGGTGCGGATGACGACCTCCTCCAGATCGGTGAAAAATCCGCGCATGCCCCCGGGCCGGGACGCGACGCGAAAGACCGGATAGGCCACCAGCTGACCGGGATAATGGCAGGTGATGTCGCCGCCCCGGCTGGTCCGGGACAGTGCGATGCCCTCGGCGGCCAGGACGCTTTCGTCCACCAGCAGATGGTTCCAGCCGCTGTTGCGGCCGACAGTGATGACCGGTGGATGTTCCAGCAGGTAGAGGGTGTTCTCCTCTCCGCCGGCCACCTGCTCAACTCGCTCCAGCTGGATGTTCAGGGCTTTTTCGTGGCTGATCAGCCCCAGATCGACAATCTTCATTCTACCTCCGCGTCCGCGTCGTCCTGGCCCAGAGGCATGGGGGTGTCAAGACCGGACGGGACAGCACGGGGCAGGGGACGCTGCGGCGATGTTTTATCTGCAACCCAAGCTGACGCATGGCCGTTGACCATGCTGCATAAAGTCTGAAATCGTCTTCAATTTGAGATCTGAGATCTGAGATCTCAAATTTGAAATTTGAAATTTGAAATTTCAAGCAGTTGCAGTGATTTTTCGGGTGTTTTTGAGCTTTATTGCAGCAAGGTCAGATGGCCGCAGGGGGTTCAGACATTGTCCGGACGCATGGCTTCACTCAAGGTGGCGAATGCCGCGTCCAGTTCATCCAGCCGGTCCGTCACGGCTTCAAGGTTTCCACGTTTGGCCGTATCTTCCAGCTTGGCGGCCAGAGTGCGCATTGCCTCTGCGCCCACGTTGGCCGCGACTCCCTTGATGGTATGGAGTTGGAGCAGGGCTGCGGCCGGATCCGCGTTTTCCAGAAAATGCCGCAGGGCTTCCAGCTGGCGGGGCATGTCCAGCAGGAAGTCCGAAATGATTTCCAGGACCAGATTTTCATCGCCCATCAACCGCTCCAACATGGCGGTGCGGTCGAAGACGGCCAGTGTCCCGTGCTGATCCTGCGGGACTGCCGGACGAGCTGCGTCCGCATTCAGGCCGCCGTCTTCCGGTCGGGCCATGGGCAGCCATTTTTCCAGGGCTTCGGCCAGGATCTGCGGGGAAACGGGTTTGGGGACAAAATCGTTCATGCCCGCTTGCAGGCATTTGTTCCTGTCGCCCTGCATGGCGTGGGCGGTCATGGCGATGATGGGGATGCGTCGGTTGGCAACATCCCCGTCGGGGCTGCGGATGTGTCGGGTCGCTTCCAGGCCGTCCATCTCGGGCATCTGCACGTCCATGAGCACCAGGTCGTAGGGCAGGGTTCTGAGCGCCTCGATGGCTTCGCGGCCATTGGCCACGGCATCGGCGGTCAGTCCCAGCTTTTTCAGGATGCCGAGCGCCACCTGTTGATTGGTGACATTGTCTTCGGCCAGCAGGATGCGGACTTTGCGCGTGGCGAAGCGGGGCAGGGCTTCCTGCGTTGCGTGGTGGTCGATCAGATTCCGGTCGTCTTCGGCCATGACCATGGTCAGGCAGTCGAGGAGCTCGCCGTGCAGCACCGGCTTGGTCAATCTGGCGGCAAATCCTGCCGTTTTGAGCTGTCGGAGGTCCTCTTGCCTGGCCATGCTGGTCATGGCCACCGTGCGCAGCGGTCGTAACAGGGGATCGGCCTGAATAGTTTGACCCAGTGTCTGTCCGCTCATTCCCGGCATCTGGATATCCAGGACGGCCAGCCGGTACGGGTCTCCTCCGTTTTGGGCCGCATGGAGCAGGCTCAGGGCCGTTGGCCCGTCCGGAGCTTCGTCCGCCCGCATGCCCCAATCCACGAACCGGGCCAGCAGGATTTCCCGGTTCGTGGTGTTGTCGTCCACGACCAGGGTCCGCACGCCACGCAAAAGCGTGGGCGGGGAGGCGGCGGCCGCTCCGGCGTCCGGCAGTTTGATCCGGGCCGTGAACCAGAAGGTGGAACCTTGCCCTTCGGTGCTTTCCACTCCGATTTCTCCATCCATCATCTCCGCCAGCTGTTTGGAAATGGCCAACCCCAGTCCCGTGCCGCCGAATTTTCGGCTGATGGACGCGTCGACCTGGGTGAAGCTTTGGAAGAGGCTGCCAATCTTGTCGGCGGGAATGCCGATGCCGGTGTCGCGTACGGAAAAGCACAGTTCGACCATGTGTTGGTCCGCATCGGCAGAGACGCGACCTCTGTCCGTCGAATGCCGTGCATCGTGGGGCTGCCCTGGCTGCCGGGTCAGGGCGTCGTCGTGCAGGAAGATGGTCAATCCCCGGCCGTTGACGGGGTCTTGGGTCGTGCGTTCCCCGTGGGTTGTTCCCCGGCCCAGGCCGACTTTGACCACCACCTCGCCGCGTTCGGTGAACTTGATGGCGTTGCCGGCAAGGTTGGTCAGAATCTGCCGGAGTCGGCCGGGATCGCCGCTGAGACGGTCCGGAACGTCCGAGTCCGCGGCGCAGATGAACTCCAGTCCTTTTTCCTCGGCCTTCAGGGCCATCATGGCCGTGAAGGTGTCGAGCATGGGGCGCAGTTCAAAGTCCAAAGACTCCAGCTCCAATTTTCCGGATTCGATTTTGGAGAAATCGAGGATGTCGTTGACCAGGCCGAGCAGGGCCTCGGCGCTGCTGCGCACGATCTCGGCATAGCGGCGCTGGGTTTCGCTCAGGTCCATGTCGAGGAGCAGCCCGGTCATGCCGATGATGCCGTTCATGGGCGTGCGGATCTCATGGCTCATGTTGGCCAGGAATTCGCTTTTGGCCGTGGTGGCGGCCTCGGCCCTGGCCAGGGCCGCGTCCAGTTCCATGTTCTTCATTTCCATCTGCGTGGCGAACTGATGGAGCTTGTCTTCGGCCAGTTTGCGCTCCGTGACATCGCGCTGGATGCCGACATAGGCGTATGCCTGACCCTTGTCGTCAAACAACGGGAAAATCTTGTACTCGCAGACAAAGGTGGAGCCGTCCTTGCGTCTGTTCAGGGATTGACCCTGGTAGCTGCGTCCCACGGCCAGCGTAGCGTAGATTTCACGCTGGATGGCTTCGGCCAGGGGTTCGGCGTTCAGGATGTCGGGTTTCTTGCCCAGCAGCTCGTCAATGGCGTATCCGTAAAGGCTTTCGGCCGCTTTGTTGACATAGGTGATGGCGGATTGCGTGTCCGTGGTCATCATGGAGTCGGACATGTTTTCCGTAATGGCTCCCAGAAAACGGAGTTGTTTTTCCGCAGTCTTGCGGCTGGTGATGTCCACGTAGATGGCGAACCCGCCCACGATTTGGCCTTCTTTGCGCACCGGGCCGCCTTTGATCAGCACGTTTTTGGGTCGTCCGTCCTTGGTGTAGCGCACGGTGTCCATTTCGATCTGTTCGCCGCGCAGAATCCGGGGTGATCCGTACTCGTGGGCCTGTCGCTGCGGATCGACCACGGTGTTGATGTCGCGTCCCAGAATTTCGTCCCGGCTGTATCCGAAGATGGCGCTGAAAACGGCGTTGACATGGGTGATACGGTGTTGTGTGTCGAAAAAGACCATGGCGTCGTTGGTATTGGTGAACAGGGACTCGAAATGTGCCTTCTGATGCAGAAGCGAGGCTTCGGCGGCCTTGCGTCTGGAAATGTCGCGCCAGACCGCCAGCAGGCTTGTCTGTCCGCGCAATGTTGTCGCGGCGAGACAGACCTCGACCCAGAAGAGCTCGCCGTCCAGGCGTCTGTGTTGCCATTCAAACGTTGCTCCTCCGTCCTGAAATGCGTTGGAAATTTTGTCCTGCGCAGCCATGGCGGAAAGTTGTCCGTCCGGCTGGTGTTCCGGGGAAAGCATGCCTGGTTCAGTGCCGATGATTCGGGATCTTTCGCCGCGAAGCATTTTTTCAGCCGCCAGGTTGCAGTCGGCGATGACCCCATCGACAATGATCAGGCACGCATCCGGGGAATCGGTGAAAATGCGGCGGAAACGGTCGTCGCTCTCCTGTAGTGCTTCACGATGGCGGGAGTCCTCGGTCACGTCGCGGAAAACCAGGACCGCTCCGGTCATCTCCCCGGAACTGTCCAGAATTGGCGCGCAGGATTGGGCGATCTCGCGTTGTTCACCATTTTTGGCCACCAGCGTGATGTGGTTCGTCGGTTCAGAGGGGAAGGTGCCGTGCAGAATTTTCCGGACCGGGCTGTCCGCCGTTGTCCGGGTCCGGGCATGCATGATCTGATAGACCTCTTCCAGGGACAGTCCCCCGGCCTCGTTCGTGGTCCAGCCGGTCAGGAGTTCGGCGACGTGGTTGAGGCTGTCCACCCGGCCGTTGCGGTCGCAGACAATGACTCCGTCGCCGATGGACCGCAACGTGGCTGAAAGATGGGCCTCGCTTGCGCGCAACGCGGCGGTCCGCTCCCGCACCAGGGTTTCCAGGAGCTGCCGACGGCGCTGCAGGACGGATATGGCCGTGGCAAGGGCCAGGGTCAGCGCCAGACCGCTCAGCCCGACGCCCAGGCTGGCCTGTGTGGGTTGCATGGTCAGAAACGTCGGTCTGGCATGGGCCGCAATGATGAATGTCCGGCCGAAACAGAATACGGGCCTGCTCATGACGATAGTCGTGCTTTCCGGATGATCGTGCGCGGCGGAATAGGCGATCGGCTCGGGCGGTGCGTCTTCCCGGCCCAGAAGCAGCGTCGTGTTCATCATGGCGTCGCGGCCCGTCACGGCCAGGACGCTTTCCAGCCGCAGCACGGCCACAGCCAGACCGAGCGTTCTGTCCTTGTCGGCAAAGACTGGCCGGAAGACCAGCATGCCTTGCCGGTTGCCGCCCTCCTGGACCAACGTCACCGGTTCGGTGGCGGTGATCAGGCCGGTCCGCAGGGCTTCTTCGATGGCCGCGCGGCGCACCGGTTCCGAACCGAGATCAAAACCCATGGCGGCTTCGTTGCCGGCTTCCGGCGCCACCCGGAACACCGGAAAATACGTGTCGCGTCCTGTTGCCGGCGTGGGGCTGCCGTCAGGAGCCTGTTGCCAGATGCGGAAGGTGTCGAGGCCCTCGGACCGGGCCGCTTGTTCGAAATCATCCCTGGTGGACGCCGGAACGGCCGGAACCCATTCCCAGGCCAGTACGGCCGGATTGCGCGTCAAGTGGGCCGTGAACTGCCGGAATTCCGCGGCCGAGACATGGTCGCTGCTTTGGTAGAATTGCGCCAGCCCTTCAAGCTCCACATCGCGCAGATCGTGGAGGGTGTCGGCCAGGGCCGCGGTCCGGGGTTCGGCCTGGTGGCGGAATGCGCGAAGCCGGTGCCTGTCGGCTTCGGTCTGGGCCTGCCAGGCGACAAAGCCGGTCAGGACGAGGCCGGTCGAGATGGTCAGCAACGCTTCCAGATATCTGGCCCGGAAGGGTGGCGTTTCGCTCTGGGCGCGACGGGAAAGAAGGAATGAGCCGCCGAGGGTTATGGTCAGCAGCGCGAGCATGGCCAGCGTTGTCGGCAGAGCGGCCTGGACGGCCACGGTCCATTTCCAGTCGTGGGCGTTGATGTCCACGCCCAGCACGGCGATGAGTTGGTCGGTTTTCGGATCGGACAACGGGACCTGCGCCGTGATCCAGGTGCCCCAGCGGTTCGTGAACGGCCCCGTGGCCAGGGGAGATCGGGTGTCAAAGATCCTCAGCTCGTCGGGGGTGACCTCTTCGTAAACTTGTCCGGCCGGCGATTCATCCTCTGAACCGGCCGGTTCGCTGTCGACATAAAAGAATACCTCGCCATCCGGGGTGCGGCCCATGAGGTAGACGAAACGGTACTGCGGATTGGCGGCGCGAACAGCCGCGAGCTGCTTTTTGAGGCGCTGATATTCGGGCCGGACGAGGTCGTCCGTGGTGCCGCTCAGGCCCTTGACGCGTTCGATATTCACGGCTTCCGCGAGCAGGCGTGTCGTGGCGAGCAGGTCCGCGCGCATTTCGCGGTCGGTCCGCTCGGTCAGCCACCAGACGCAGATGAGGCCGGCGACGAGGATCGTGCCCAGTAGCAGAAATTTCCACCGGTTAGGGTGACGCGTCATGGATTGCTTCCTTTTTGGGACGGTATCCTCGATCAATGGCTGCGGCGGTCGGAAAATTTCACGGCAGAGGCAATGGCCTGGGTCAGTTGGACCAGTCCCACGGGCTTGCCGACGTAGCCGTCCATGCCTGCTTCCAGAAACAGTTCCTTGTCTCCGGCCATGACGTACGCGGTCAGGGCGATGATCGGTATGTTCGCCGGTCCGGCCAGACCGCTGCGGATGTTGCGCGTGGCCTCGACTCCGTCCATGACCGGCATCTGCACGTCCATGAGCACGACGTCGAACGTGTCGCGCTGCAGGGCGTGCAAGGCCTGATTGCCGTCCTCGACCCGCGTGACCGATGCGCCGTGCCGCTGGAGCAGGCTGGCCGTGGCCACACTGCTGACCAGGTCGTCTTCGGCCAACAGGACGCGCAAGCCGTCGAGCACCTCGGTCGACGTCGCCGGTGGTTCGTCTTCGTCCTCGGTCCGCACTTCACCGACACCGAAGACTGCCGTAAAGCAGACGGTCGTGCCTGCGCCGGGCTCGCTGATAATGGAGATTCCGCCCTCCATCAGACTGACCAGTCGTTTACAGATGGAGAGCCCAAGCCCAGCCCCCTGGAAATCCCGCGTGTAGCCTTCTTTGACCTGGGAAAAAGGCTTGAACAGTCTGTTCAACTTGTCATCGGGGATGCCGATGCCCGTATCGACCACGGAAAAAAGAATCCGCTGTCGGCCGTCGCGGGTTTCCTGCAGCAGGAACGCCTCAACGCTGACGCTGCCGGTATGGGTGAATTTCACGGCGTTGCCGACCAGATTCGTCAGCACCTGCTGCAAACGGGCCCCGTCTCCTGTCAGATGCGTGGGGATGGCCGGGTCCAGTTCAAAGCGCAGATCCAGGTCTTTTTCTCTGGTAATGGGCGAAAGCAGTTCTCTGGTCTGGCGGAAAAGATCGGCCAGATTGATGGGGCCGGGATAGAGGCTGAGCTTGCCGGCCTCGACCCGCGACAAGTCGAGGATATCGGTCAATAAACGGCCAAGCCTGTCGCAGGCCTGGATGGCGAAGGCTGTGTATTCGCGCTGACTCGGGTTGAGATTCGTGGCCTGCAGGACCTGCAGCATGCCCATGACTCCGTTGATGGGCGTACGGATTTCATGGCTCATGTTGGCCAGAAACTCCGACTTGGCCTGGTTGGCGGCTTCGGCCTCGGCTTTTGCCTTGGACAGCGAGGCCTCCATGCGGTGGGCGTTTTCCAGTTCCTGGGCAAGGGCCGTGGTTTTCAGCCGGACCTGGCGGCGTAACAACCAGGATGTGGCGAACAGCACGCCAACCAGGGCGGCCACCGGAGCGGCGACAAGCATGGCAATCCGTCGCAGCAGCGGATAGGCGGCCTCCCGTTCGTAGACGCCGAACCAGCGGTCGTAGATTTCGTCGTATTTGCCTGAAGCTTTGAGGATAGCCAGGCCCTCGTCAAACTTCTGCTTGAGGGCGTGATCCCCTTCACGCACGGCAATGCAATAGCTGAGGGGATTCAGGGGCGGGCCGACGGTCATGATATTGGTGATGCCGGTTTTTTTGAGCAGATACAGGTTCTGCAGTTTGCCGAGCAGGGCCGCGTCATGCTTGCCCGCCGCCAGCAGGCGCAGGGCTTCGTTCTGGGTACTGACCCGGACGATCTTTGCCCGGGGAAAGACATCTGTGGCGTAGTCGTCCATGACGTCGCCGTGCTGGACCAGTATTTCCTTGTCGGAAAGATCGTCCAGGCCGGTGATGTCCGAATCAGTGCGCACAAACAACGAGTGGGAAACGAGCAGGTGGGGTTTGGAGAAATCAACCAGACGGTCACGTTCGGGAGAATAGAACATTCCGGCCAAGGCATGGATTTCACCCCGTTCCAGTTGGGCGCGGACCTCGCTCCACGGTCCGAGATCAATGCGGATATCAAGACTCATGATTTCGGCCAGGGCGCGAATCAGGTCGACGTTGAAGCCCGAGGGAATGCCGTTGTCCAGAAATTCGTAAGGGGGGTAATCGTGATCGCTGCGGATCACCAGACGTTCGGTGGTCCCGCTTTCGGATTGATCCAACCCGGCCGGAATTGGATTTGCCCGGGCCGGATTGACCAGGAAAAGGCAGGACGCCAGCAGGCAGATCGAAACGACGAGGGCCGAACGGCTTGGTTTTCCTGGCAAAATCCATGCTCCCGCTTTATGTGGAATTCAGTTTGGTGTTGAGAACCACGTCTTGCCTGTCCGACAGTGAACTCATGTATTCCACATATCGGAAAAAGGGCAAAGATCCAAGCATTACGCCGTAAGAGTTCATTATTCATGTCTTACAATCCGGCCGGGCAGATGTTCCGGAACGGTTCCTGCTTTATCTCGACAGACAGGAAGATTTTTCCGGAGGTAGCCATGACCATCGCCCCCCTTGCCGCCCTCGGCATCGCCAAAACCGCATTTTCCGTGATCTCGGCCCTGGCCGACCATGCCCGACAGCCCAGTCCGGAAGCGCAGACCCGCCAGACAGGGCAGGTGCAGGAATCCATCTGGCATCAGGTCGGACAGGCTGTGGACGTGCGGTCCATGACTCAGGATGATTTGGCCAAGGTATCCTCGATGCTGTACGACAACGGACTGATCAGCCTGTCCGATCACGCGACCCTGAGTTTTGATCCGAGCTTTGCCGGATCAACCGGCCTGCTGACCACCCCGGACGCCAGTGGCCAAGTGGACTGGGTGGCGGAATTTCAAGCCCGGCTGGCCCGGCACAACCAGGACGGCGACAGCCGGGGCGCGGCCCAGGACCAGCGCGTGCTGGACATCCTCGGCCGATTGCAGGCCGGAGCCAGGGGAGTCACTTCCATCCGGGTCTGAGGTCTCGCCGGTACAGATTTTCCCCTGATCACTCCGGACACCTGGGCCGCCGGGAGCCACTGCACCTTCGCAATCGATCTTTTTCTTTGAGTTTCTGTCTGTTGGTGTCACCGCCCTGTCGTGACCATTCCCATTTCCGACCATCCTGCCATAAGCCTGAAATCGTCTTGAACCCGAAATTTGAAATATAAAATTTCAAATAGTTACATTTATATTTCGGGTGACTTTGGGCCTTTGGACAGCACGGTCATTTCAA
Organism: uncultured Desulfovibrionaceae bacterium; assembly: GCA_964651415.1. GTDB lineage: Bacteria > Desulfobacterota > Desulfovibrionia > Desulfovibrionales > Desulfomicrobiaceae > Desulfomicrobium. The sequence goes on from CAZYZA010000070.1 coordinate 15,856, forward strand.
TTTTGTCTATCCTTTCGCGTCCATATTTTGGCCAGAGTCACTCCGGCCAGATTCTGCCACAGGCTGAACAGGGCTGCGGGCAGGGCCGCGGCCGGGCCGAAAAAAGCCCCGGCCAGGGCCACGGCCAGTCCGGAATTCTGCATGCCGACTTCGATGGAAATGGTCCTGGCCGTAACGGTCCGGGCCTTGAGCCCTCGCGCCGCCCAGAATCCACTCAAGAAGCCCAGTCCGTTGTGCAGGATGACGGCCAGCATGACCAGGGCCGGAAAGGCCAGGATGGTGGTCTGATTGAGGGCGACCACGCAGGCGATGACGGCTGAGATGGTCAGGACCGAAATGGACGGGAAAATCCGGATCAACGGTTTTAAGCGTTCGCGCAGCAGGTGGCGCAGGATCAGGCCGTCGAGGAGAGGAAAGACCACGATCCAGAACACGGACCGGACCATGGCCCAGAAATCCACGGCCACCCGTTCCCCGGCCAGCAACTCGACCAGCAGGGGCGTGGCCAGGGGGGCAATCAGGGTCGAAGCCAGGGTCATGACCACGGACAGGGGTACGTCGGCCTTGGCAAAATAGGCGATGACGTTGGAGGCCGTGCCCGAGGGGCAGCAGCCAACGAGAATGACTCCCAGAGCCGCTTCCGGCGGCAGATTAAGGACCAGGCACACTGTCCAGGCGCAAAGCGGCATGAGCAGGTATTGCAGGGCCACACCCAGACCGGCCAGACGCCACTGCCGAACGACGCGGGCAAAATCGCCGAATTCCAGGGTCAGCCCCATGCCGAACATGATGATGCCCAGGCCGATGGAGATATGAGGTCTGATCCAGGCGAAAAGGGGCGGGTGCATGAGGGCCAGCAGGGAAAACCCCACGGCCAGGGTCAGAAAATGCCGCTCGATGCGTGCGGCCAGGGTGTTGAGCATGGTAGGCTCCGGTGATGGGATAAATGTGCCGGGACCGTGACCCCTCATTTGGGCCGCGTCAATGTCCTATCGACCAGCGGAGGAGAAGTGGCGGCCAGTGGGTACGCAGGGAGAGTCCGGGGTTGATGCCTTCCGGGCATGGTTTGGCCGCCTTGCCCCGGATCAACACACGGGTTCACTGGGAACTCTTGTGCGAGCATTCGTCGAGTAGATACATGATATTATGATATGGAATCCGGCCATGGCGGGTCAGGCCGATCTCGCAGGTCACGGAGGTGGAGT
>CAZYZA010000070.1:17160-19326 GCA_964651415.1 uncultured Desulfovibrionaceae bacterium
TATGGAATCCGGCCATGGCGGGTCAGGCCGATCTCGCAGGTCACGGAGGTGGAGTAGCCTTCCGTGCATCCGGCCACCTGCCGGGCCAGATCCTCCAGGGCCGAGGCGTTCAGCTCGGGGCGATGCAGTCCTTTGTCGCCGGAAAAGCCGCAGCACAGAATGCCTACAGGCTCGATCACGTTGGCGGCCATGCGCCGGGTCAGGTCGAGCAGGGAACCGGTCAGATTCATGAGCCGGGTGGAGCAGGTCGCATGCACGGCCACGGTTCGATCAACCGGGATGATGTGCAGCCTGGGCAGCAGAAATTCCAGAGCGAACCCGGTGGGTTCGTACAGGGCAAGTCCTTGGATTTCCTTCTTCATCCGGGCCAGACATGGGCTGGTCTCGCAGAGGATGGGCAGGCGGCCGTGGTCCGAGGCCAGGCGCAAGGCCCGCTCCAGTTCACGCAATTTTTGCTCGGCCTGGGCATAGAGCCCTTTGGTCTCAAAGGCCTTGCCGCAGCATAAATTTTCGATCCGATCCGGAATGCGCACCGCGAACCCGGCCCGTTCCAGGACGCGGGTCGTGACCACGGGCAGGGCGTCCCTGGTTTGGCTTTGCATGGTCCTGGCGGCGCAGGACGGCAGGTAGACAACTTCGTCTTGTCCGGGTCGGGCCGGTTTGCACCAGGGCAGGGCGCGGGTCGGTCCGGGCAGGGATGGATGCCACTGGGGCAGGCGGCCCCGGCTCATGCCGGTCATGATGCGGCTGATGTTTTCCAGCCGCTCGCTTCCAAAAACCGCGCGACCCAGGTCGGCTGCACCCAGAATGGTCCGGGCCAGAGCGGTGGTGGTGGCGAAATGGTCAGCCACGGTCTGGGCCGCACTGCGGGCCACTGGGCCGCTCTGGTCGTGGCGCAGGTCGCGGACAAAGGAGGCCACGTCAATGCCCAGGGGGCAACGCGTGGTGCACAGGCCGTCCGTGGCGCAGGTTGATTCGCCCAGGTCGGTGAAGGCCTTTCGCCAGGTGCGGGCGATTTCGATCTCCCCCAGTGCTTCCAGGCGACAAATTTCGCGCCAGGCAGCAATGCGCTGGCGGGGGGTGAAGGCGATGTGCCGCGAGGGGCAGACCGGCTCGCAGAATCCGCAGTCCACGCACATGTCGACCCGTGCATGGCTGGTCTGGGGCAGCTTGAGGCCCTGGAGATGGGAATGGGGATTTTCGTCGAACATGACGCCGGGATTCAAAATCCCGTGCGGATCAAGCAGGGCCTTGATGTCCTGCATCACGCCGTAGGCCTTGTCTCCCCATTCCATGCGGACGTAGGGGGCGATGGCCCGGCCCGTGCCATGTTCGGCCTTGAGGGAGCCGTCAAAGTCGCGGGTGATGAGTACTGCCAGGTCGTCCAGAAAACGGTGCAGCCGGTCCAGTTCGGCGGGATCGGAAATGCGGGTCGGGAGGCTGAAATGGAAATTGCCGTGAAAGGCGTGGCCCATGATGCCGGCCTCGTAGCCATGGTGGGCAAAAAGGCGCTGGAAGGCGGCGCAGCCTTCGGCCAGACGCTCGACCGGGATGTTGATGTCTTCGGTAATGACGAACTGATCCGGGTCGCGGAAGCTGCTGATGGCGGAAAACAGCCCGCGCCGCACGCTCCAGAGCCGATCGCAGGCGGTCGGGTCCGTGGTGAACACGGTCGGGGTGATCTGCTCCATGTCGGTCAGGACATCCTGGATGGAACTGACGTGGCCGGACAGGGTGGCGGTGTCGGCGGCCCTGGTTTCGAGCAGTACGGCGCAGGCCGTGGGGCCAAGGAGGCGCAGCTGGTCCGGGAAGGTGGGCAGGCTTTCCACGGCGCGCAGGGCCGTGCGGTCCAGCAGTTCGGCCGCCTGCACCGGGCAACCGCCGCGCAGGGCCATGATGGCCTTGGCCGCGCTATCCAGATCGGGAAAAACAGCCAGGGCCACGGCCCGCAGGGGCAGGACCGGCACCGTGGCCAGGGTCACCGTGCTGACCAGACCCAGGGTGCCTTCGGAGCCGACCATCAGCCGGGTCAGGATGTCCAGGGGATCGGAGCATTCGGTCAGGGCGTTCAGGGAGTAGCCGGTGGTGTTCTTGCTGGCGTATTTGCGCCGGATGCGGGCCGTGAGATCCGTGTCGTCCAGAATCCGGCGGCGCAATCGGGTCAGG
>CAZYZA010000071.1:0-18692 GCA_964651415.1 uncultured Desulfovibrionaceae bacterium
CCCATGAACGATATCCGCAAGGTCACGGCCAACGTGGCCACGGTCGGCATGGAAGCCTATCTCATCGGACAGGGGCGGCTTTTTACCCACATGCCGCCCTTTATCGGCGACGCCGGCGAGCGTCGGGCCCTGGCCGAATACATCACCGTGGTCATCAACGGTCGTCAGCCGGATGATCATGCGGAAGTACCCATCACGCCGCTTTCGGAAGAGCCCCTGCCCTTTGACCAGGACGGGGCCGAATACGTGCTCCTGGCCTGGAACACCCTGGGCATGAAGTGCATTTCCGATGCGGACAGGTATTTTTCGTTGCTGCCTCCGGGCAATGCGCTGGGGGCGGTGCTGATCCGTCGCGGCGACAGCCCGGAAATGCTTGACGGGGAAGGGGTGGAGATCAGCTACGAAGCGCCCGAAGGGTTCAAAAATCCTTCGGCTCATGTCGATTTCTGGAAATTCGCACCCTCACTGCTGGGCAAGGAGCTGCCGGACAATGTGTCGGCCACGGGTCGGGGCATGGACGGCACCATGACCTATAGCGAAAAAAGCCGGACCTTTGAGGCGGCCGGAATTCCGGTCGTACCGTACAGCGATGACGGTTCGGTCAATCCGTATCCCGTATTCACGGTCACGGCCAGGGATGCTCAGACCGGGCAGGTCCTGGCCCGGACCAAGGTCGTCGCCCCGGTTGGCTCGGAAATGGGTTGCCGCAGCTGCCATGGCGGCGAGTGGCGACGCAACGGGGTGACGGGCATTTCCGATCAGGCGGCTCAGGGCGTGCTGGAAGTTCACGACAAGCGTTCCGGCACGACCCTGCTGGCCCAGGCCAGGGCCGGAAAACCCGTGCTCTGTCAGAGTTGTCATCCTGATCCCCTGCTCAACGCCGCCGGCGATCCGGAGCGGCTGAACCTGCCCGCAGCCATCCACGGCTTCCATGTTCAGTACCTCAGGGGATTGGGTGAGGAGACGTGCTCGCGCTGTCACCCGGACAGTCCGACCGGCGTGACCCGATGTCTGCGGGATAATCATGCCGCTTTGGGCATCGGCTGCCAGCATTGTCACGGTTATCTGGAAGACCATGCCCTGTCCCTGCTCAAGGGCGAGGAAAAAGAGGGCAAGGCCCGCGCCAGGCTGTACATGGAAGGTATCGCGCCTCGGGTGGTGGCCGACGCGGCCAGTGTGGAGCCGCGCAAGCCCTGGCTGCAGGAGCCGGATTGCGCGACCTGTCACGACAGCGGTCAGCTTGATCCGCGCACGTCCTCGGCGGTCAATGTCTGGACCGAAGGCCCCCAGGAACTCTACCGCAATCGCAAGGACGAGACAGGCTCTGTGCCGTGCATCGCCTGTCATGGCGCGCCCCACGCGACCTATCCGGCCAACAACGCCTACGGTCCGGAGAGAGACAACCTGCAACCACTGCAGTACATGGGTTTTGCCGGGGTCATCGGGGCCCGGGATTCGTGCATGGTCTGCCATACGGAAATGCCCGCCGGCGACGCCCATCATTAACGGTGGTCGTGTTTGAATGTCTGCGCCGCCGGACAGGGTCGTTGACCTTGTCCGGCGGCGCTTTTTTTTGATGAACCTTGCGTGGTGCGCAGTGGTGGGGCCGCCTCCCGTGGCGGCGTGACAGGTCTGACGGCAGCCGGAAGACCTGATGGGAATTTTATCGCTCGCCGGACAGATGCCGGGCCTTGCGCTCTTCGATCAGCTGCAGGGCGCGTTTTGCCAGGTCCCCGACTTCGGGTTTTGAAATCTGGTCATCCGCGCCGACAGCTTCCCCTTTGTGCTTCAGTTTGTCCGTGATCAAGGACGAGAACAGAATCACCGGCACGTCTTTGAGAATTTCGTCGGCCTTGATGCGTTTGGTCAGGTTCAGGCCGTCCATGGACGGCATTTCGATGTCGGAAACAATGATATGCAGCACATCCTGCAACAGGTATTCATTTTTGACGACACCCTCTTTGATCGCCATCAACGCATTCCAGGCGTCCAGGCCGTTGGTGGCCGTCTGGATGTCAAAGGAAGCCTTGGAAAGCTGCTCTTTGAGCAGGTTGCGGATCATTGTTGAATCGTCGACCACCAGTGCCTTGTAGAATTGGCCTTGCGAAAGGCCTTCGTGCTCCAGGCTTTTCATGCCCAGGTTGGTGTTGAGGTCTGCAATGATTCTTTCCAGGTCCAGGATGAACACGATTCTGTTTTCCACTTTGACCACACCGGTGATGGAGCTTTGGGTGCAGGAGGCAACGTAGGCGTCCGGCGGCTCGACGTCTTCCCAGCTGAGGCGATGTATCCGGGTTACTCCGGAAACAAGAAAGGCGTTCAGGATATTGTTGAACTCGGTGATGATGACCTTGGGACTGCCGGTGGTCGCGTCGTTTTTTTCAAGCCATTTATTGAGGTCAATCAATGGAATGACTTCCGAACGGTGATTGAAGGCGCCGATGATGGCCGGATGTTTCGCGTTGGGCAGGGCGGTGATTTGCGGAAGGTTGATGATTTCAAGAACTTTGGCGACATTGACCCCGTAGTGGCCACGGTATGGGTCCGGTTCTCCAGTCTCATCCAGGTAGAATTCGACAATTTCCAGTTCATTGGTGCCGGCTTCAAGAAGGATGCTTTTGTTCATTGGGTTCTCCGGACCGGGGGTCAGGAATTTTGCAGCTTTTCCGCCACTGCGTTGATGATCCAGGCCGGGGTGGACGCTCCGGCCGTAAGTCCGATCCGACCATAACGCTTCAATTCGTGGATGGGAAGCTCTGAACTTGTTTCCACGTGAACTGTGAATACGCCGCATTCGTGTGCGATTTGGGCCAACCGGCGAGTGTTGCCGCTGTCCTTTCCGCCGACCACGACCATGGCGTCCAGGTCATGGGCCATGAGACGTACTTCGTCCTGGCGCTCTTTTGTCGCGGTGCAGATGGTGTCCAGGGCAACGATGTCCGGGCTTGCTGTTTGCAGATAGATATGGATTTGGTTCAAGGCGTCTTGATCCTGGGTTGTCTGGGCGGCGAGGAAATAGGGTCTGCTCATGTCAAGCGGCAGCGTCTCAAGTTCCGCCAGACTTTCAAACACGTCGCAGCCCGAGGCGTAGCTGACCAGACCTCTGACTTCCGGGTGGTCTCGCTCTCCGAAGAGGAGCAGATGGCGTCCTGATTCAGCCTGCTTCTGAATCAGGAGCTGGGCTTTTTTGACCTTGGGGCAGGTGGCGTCGATAATGGTCACTCCCTTCCGTTCCAGCAGGCTTTCGGTCTGTCGCGGAACGCCGTGAGCGCGGATTATGACCGTGTCGCCGGCATCAAGGGTTGCGATGTCGTTGGTCTGGGTCACGCCGAGATCTGCGTATCTGGCCAGCACTTGCGGATTGTGGATGATGGGGCCCAGGGTGCGGAGTTTCCCCCGGCGCTTGGCACTGAGCGCTGAGTCGAGTTTGCGCAGGGCCAGGTCGACGCCCATGCAGAATCCGGCGGTTTGGGCAATGGTAATGTTCATTGATCCTCATCCTTTGAATGTTCCGGGTTGTGCTCAAGCAGCTCGAACAGCTGGTCCCAGGAAGTGCAGAACACGATATCGCGCCGCAGGCTTCGGGCTCCGGGCAGTCCTTTGAGGAAGCGGGGAGCCAGGGTGCGCATTTTGAGCAGGCCGGTTTTGTCCATGTTTTCCAGGTTGTAGAGGTAACTGAGTCTGCGGATCAGTCTGATTGCGTCCTGATGCGATTTAGCAGCGGCAGCCCCTTTGGAGCGAATGGCGAGGTAGCGTGCAAAAATGGCGGGATCGGACAGGGCTCCCCGTGCGAACATCAAACCGTCGACGCCGGTCTGTTCTACGCAACGCGCTCCGTCTTCAGGCAGAAAAAGGTCTCCACTGGCAAGAATAGGCACGCTTACCGCCTTTTTCAGGTTCGCCAGATGGCTCCAGTCGGCATGCCCGGTAAAGCCCTGGGCTCCGGTTCTGGGGTGCAGCGTGATCCACCCAGCTCCAAGTTGTTCGAGCGCCTGGGCCAGGGGCAGGTAGACGCGGTCGTTTGCCCCCCAACCAAGGCGGATTTTGAAGCCCATGCACTGCGGGTCAACAACCCGGACCAGCGATGCCGCCAAGTGCAGCAGATGCGACGGGTCTTTGAGCAGGGCCGCTCCGCTGCCGGTCTTGGCGACTTTGCGCACCGGACATCCGCAGTTGAGATCAAAATATCGAAACCCTGCGGTTTGCAACCGTTCAATGGCCTGGAGCAAAAAGGGCTCTTCGGAGCCGAAAATCTGGACAACCAGAGGTGAATCCTCGTGAGTTGTCTGCAGCAGTTCCCGGGTTCCGGGACTGTCGTAGACAAGGCCTTTGGCGCTGACCATTTCCGTGACCGCCACGGCGCAGCCGTGCTCTCTGCACAGCAGGCGGAAAGGAAGGTCGGAAAAACCTGCCAGCGGTGCAAGCCACGGCTTGTCTGGCGAGATGACGAGGGGATGGACGCTCATGGTGTAGATTGGGGAAATGGACTCAGCATCGGGCCGCGACAAGGGGACCGGGGCTAAACCTTGGGTTGATCGAGAATCAGCTCAACTTCGTCGACGCTCAGGCCCGTGGCCTGGGCCAATGTTTGCGGGGATTGTCCGCGCTGGTGGCCGCTCAGGATGGTTTGCCGCAGGAACTGCGGGGATTTCGTGAAGTTCTCGGCCTGGGTCAGCAGACGGCGCATTTCCGTGGCCCGATGTTGAAGCTTGGTTTCCAGGGCGGCCAGTTCTTCCTGACGGGTGGCGAACGAGGCCACGATTTCCTGCTCAAGACGGGCGTTGAATGCGAGTTTCTGCAGGAATTCTTCATGTTTGTCCTGCAGGGAGCGCACAAGCATCTCGGATTTTTTCAGCCGTTGATAGAAGAAAACAGCCAAGACCAGCAGCGCGACTTCGACCACCGTGGATACGGCAAGGATCGTGAGTGAAATATCTGAGGCCATCTATACCTTCGTGTCGATAATGCGACCCTGTTCCGGCTCGAATCGCGGTTCTTCGTCGGCAGGTGCCTGTCCGGGGCCAAAGTGCTGCGGGGTGTTTTCCCGGTGCTCGTCCGGGTCGACCAGAGCTTTCCCGGCGGTCGAGTCGGACTTGCCGACCTGCTTTGATTCGCGACGCTGTTTGCGCTGCGCCATTTCCTGGGCCAGTGCCTGCTGAACCTCAGGGCTGATCAGCTGCGGATGCTGCAGGCGCTGGGCTTCGGGTATTTGGGCAATGAGCGTAGACAAGTCAAGATTGTTGACCATTATTGCACCACATATTCATCAAACAGGAGTTCAGTTTCAGGAATTCTGCCTTTGGTTAAGTGACGGTTAATGGCGGTCGTGATATCTGCTCGCAGCTTGTCGGAATTTTCAGGGCTGTCCAGAAAGGCAATGGAGGATTTTTTCAGGTAAAGATAGATGCTGTCCCGGACCGGGAGCAACTGGGCTAGCAGTTCATCGTGCAGGTCCTGGGGAATTCTGGAAATGGAAATGCGGCACCTGAGTATCCTGACGTGGCCCTGATCCTGGTATTCGACCTGAAACTGCTCAAAACGGTAGGAGGTATGGGGCGTTGACCTGGTTTTTTTCTGGGCGGTGGCGTTGCCTGTCTGGCTTTGGGCGGTACCGGCCGACTGGGCTGTTGCAGCCGTCGCGTTAAGGGACGTTTGGGTTTGATGCATGTCCTCGAATTTTAGCTTCAGAAAAAAATAGACGCCCGCCGCGCCAAGCAGGAGACAAATGAGGCCGATCAGAACATAAACCCACCAGCGCTGCCACAGGGGAGCATCGTCGGCAAACCATCTGGCAGGACGTTTGGCCTTTTTCTCGTCTTCGGCCGCTGTGGCTGGGGTATCAGGAAGGTCGGTTGGTTCCGGTTCTTCTTTTTCGTCCGGCTCTTCGAATTCCAGAAACAGGGCGTCGTCCAGATCAAGTTCGACTTTCTGCAGCCCTTTGGGAACATTGTCCTCCAGACGCTCATCATCCAGGGTGACATTGGAGTCGTCACCGGATGTGGGTTGGGCGAGGAGGATGAGGAGGATCATGTCATACAGAGGGGCCGGCAGGATTTGTCATGCCGGCCCAGCGGTTCATTCAAAGATCTTGTTGATTTTCTGGCCCAATGTTTCGGCCGTGAAAGGCTTGACGATGTAGTTGGAAACCTTGGCCTGCACAGCTTCGATGATGTTTTCCTGCTGCGCTTCAGCCGTAACCATCAAGAAGGGCAGGTCGGCGAATTCTTCGCTGGCGCGAACTTTGCGAAGGAGCTCGATGCCGGTCATCTGCGGCATGTTCCAGTCCGAAATGATAAAGTCGATCTGGTCTTTGCTCAGAATGTCCCATGCCGAGGTGCCGTCGTCGGCTTCGACGATGTTGTTGAACCCGAGCTGTCTGAGAATGTTTTTGATGATCCGGCGCATGGTCGAAAAATCGTCGACAATGAGTACCCGCATGTTTGTGTTGACCGCCATATATTCCTCCGCATTGGCATTTCGTTCGTTCAGGGCTGTTCGCCGAAGTCTCCGTAGTGTCGGAGAAACATTTTTTTCAACTTGCCAAGAGCCTGGGAGTGCAGCTGGGAGACCCGGCCTTCGGTGATTTCCAGTACCGCAGCCACTTCCTTCATGTTCAGCTCGTCCGTGTAGTACAAACTGAGCACCAGTTTTTCCCGTTCGTTGAGTTTATTGATGAGATGTCCGAGCTTGTCAATGATGTCCTGGAAAGCGGTAACGGCAAAGGGTTCCCGCTGGTTACGGTTTTGACTTGAGCGGATCGATGTGTCCTGGATCGCGTCCAGGCTGAGGATGAACTGGGAATTGAGGGCCTCCAGGGTTTCCTCCAGTTCTGATCGGTCCTGTCCCGTACATTCCAGCAGATCGGAGCGAGTTGGCGAGTGCCCTTTTTCCTGCTCAAATGATCGGATCGTTTGTTCCAGCTTTTTGATTTTTTGTCGCAGTCCGCGGGAGAACCAATCCATGCGGCGCAATTCGTCCAACATGGCGCCCCGGATGCGGTTGTCGGCAAAGGTGTCAAAGCGGATGCCAAGCCCGGCCTGGTATTTGCCAAGGGCTTCCATCAGGCCGAGAGTGCCGGCGCTGATCAGATCGCCGAGTTCGATGTGGCCGGGAAGTTTGGATTTGAGGTGAAGAGCGATGGCCTTGATCCGCGGGGCGCAGTCGCGGGCAATGCGGTCCTTCTGGGTCGGATTCAGGGACGCAAAAGATACTCCCGGCTGCTCCAGAATGGACCAGGCCGGTTCTGCGGAGTTACTCCGCAAAGAGGAGTTTTTTCCAGAAGAACTTGATGTTCCCATCAAGATGATCCTGTGGTTTCCATTGCGTCAATTTTTGGGCGATTTTGTTCACGGCCCGGCAGGCGTCACCGGCAGGGGTCACGGAACAGAACGGCTTCTGCTGAATGACTGCCTGGCGGACCGCGCCATCCAACGGGACATATCCGACAAAATCAAGCGACACGCCAGTCAGGAAATGATCGCAGGCGTTGGAGAGTTTGGCAAAGATTTCTTTGGCCCCTTTTTCGTCTTTGACCATGTTGACCACCACGTGAAATCTGTCCACTTCGTGTCGGAGCTTGAGCACTTTGACCAGGGCATAGGCGTCGGTCAGGGATGTGGGTTCCGGCGTGAGGACCAACAGGCGTTCCTGAACAGCCAGGTTGAAATATAGCACATTGTCGTTGATGCCGGCTCCGGTGTCGACGATAAGAAAATCGAGTTTATCCTCCAGAACGTCCATGGCCTCAAGCAGTTCCAGTTTTTGTCCGGTGGACAGGGACAGCATTTCGCTGACGCCGCTGGACGCCGGCAGAATGGAAAAACCATGCTCGGTCGGATGGAGAATGTCCCGGAGGGAAACTCCTTCGTGAAAGACGTGGAAAAGATTGCGTTCGGGTGTCAGGCCGAGCAGCACGTCCACATTGGCCAAACCCAGGTCGGCGTCAAGGATGACGCACCGCTTGCCCATGCCGGCCAGGCACAAGGCCAGATTGATGGACAGATTTGTTTTTCCAACGCCTCCTTTGCCGGAGGTGACCGAGAGAACAACGGGTAGACTGGCGCTCATGATTTGTCCGGGATCAGATTGGTGTTAGTGGGGCGCGGCCGGCAGTTCGTGCCGCAGTAAAAGCTTCCAGACATCGTGGTCCTTGGGTTGAACCAGGGAATTTTTCAGCTCCGGCCCTACGGAAAACAGCGACACGGGCAACCCGGTATTGTTGGCCTGATTGAGTATTTCCCCGTAATTACAGGCTTCATCCAGTTTCGTCCAGATAATGCTCGCCGCCGCTGTGGTCCGCATGCGGCTCATAAAGGCGTTCATCTGGGCTGATCCGTACAGCGGGTTCAGAACTAGATGCACGTGCGATGGCGGCAGGCAGCCGGCGGACGCCTCGGCCAACCATGTGTCCAGGTTCTGCCGGCCGGGCAGTCCGGGCAGGTCGAGCAGGACAAGGTCGTGAGTTTTGGCGTCTTGGGCCAATTGTTCCCACTGGGCAGTGTCGTCCAATTCCCGGTAGGAGAGTCCGGAAAGTTCTGTGTAATGGCGCAGGTAGAGCCGACCTTTGCCCTGCGACCGATCCGCGTTGGCGACCAGGATGCGGCATCCGGGCCGGGACTTTTTGGCCGCCAGGGCCAGACGCAGGGTTGTGCAGGTCTTGCCGCTGCCGAACGGGCCGGCCAGAAGATGGATGTTGTGCTTCCAGGAGGTTTCCAGCCATGGCGCGACGCGGATCAGGTCATTCATGACCGACAGGGATGAGGCTTCCGGGTTGCGGCGGAATTTTTCCCAGAGGTCCAGGAGTACGGACTCCTGCACACCTTCGCGCTCCAGGTATTCGAAGACCAGCTGCTGTCTGGGTGTGAGCAGGCCGATGTCCATCTGCGGTTTGAGTACGGCCATGAGCTGGCGGCGCAGCTTGCACCATTCCTCGCGCAGACCTGAGGTGTCGTCCTGGCCAAGGATGGACGGGCGCTCGTGTTGCGGGGGAGATTGCGGGGCGTCCACGGCCGCCATGATTTCGTAGACAGTCGCCCTGCCGCGCATCTGCTTTTGATTGCTCAGAATGATGGCGTCCGGCCCGAGTTCATCCTTGATGCGGGCCATGATCTCCGTGGTGCTGGGGCCGGTGAAGGTTTTGACCTGCATGCTAGATTTCCACCATGGCTACGGATTCAAGTCTGATGTCCGCCGGGATTTCGGCCTGGGATATGACCGGCATGGTCGGCAGGAAACGGGCCAGCAACTGGGCCAGATGCTGGCGGACCACGGGCGAGGTCAGAAGCACCGGTTGCCCCTCGGCCACCACGCCTTTTTCCGAGGCCTTGTTGATGGCCTGAATGATCTTGTGGGCCAAGCCCGGCTCCATGGCCAGGTAGGAACCGTTGTCCGTGCGCTTGATGCTCTCCTGGAATGCGTTCTCAATGGCCGGCGCCAGGGAGATGATGGGCAGCAGATTGCTTGGTCCCAGGTAGGGTTTGATGATGGTGCGCGCCAGGCGTTGGCGTACGAATTCCGTCAGCTGATCCGGATCCTTGATGGAGTGTCCGTAGTCGGCCATGCACTCGACGATGGACAGGATGTCGCGGATGGACACGCCTTCGCGGACCAGGTTCTGCAATACCTTCTGCACCGTGCCAAGCGACAGGATGCCCGGCACCAGTTCCTCGACCACCTTGGGGGCACGCTGGGACAGATTGTCGAGCAGGCTCTGGACTTCCTGGCGACCCAGGAATTCGTGCAGATTCTGCTTGAAGACTTCGGTCAGATGTGTGGCGATGACCGTGGACGGATCCACGACAGTATAGCCGGCCATGATTGCCTCGTCCTTTTTGACCTCGGGTATCCACAGGGCCGGCAGGTTGAAGGCCGGCTCCAGGGTTTCGACTCCTTTGATCGCGTGCCGGGCATCGCCGGGATCCATGGCCAGATAGTGGTCGATCATGATTTCGGCCGAAGCCACCCGGTTGCCCTTGATCTGGACCACGTACTCGCCGGGCTTGAGCTGCAGGTTGTCGCGCAGATGCAGCGACGGCACGATCACGCCCATGTCCAGGGCGAACTGACGGCGGATGGAGCGGATACGGGCCAGGAGGTTGCCGTTTTGCTCCTCGTCGACCAGGGGGATAAGCCCGTATCCGACTTCCAGTTCCATGAGGTCCAGAGGAAGCAGGGCCTGGACTTCTTCGGGGCTGTCCGCTGTCTTGCTCGGTTTTTTCGTATCCGGAGACACGGCATTGTCCTCGGCCTTTATGCGGTCGGAAATGATGCCCACCAAAAAGAGCAGTCCGGAGAGGATCAAAAAGGCCAGGGTCGGCATGCCGGGCACCACGGAGAAGAGAAGTAGAACGGCTGAGACCAGTTTCAGGGCCTTTGGATGGTTGGTCAGCTGGCCGATGAACTCTTCGCCCATCCGCGCCTCGGCTGCGGCCCGGCTGACAATGATGCCGGCGGCCGTGGAGGTGATCAGGGAAGGGATGGTCGCGACCAATCCGTCACCGATGGTCAGCAGGGTAAAGGTCTGGGCCGCGTCCATCCAGCCCATGTCTTTTTGCAGCACGCCGATGAAAATGCCGCCGATGATGTTGATCATGGTGATGAACATGCCGGCGTTGACATCTCCGGCCACGAATTTGCCCGCGCCGTCCATGGCTCCGTAAAAGTCAGCCTCCCGACGCAGATTATCGCGCTGGCGGACGGCTTCTTTTTCGTCAATCAGGCCTGCATTGAGGTCGGCCTCGATGGCCATCTGTTTGCCGGGCATGGCGTCGAGGGTAAAACGGGCCGCGACCTCGGCGATGCGCGTCGTACCGGCGACGATGACGGTCTTGTTCAGGGTGAACAGGATGAGGAAGATGACGATGCCGATGGCGAAATTTCCACCGACCACAAATTCACCAAAGGCCTGGATGACCTTGCCGGCGGCTCCAGTGCCCTGATCTCCGTGCAAGAGGATCAGGCGGGTCGAGGCCACGTTCAGGGCCAGGCGCAGCAGGGTGGTGACCAGGAGCACTGACGGGAAGATTGAGAATTCCAGGGGCGAGGTCATGAACATGGAGGTGATGAGCACGACCAGGGCGAATGAAATGGAAAAAGCCAGCAAGACGTCAAGGACGATGGTCGGCAAGGGCACCAGCATGACGAAAAGGGTCAGCACAACGCCGCCGGCCAGGAGCATGTCTCCCTGGCTGGTAAAGCGCTTGTAGTTGATGGTCGCTGCTTGGATGCGAGAGGCCATTATTTTGACATCCTTGCCATGGGGCGTTTTTTACGTCCGACGCTGTCTGGTTTTGAAGACCTGAGCCAGGATGGCGGCCACGGCCTGGTAAAATTCCTCCGGGATGGTGTCCCCGACTTCGACCACTTTATACAAGGCCCGTGCCAGCGGTTTGTTCTCTCGAATGGGCACTCCATGTTCGCGGGCGATTTCCTTGATGCGCTCGGCAACGGCGCCGGCGCCTTTGGCCAGAATGACCGGGGCCGGGGCTTCCTGGGCGTTGTAGCGGATGGCAATGGCCAAATGGGTGGGGTTGGTGATGACCACGTCGGCCTTGGGGACATCCTGCATCATGCGCCGCATCATCACGGCCATCATCTGCCGCTTCTGTTTGTTCTTGATGACCGGGTCGCCTTCGGCCTGCTTGCGTTCGTCCTTGACCTCGCTTTTGGTCATTTTCAGGTTTTCTTCGTAATCCCACCGCGTGTAGAGCAGGTCGGCAATGCCGATGATGAGCATGGGGACCAGGGCGTAATGAAACATGGTCTGGCCGGCGCTCAACACATAGGCGGCAATGCCGGCCGGAGTCTGGTAGAAAAGGGGAATGACCTCGCCTAGAGCCTGCTTGAGCACGATGTACGGCCCAACGGCCACGGCCACGGCCATGAAGACGCTTTTCGCCAAGCGGACAAAAGTCTGTTTGCTGATGAGAAGCTTTTTCAGCCCGGCGACCACGTTGAACATTTTGAATTTGGGCTTGAAAACTTTGGGGGCCCACAGCTTGCCGACCTGCAGCCGGACCATGATGAAGGCGGAGATTGCAATCACCAGCATGAGCGGCAGAACCATGATGGCGATGCTGTACAGGCATTGCTGGAAAAGGGTGTAGACCGAGGCCGGGGTCAGTTCGAAGCTGAATCCTTCCTGGAAGAACCAGCGCATGAGATTTTCCTGCTCGATCCGGATGGTATCCAGGTAGAGGCGCAGCATGATCAGGCCAAAAAGCAGGATAATTGGCTTGGGCAGCTCCTGGCTTTTGGGGACGCTTCCCTCGCCGCGGGCTTTGTTGCGGCGTTTGGGAGTGGCGTGTTCGGTGCGACTCGGATCTTTCTGTGACATCTGGTCCTAGCGCATGGCGTTGATGAGTTGGGAAAACAGGAGTGGCATGCGTGATACAAAACCCATCATGTACATAGAAATGATTTCAAAAATGATGCCCAGGAACAAAAAGCCGACGCCGATTTTCAACGGGAATCCCACAAGCAGCACGTTCATTTGCGGTGCGGCCCGGGAAACCAGGGCCAGAGCCAGATCCACGAGCAGGACGGCTGCAATGACCGGAGCGCCGATCTGAATGGCGAGCAAAAACAGCTGGCCGGAAAGCGTGAACACAAGATTGGCCAGGCTGGGCGTGATCAGGATGGAACCGGGCGGCAGCAGGTCGAAGCTGCGCAGGAGCCCGTCGAGCAGAAAAAGATGACCGTTGAGCGACAGGAACGTCAGCAAACTGACCATGTAGAGGAAGTGGGCCGTGACGGCCTCGGACGCGCCGGAGTCGGGATCAACGACATTGACCATGGCAAAGCCCATCTGAAACCCGATGAGCTGGCCACCGGTCTGGATTGCGGCAAAAAGGAAGCGGATGGCCAGACCGAGAATAAGTCCGAGGATCAGCTCCGCTCCCAGCATTACGGCCAGAGCAAAGGGATGAGCCGGCATTTGCGCGCCCATCAGGGGCAGGCGAGGCCACAGGGCCAGGGTCAGGGTCAGGGTCAGAGCGGCTTTGACCACGGCTGGAACGGTTTGGCCGCCGAAAAAGGGCATCAGAAAAAGGATGAGGCTGACGCGCATCAGCGCGAACAGAAAGCTGAGGGTGACGTTGGGATCAAGGGTGAAGAGGTCCATGTCCAGACCCAAAGCAAAAGACGGACCAGGGGCCGGTGGTTTGGCCCCGACTGTTTCCGGAACGCCGTGGGGCGGTTGTCAGGTCATGCCGGGCCAGGATTCGAGTTGCCAGCGCCGCAGAGCGTTGAACATATTGGTGCGAATGCGTTTGTCGTTGCCGCAAAGGTCCAGCGCGGCCTGCAGCGTGGCGGAGCGTGCTGTTTTGTCCTTGGATGGACAGTCGTTTTCCCAGACGGGCAGCTTCCATTGCCGACAGGCCTGGGTGATGGTGGCTTTGTCCAGCAGGAGCAAGGGACGGATCAGGGTCAGTCGGCCGCGGAAATAGCTTTCCTTGGGCACAAGTCCGTAAATTTTGCCGGTCTTGAGCATGTTCATGAAGAATGTGGAGACAAGATCATCGGTGTTGTGTCCCAGGGCCAGATGGGTCAGTTTGTAGTCCCGGCAAAGGTCGAAGAGCCGTTTGCGTCGGTGCCAGGCGCAAAAGAAACACGGCGATTTTTTGCGGTTTTCCGCGGAATGGGCGCGTGGGCCGAAATCGGTGGTTTCCAGATGGCCGGCCACGCCGTTCCTGCGCATCCACGCTGCCAGGGGAGCGTGATTGCCGGCGTCAAAGCCCGGATTGAGATGAATGACAAAGAGCTCAATGGGAAAGGGAATGATGCGTTGGCGCAGGATCATGACCTGAAGCATGACCCAGCTGTCTATGCCGCCGGAAACGGCCAGGCCGATGCGGGCACCGGGCCAGGCCATGCCGGTCTGTTGCATGACTTTGCCGGCCTGTCCCAGGCAGAACTGTTGAGCGTATTTGAGCCTTCCCCATTGGGCCATGGAGCTGTCCTGATGTTGAGGATACAAAAAAATGGCCTGCCGGTTTGACAGGGGCCGAATGCGTATTAAAGAACTCGGTTGGTGACGTGCCTAACGGGAGGCAGGCGCGGTGTAAAGCTCTGGGCGGGCGCTGTCAGGATTGTGCATTGACAGGGTCACTGGTTTGTGCGTAGCTTATAATTTTATTCCTGCCTTGAATGTCCAGGGGAGGGATGTGTCTCGTCTGTCATCAATCCACACGTTCACATAGATTTTCGGAGGTGCAATGGCCAGAATAACCGTTGAAGATTGCTTGGAAAAGGTCAACAACAGATTTCTGATCGTGCAAATGGCCATTAAACGGGTCAAGCAGTATCATGAGGGGTATGAGCCGCTGGTTGCCAGCAAAAACAAAGAGATCGTGACCGCGCTCAGGGAGATTGCCGAGGGGAAGGTTCTGCCCGACGTGGAGCGGGTTGAGGATTTCAGTTTCGAAACAGATGATCAGGACCGATAATGGCTGACAAACGTGACTATTACGAGGTGCTTGGCGTGAGCCGGAGCGCCTCGGCCGACGAAATCAAAAGTTCGTATCGCAAGCTTGCCTTTCAGTATCACCCGGATCGCAATCCGGACAGTCCGGAGGCTGAAGACAAGTTCAAGGAAGCAGCTGAAGCCTACGAAGTCCTGAGCGACGCCAATAAGCGTGCCCAGTATGATCGGTTTGGCCACGCTGGGATCAACGGTCAGGGCTTTGGCGATCATTTCAACTCTTCAGAAGATGTGTTCAGCGCCTTTGGTGATATTTTCGGGGATTTTTTTGGATTCGGCGCGGCTGCAGGCGGGCGTCGTCGTCCGCGAGCCGGCGCAGACCTGCGTTACAACCTGACGGTGTCGTTTCGCGATGCAGCCAAGGGTACTGAAGTTGAGCTGAACATTCCCAAAAAGGAAGTTTGCTCCGACTGTAACGGCGCCGGTTCAGCTCCCGGGCACAGCCCGGAGACGTGCCAGCATTGTCGTGGTCAGGGGCAGGTGACCCAAAGTCAGGGTTTTTTCCGGATTTCCGTGCCGTGTCCGGTCTGCCGGGGTGAAGGCAAGGTCATCACTCACCCCTGCGCCAAGTGTCGGGGGCAGGGTGTCGTTCAGGTCAGCAAGAATCTCAAGGTGCGCATTCCTGCCGGCGTGGACAACGGAAGTCGTCTGCGGTTGCGGCAGGAGGGCGAGCCCGGTGATTTTGGCGGCCCGCACGGCGATCTCTATGTCGTCATCTATGTCGAAGACGACAAGGTTTTTACCCGTCGTGGCCAGGATTTGGTCATTGTGGCCGACATCACCATTGTCCAGGCCATTCTGGGGGCAAAGATCGAGGTGCCGACCCTGGACGAACCCGTGAGTCTAGAAATCCCCAAGGGAACTCAGTCCGGCAAGATACTGCGCATCAAGGGCATGGGCTTGCCGCATCTGGGCAGCACGCAGAAAGGGGATTTGCTGGTGGAGGTCAATGTTCGCATTCCTGCCAACGTGACCAAGCGACAGGAAGAACTATTGCGCGAGTTCGACAAGCTTGAAGACAAACGCCCGTTGAACAAGGTCAAGGACTTTTTCAAGAAGGCCATGGGCGATTAGGCCGCGATTATGAATTGACGGGCCGGAAGCATCAGTTTCCGGCCTTTTTCTTTTAGGGAGAGGCTGCATGGACCAGAAATTGACGCATATCGATGACACCGGCAACGTGGTCATGGTTGACGTGGGCGACAAGGCGGACACCAAACGCCGGGCCGTGGTCCGTGCCCGCGTGTTGCTGAACGCCGCGACTTTTGAACTCCTGACCCGCAACGCCCTGCCCAAGGGCGACGTGCTGACCACGGCCAAGGTGGCCGGAATCATGGCCGCCAAGCGGACCTGGGAGCTCATTCCCATGTGTCATCCCATTTTTGTCTCCAAAGTCGACGTGCGACTGACTCCGGTTGTCGCGGACTGCGCCATTGACATTGAAGCCGAGGCCCGGACCACCGGTCCTACCGGGGTTGAAATGGAAGCCCTGATGGCCGCGCAGGTTGCGGCCATGACGGTCTACGACATGTGCAAGGCCGTACAGCGCGACATACGCATTACCGATTGCCGGCTGACGCACAAAAGCGGCGGCAAGAGCGGCGAATTCAACGAGCTGTAATTTTGTCTGCACCGACTGCCTGAAAAGCTCCCGGCCAACGGCCCGGGGGCTTTTTTTCGTTGGATGACCGGCGTCATTCTGCCGAAAAGTGAGCGGATGTTCGTCGTGCCGTCCTTGCCATAAGTGCCGGCCTGGCCTATGGCCCGATAAAGGTGTGCGACGTGTCGAGGTGGCGGGGCCGGATGGGCCGGACCGCAGACTCCGGCGACTGCGGCGCGGGGAAAAATGATGCCCCCCAAGAGTACGCTCCGATCCGAAATGGCCGCTTTGCGGCAAAGCGAAGAACGCTACCGGCGATTGACCGAAGGGTTGACCGATTATGTCTACACGGTGCGCCTGGAGCATGGTCGGCCGGTGCAGACCACGCATGGTTCTGCATGTGTTACGGTCACCGGTTACACGGCCGAGGAATTCGTGGCGGACCCGTATCTGTGGATCATGATGGTTTTGCCGGAAGATCGGGGTCTGGTCAGCCGGCATGCGCAGACCATTCTTGACGGCCACCCTCCTCCGCCTCTGGAACACAGGATCGTACGCAAGGACGGGTACGTCCGTTGGGTGCGCGACGTAACGGTTCTCAATTTTGACGAGCATGGCCGATTGGAATCTTACGACGGCCTGATCAAGGACATTACCGAGGCCAAGATGGCCGAAGAAGCCTTGCGGGAAAGTGAGGATATCTTCAAGACCCTGGCTGAGCAGTGTCCCATTTCCATTATGCGCTTTGATGCCGGAGGGCGGGTCACGTTTGTCAATGACTGGCATATGGCCAAGTTTGCCCGCAATGTTCTGGGCAAGGAATTTTTTCTGGGCAAGCTGGTCCACGAGTTGCCCGGTCTGGTCCGTGCAGGAGTTGGTCCCGAGGT
Organism: uncultured Desulfovibrionaceae bacterium; assembly: GCA_964651415.1. Taxonomy (GTDB): domain Bacteria; phylum Desulfobacterota; class Desulfovibrionia; order Desulfovibrionales; family Desulfomicrobiaceae; genus Desulfomicrobium. The sequence goes on from CAZYZA010000071.1 coordinate 16,967, forward strand.
GGCCAAGATTCTGCGCGGCGAGAACATTGATATCGACGAAGTCTTTTTTCCGGAATTCGCGGCCGGCGGGTCCGGCTGGGTCAGTATCCGCGGCGTTCCGGTTCTGCGCGACGGGCAGGTCACCGGGGGGATTCTGATCCGGGATGATCTTTCTCAGCGCAAGCGGGTCGAGGAAGAACTGAAGTCCCAGCAGGAGCAGTTGCGCAGAATCATTGCTGAGAAAGACAGATTTTTATCCATCCTGGCTCATGATCTCAAAGGGCCGTTGTCCGGCTTTCTGGGTCTGACCCGGATGTTTGCCGCCGATACCGACTCGTTGACCCTCAAGGAATTTCGCGAGGCCACGGTGCTCATGCAGAAGAGCGCTGAGGCCATGTTCGCCCTTCTGGAAAATCTGTTGCACTGGGCCAAGGCACAGCGCGGCCTGGTCGAATATGAGCCTGTCAGGGTTTCGGTCCATGAGTTGACGCGATCCGCTGTCGGCTTCCTGCAGGCCATGGTCCGGCACAAAGCCATCTTCATCGAGGACGAGATCCCAGCCGATCTTTGTGTCGAGGTCGACAAGGCCATGATCGGCACAGTGCTGCGGAATCTGCTGTCCAATGCCATCAAGTTCACGTCGCGTGGCGGCAGAATTCATCTGGAGGCCCGGAGCCAGGACCGGGAGGTTATCATTGCGGTCCGGGACAGCGGTATCGGTATGGACTCCGAGATGCTCGGCCATCTCTTTTCCCTGGAACACAAGACCTCCCGGCCGGGGACCGAGGGGGAAAAGAGTTCCGGGCTGGGCCTGCTGCTCTGTCATGAACTGGTGGCCAGGCACGGGGGGCGGATCTGGGCCGAAAGCAGGCCCGGTCAGGGCAGCGTGTTTCGCTTCACCGTGCCCTTGGGGCAGGCGTCGATGCCGGGTGACGTGGAAGGGGGGTAGCGTCTCCTTCCTGGGCCGGGTTTGGTCGCAAGTCAGCTATTCCGGCATTTCCTTCAGGTTCTGAAGTGGAACCCATCCTGACGCCGAACTGTCCGGCTTCTCGCACCATAACCAGCCATTCAGTCCCTTTGTGCCGATGAGCTTCTCCCCTTCGCGCACGTCGAGTTCTCTGGCCGTGTAGTCTTCAAGGGCCCGTCCCTCCGTGTCGCTCAGGCGTTCAATGATTTGGCCGGGCACCCAGCCCGGTTCCTGTCCCTGCGTGCTGCAGAGAAACCAGTTCTCCCAACCCTCTGCCCCTTCATGCTCCTCGCCGACAACAAGAGGAGCGCCTTTCTTGAATGTTATGGGATTGGGAAACTCACTTTCGTGCGAGGTGATGACGAGATACTTTTTGGCGCTCATATGGTTTTCCTGATGTGGGTTGGTGTTCGTGACTCAGGGTCGCATTCTTGGGGGGTGTTCGTCTCTGTATTTTGTAGATTGAGTGAAAGTCAATCATATTGACCTTGTGTCGATGACAAAAAGAAAAGTCATGCGCATTCATCGTGTCTACTTCCAGAATTGCCACCATTTTTTGCTCTTCACGATGTGGAAAAGTTCGGTCATGTCGCCACTGCGGCCTTGAAGAACATGATCAGGGATGATGTTGAAATCAATGAAGTCGCCAGCTGTGCAATCAATGGCTTTCCACCCGCTATAATCACATATTTTTTGTATAACCTCGATGGATTTTTCATTGCCTCGGATATGCAGCATGATGGAATCCAGATTCTCTTCTTGCCCTGAGTTGAATTCTAT
>CAZYZA010000072.1:0-3144 GCA_964651415.1 uncultured Desulfovibrionaceae bacterium
GTCGTGGCAATGAGGGCGACCCAGAATCCACCGGCCAGCGTCGATAGTTGCCAAACAGGATATTCCATAGACTAGATCCCTCCCCCGTCCTGACGATGCAGCTTGAACATGTAGGCAATTGCCCCGACACCAATGACAAAGCTGATTAAAAAGAAATACATGGGGCCGTATTGCGCGGTCACTTCCAGATCGGAGGGGTGAAAGTACGGCTCAAGGTAGGCCATGCGCACCAAATCCCGCAGGCCGATCATCAGACAGACCGTGACGACCAGCGCGGCCGTGGTGGCCCACAAGCGCTTCATGAAGCCAAAAGCCAAGCAGCCTCCCACGCCGACCAGGGCCAGAACCAGCACGGCCGTATGCAGGGCCTGACCGCCCATGAACAACAGCATGATCTCCCGCGGCAAGGTCACAAGCCACCAGAAACCGATGCCGATCTGCGCCACGGTGACGTGCGTGAACCAGGCCAGTCCGGACTGCATCCTGGCCATGGCCGCACTATCCCCGGCTTTGGCCGCCTTGTGGGCCAAAATAGCCGAGAACAGCCCGCCAACAGCCACTGCGGAAAATACAAAATGCAGCCAGCGCGGAAGCAGGGTTGGATCGGACAGATTGAGGATCGTGCCCGCAGCGTTTTGAAAATATTCAGGCCAGACTTCCGGACGAAGCTTGAGGGTCATGATGTTGGTCAGGATAAAGCTTGTGCCCAGAAGAGCGAGCACGGCCAGGGGCAGGGCCAGCGCGGTCAGGGCATTGGTCGACTGCTTCTTGATCCGGCCGGCATAGACGTACAACAGCGCGTAGGCCGCCATGACCAACCCGACCAGGGCCATCCAGTACACGGCGGACAGCACTGCGGCGGTGTAGAGAAACTGTCCATACAAAACCTGCAGAAAAAGCAGTGGGGGGACACCGAGATTGACGGTCAAGGCCAGCGTTGTCGGCAGACGCCCGGCCAGTTGCGGCCCGGTATCGTGCCTTGTCCCACGGATCAGGGCCAGGATCGCACCGCCGAACACGACGTTCATCAGCAAGAGATGGCAGGCAAAGGTGGCCAGCTTGAGGATTTCAAACCATCCCCAGGGCACGGGGATGGTGTCCGGCGTTGGAATCAGCGCGGCAGGTATCATGTTCAGCCCTCCTTAAATAGGCACAATGTCGTGCTTTGTAGCATCGCTTCGGACCTCAATGCAAGATGGATGGTCAACGGAGAAAGGCCAAAAGGCCGACAGAAAGCTGTCACGATGACGCACCTTGAATTTCTTGCGGGCCACGCCTATCGGAAAGGTCAACGTTTTATATTGAAGAGGTGCACAGTGAAAAACCCGGACATGACGCTTTTGCCCGGCCGCTATCGGCATTTCAAGGGCGGTGAATACGAGGTGCTCGGCGTGGCCCGGCACAGCGAAGGCCTGGAAGACATGGTCGTATATCGCCCGCTCTATGGCGAGAGGAGGCTGTGGGTTCGCCCTGTCGCCATGTTCGTGCAGGACGTGGAACACCAGGGACAGACCAAACCCCGCTTCAGTCTGATCGCGACGACCGACGCTTCGGACTGATCACGACACCGGCACGCGCGATCAGTCCCTTTTCCGCACCAGCCGGGGCTTGCTACCGTCCTGCGGGCCGATGATGCCATCGGCTTCCATCTGTTCGATGAACCGGGCGGCGCGGTTGAAACCGATGCGCAGGCGACGCTGGATCATGGAAATGGATGCCCGTCCCTGATCCGTCACAAATTCAATGGCCTCCCTGTATTTGGGATCATCCAGCACATCGCTGGCGCCACCGGTGCCATCAGGGCCATTCTCGCCGGCGGTGTTCCATTCGGCAAAATCAAGCTCAAAACGCTGCGGTCGCTCCTTTTCCCAAAACTCCACGACCCGCGCGATCTCGTCGTCGTTGACAAAAGCCCCATGCACGCGCTGCATGCCTCCGCCGCTCAGCTTGAAAAGCATGTCGCCCTGACCGAGCAGATACTCGGCGCCGATGGTGTCGAGAATGGTCCTCGAATCGTGCTTGGAGCTGACCTGAAAGGCGATGCGCGAAGGAAAGTTGGCCTTGATAATGCCGGTCACGACGTCGACCGAAGGACGCTGGGTGGCCAGGATGAGATGGATGCCCGAAGCCCGGGCCAGCTGGGCCAGACGGACAATGCTGCCTTCCACCTCCTTGGCGGCGGTCATCATCAGGTCGGCCAGCTCGTCAATGACCACGACCAGATAGGGAAAAGGCTTCAGGTCGCGAAGCTCCTCGGGCCGCTTCTCCCCCATCTCCTCCAGCTTCTGGTTGTAGGTGGTGATATGCCGCACGCCGGTCCGGGCCATGGCCTCGTAGCGCTGCTCCATCTCATACACGGCCCATTCCAGGGCGTTCTTGGCCAGATGCATGTCCGTGACCACCGGATGCACAAGATGGGGCAGGGTGCCATAGACAGCCAGTTCGATGCGCTTGGGATCGACCAAGAGGAGCTTCACGTGTTCGGGATCGTGCTTGTAGACAAGGCTCAGCAGCAGGCAGTTCAGACAGACCGACTTGCCCGCGCCCGTGGCTCCGGCCACCAGCATGTGCGGCATCTTGGCCAGATCCGCGATCTTGGGCTGGCCCTGGATATCCTTGCCCAAGGCCAGAGGCAGCTGGCCCTTGGTCTCGGCAAAACTCGGGTCGTCCAGAATCTCCCGCAGATAGACGGTTTGCCGCTGCTCGTTGGGAATCTCGATGCCGACCGTGTCCCGGCCGGGAAGCGGAGCGACAATGCGCACGGCCCGGGCCTTGAGTGCCAGGGCCAGATCATCGCTCATGTTGGCGATGCGGCTGACCTTGATACCGGGGGCGGGTTTGAACTCAAACATGGTCACCACCGGGCCGGGCTGCACCCCCTGCACCTCGCCTTGAATGCCGAAATCAGCAAAACAGGAGGTCAGGGCCTGAGACTGCCGGTCCAACAAGACTTTGGAAACATTGATGCGTGTCGACGGCACCGGACTCAGCAGATCAAGCGGCGGCAATCCCCCGGTGGGTGCATGGTGAGGAGTGCCCCTGGATTTGGAAACCGTGACGGGCCGGGAGGTCGGTTCCTTGACTTTGGGCGCGACAACGGCCTCGACCACAGGCGCGACCTCTGCCTTCGGACGCTCCTCTGCA
>CAZYZA010000072.1:3244-18205 GCA_964651415.1 uncultured Desulfovibrionaceae bacterium
CGTTGCCAACGCGCCCAGGTTCTGGCTCCGCAATCCCACAAAGCCCGGGCCGACATGCCGATCAGCAGTCGCAAACTGATCAGGCTCAGACACAACGTGACCAGGACAAAACCATACGCCCCAAAAACGCGGGACATGACATCATGCAGGCTGCGGCCGACAAACCCGCCGCTGGCCATGCCCGTGCCCGGCAATTCGAGCTGGACTGCGCCATACTGAATCCAAAGCGGCAGCAGGACGGCCAGGAGCATCCCGCCGACCCAGCGCGTCCAGTTCGGACGGAATCCGGGAAAAAAGAGCATCCCGGCCCCCAAAGCCAGAAAAACAGGGCAGAGCCAGGCCGCCGCGCCACCCAGATCGACCAGTCCGCCGGCCACGTAGGCCCCGAGCGTGCCGATAAAATTCTGGGTCTTGTGGCCGGCCACTGCCTGATGATTGAAACCCGGATCCTGGGGCGAAAAGGAATACAAGGCAAGCGTGACCAGAGCCAAGGAACAGGCAAAGATCAGGGCGCATATTTCCCGTACGAGTTTATTGCCGTCAGTCGTCATAGCGTTCCAAAAACAAAAGGCCACAGAGCGCTCTCCATGGCCTTCGGGATGGTGTTATCAGACCAGTTACTCGCGGCCGAGATATTCGCCCGTGTCCGTATTGACCTTGACCTTGGTGCCGACTTCCACAAACAGAGGCACGTTGATCACCAGACCTGTCTCCAGGGTGGCCGGTTTCGTCGCGCCGGTGACCGTGTCGCCCTTGACGCCGGGGTCGGTCATGGTCACTTCCAGCACGACCGAGCCGGACATCTCCAGATCCAGGGGCCGCCCCTCGTAAAGCATGACTTTGTAAGCCGACGCCTCCTTCAAGAATCCGGACTTGTCGCCCACGACATCCTGAGGAATGGAGATCTGCTCGTACGTGGTCATATCCATAAAGGCGAAGCTGTCGCCCTCATTGTACAAGTATTGCATTTCCCGAACTTCGAGATCTGGCCGGGGAAACTTGAGCCCGGAACGAAAATTCGTCTCCACCACAGACCCGGTGAGCAGGTTGCGGTACTTGGTGCGCATGAAGGCACCACCTTTGCCCGGCTTATAGTGACTGCACTCCAGAATTTCACAGGGAGCACCGTCAATTTCTATCTTTTTGCCTTTTTTGAAATCACTCGTCGCTAACATGCTTGTCTTGGTTCCTCCATAAAGTAGTCCCGGGTGCCGCGTTGGGCCTCAGGGCCGGCTCAGACACCGCCATAGCGCCTGAACTCCGAGCGCATAGCTCATAATGCCAAAACCGGCAATAGCGCCGATGCAGTGCCTGGCGATCAGGCTCTGATGCCGCATCTGGGACGATCGGGCGTGGACGTTGCTCAAATGAACCTCGACGCACGGAATCTTGATCCAGGCCAGACAATCGGCCAGGGCCAGGCTGGTATGGGTGTATGCCCCGGCGTTCAACACCAGACCATCCACTTTCTGACGCCACGCCTCTTCCAGGCGATCAATGAGCTTGCCCTCGGAATTGGACTGAAAAAAAGTCATGGTGATGGATGAGGAGGCATCACCCATCACTTCACGAACCATGCCGGGCAGGGCATCCATGCCGAGAGATCCGTAGACCTCCGGCTGGCGCACCCCCAGATGCCCCAGATTGGGGCCGTTCATGATCAGAAACTCCATGCTACTTCTTCTCGCCGGGCTCCTGGACGGAATCCGTTTGCGGCGGCATGACCACGACCGTATCCGGCTCATCAATCGTCGGCACGGACATGGATTCCAGGGCAGTCATATCGGTTGTCAGCAGAAAAATCATATCCCCGGCTTCGACTTCGCGGTCGCTGACCACAATTTCCATGGAACACAGCGTTCCCACAGCCCCACCCTGATCCTGAGGCAAAGCGACCTTCTCCTGCAAGATCTGCTTAACCTCGGCCATGCCGATCACCCGGTGCAGGGCGGATCCAAGTTCGCCGATGTGTTCGGCAATGACCACGTACGCGGGCAAGGATTTGGGAACGACATCGTACAAGACAGCGTAAACGACATTATGCATCCCGGCCAGATAGCGACTTTCCTCGTTGGAGACGATCTGGCCGGCAAGAGCCGTATCCGTTGTAAAACTTGCCGAAATCATAAACGTCTGGGCAATGTCGCCGGTTTCTTCGTCCCCGGTCATGTCCACAAAGCCGTTCTGCGTGTAAGAGCCGTCAAGACTGCCGACAGGGCCGATACCGGATGTCGGCACCACGACCAGGTCACGCGACAAAATTTTATTGAACAGCTTTATTGTCCCGGCGGTGCGGGCTTCCTGCCACACGCCGTCCTGGATATCCACGTACTTGGCCAGGTCCGACTTGCTCAGCCGCATCTCGACAACTACCCGCTCTTCAATCCGCACAGGCTCCTGCGAAGTTGAGGTTGAGACCAGTTTCACTTCCTTGGAACAAGCGCTCAAGCTTACCATCGCGCACAACAATACGAGCAACGCACGCATAATATGCCTCCAATTAATTATTGATAACCAAGACAATCCTTTCTATCACTGCCTGATTGAAACGTATTTCGTCAAGAACCCTCGACCCAAGAAATGGTATCTTCATGCCCAGCAACGTCATTTTGGAAAAAACGATCTACACCATCGACCAGTTGGAGGACATGCCGCTTCCCCAACTCGCTCTTGCCGGCCGATCCAATGTCGGCAAGTCATCTCTTTTGAATAAGCTGACCGGCAGAAAAAATCTGGCCAAGACCAGCTCAACGCCGGGAAAAACGCGCAGTCTGAATTTCTACAAAGTCACTCCGGAAGAATTCTACCTCGTCGATCTGCCGGGATACGGTTACGCCCGATGCTCCAAAGTGGAAAGAGACAAGTGGGCCGCCCTGATCACGCAATACCTGCGCAACAATCCACGCCTCTTCGGCGTGATCGCGCTGCTCGACTCGCGACTTCCACCCCAGGCCCTGGACATCGATCTAATTGCCTACATAAAGTCCCTGGGAATTGATGTTTTTCCGGTCATGACCAAGGCCGACAAGTGCAAACAGCCCGTTCGGCACACCAATCAGGCAGCCTGGCAACGTCTGCTGCAAAGCGGCAGACCTCCCATGCTCATCTCCAGCCACTCGGGCATGAACATCGACAAGCTCTGGCAGTTCTTCCTCGACAGATACACCGCCTTCACGGGACAGCCGGCAGCGGTGAAATCCTCGCCATCCTGAACGCATGGCGAGGGACTTCACATTGTTGAGCAGCCATATTTCAACTTGAATACACCCCGGTTTTTTGGTAGGCGCTCGAAAAGTTTCCACGCGACCCGAATATATCTGTTGATGCCGAAGTTTGCAGCCTCATCCCGGCGGGGCCGGATCGATCAAAGGCCGGACCCGCAGGCCGAACAGGAGTCGCCGCAACCCAGGCCGGCAGAAAAATAACCAGGTGGCACCGCATGAACCTTCATCTGATCATTCTCCTGCCCTTGCTCGGCTCCCTGCTGCCGCCACTGGCCGTCAGGTACGGCCGGCGGGTTTGCGCCTGGACCACGGGCCTGATCGCGGCCTGTGCACTGCTGGCGACCCTGCCGCCCCTGATTTTGACTTTTCGCGGCACCCCGCCGACATTTTCCTGGACCTGGCTCAGCTCCGCCGGGCTGGACATCACGCTGCGCATGGACGGCCTGGCGGCTCTTTTTGCTCTGCTTATTCTGGGCATCGGCCTGCTGATCATCCTCTACGCCCGCTACTATCTGTCGGCATCAGACCCCATGGGTCGGCTCTACGGGCAACTTCTTTTATTCATGAGCGCCATGCTGGGCGTGGTTCTGGCCGACAATCTGCTCCTTTTGCTCGTGTTCTGGGAGCTGACTTCGCTTTCATCCTTCCTGCTCATCGGTTACTGGCACCACCAGCCCGAAGCCCGGCAAGGGGCGCGCATGGCCCTGGTGGTCACGGGTAGCGGCGGGCTTGCCCTGCTGGCCGGATTGCTGCTGCTGGGCGACATGGCCGGAACCCATCAGATATCCCTGATCCTGGAACGTGGAGACCTGATCAGGGCTCACCCCGGCTATATTCCGACCCTGGTTCTGATTCTGCTCGGAGCATTTACCAAATCGGCCCAGTTCCCGTTTCATTTCTGGCTTCCGCGAGCCATGGCCGCCCCCACGCCCATCAGCGCCTATCTGCACTCTGCGACCATGGTCAAAGCAGGAGTGTTTCTGCTGGCCCGCTTCTACCCGGCCCTGGCCGGCACGGACGCGTGGTTCTTTCTGGTGGGCGGGACCGGGTTGGCCACCCTGCTCATGGGGGCCTACATCGCCCTTTTCAAACACGATCTTAAAGGTCTGCTGGCCTATTCAACCATCAGCCACCTTGGCCTCATTGTTCTTCTGTTCGGCCTGGACACCCCTCTGGCCGCTGTCGCCGCAGTCTTTCATATCGTCAATCACGCCACGTTCAAGGCCTCGCTTTTCATGGCCGCCGGCATCATCGACCACGAAACCGGAACCCGCGACATGCGCCGGCTCAACGGCTTGTGGCGCTACATGCCGCATACCGCAACCCTGGCCATGGTTGCAGCTGCGGCCATGGCCGGCGTGCCGCTACTCAACGGCTTTCTTTCCAAGGAAATGTTTTTCGCCGAAACCCTGCACGCCCCGCTGCTGGGAGTCACCGCCTGGCTGCTCCCCCTGGCGGCGACCATGGCCGGCATCTTTGCCGTGGCGTATTCCGCACGATTCATCCATGATGTATTTTTCAACGGAAAACCCCTCAATCTGCCCAAATTCCCCCCCCATGAACCGCCACGATTCATGAAGATACCGGTGGAAATTCTGGTGCTCCTCTGCCTGCTGGTCGGCATGGCGCCGGAACCGATTGTCGGACCGATTCTCAGCCTGGCAGCCGGCAGCGTTCTGGGTGAAGCCCCACCCTCCTACAGTCTGGCCATCTGGCATGGATTCAACCTGCCGCTGCTGATGAGCATAATCGCGCTTTGCGGCGGAGTACTCGTCTACATGAACCGCCACAGGCTTTTTGCATGGCACGACTGCTGCCACACATGGCCCGGTGCGGCCGAAATCTATCAGCTTGGAGAAGACCTGCTGGCCGGGATAGCGTCCAGGTGCCGCGAGTTTCTGGAAAGCACGACCGTTCGGCAGGCCTCGACCGTGCTGCTGGCAGTCGCCGCTCTGGCCATGCTGGTCCCGATGACAGGGGCGAACCTGACCGGCCCGGCGGCAATTCAGGACCCGGATGCGCTGTCCGTGCTTGGCGCCATCCTCCTCATCGGCGCGACCCTGCTCACCACCCTGTGGCACCAGAGCCGACTGGCCGCAGTCATTGCCTTGAGCGTGGTCGGACTGATGACCGCCCTGGTCTTTGTCCGCTTTTCGGCCCCGGATCTCGCACTGACCCAGCTCAGCGTCGAAGTCGTGACCATCATGCTTCTGCTGTTGGCGCTGTTCTTTCTGCCCCAACACGACGACACATCCTCCACGGGCTGGCGCAAAGCCGGCAGGGCCGGCCTGGCCACCCTGCTCGGCGCCGGCGCGGGACTGCTGACCTGGGCCACGCTGACCAGACCCCAGCAAACCATTTCCGGATACTTCATGGAAAACAGCCTGCCGGGTGGCGGCGGCACCAATGTCGTCAATGTCATTCTGGTGGATTTTCGCGGCTTCGATACCCTGGGCGAAGTCACGGTGCTGGCGATCGCCGCCATCGGCATCTTTGCCATGCTCGACAACCTGCGACTGCCCACCCAAACCGCCGACCCCGATGGACGGCCCTGGTCCAGTGACCCCCATCCCCTGATCTTGGCCCAGACCACCCGCTTCCTACTGCCGCTGGCCCTGATGGTCGCGGTCTATCTCTTTCTGCGCGGGCACAACCTGCCCGGAGGCGGCTTTATCGCCGGCCTGGTCACGGCTGTCGCCCTTATCCTGCAATACATGGCCAGCGGCATTTCCTGGACCCAGCAACAGTGGCGGCAATCCTTCCATCCGGTCATCGCCGCCGGGGTGCTCATGGCCACCGGCACCGGCTTGGCCAGCATCCTCTTCGGCTACCCGTTTCTGACCACCACCTTCGGTCATGTCGCCCTGCCCATCGTCGGGGAATTCGAACTGGCCAGCGCCATGGTCTTTGATCTCGGCGTACTGCTGACCGTGGTCGGCGTGATCATGCTCGTCCTGGCCAACCTGGGCAAACTGACCCGCCGCAGCAGACGCATCACCGGGAGAACTCTCTGATGGAAATCCTCGCCAGCTTGATCATCGCCTCTCTCGTGGCCTGCGGCGCATACCTCATTCTCGGAAACCGGACCTTCACCGTGGTTCTCGGACTCTCCCTGCTGTCCTACGCCGTCAATCTCTACCTCTTTTTCAGCGGCCGACTGGTCTCGGGACTGCCGCCCCTGGCCGGGAGCAGTGCGTCCACAGCCGACCCCCTGCCCCAGGCCCTGGTGCTGACCGCCATCGTCATCGGTTTCGGCATGACGGCCTTTGTCGTCATCCTGGCCCTGCGTGCCAAGGGCGAATTCGGCCATGACCGCACGGACCGGGAGGACAAGCCATGAGCCACCTCATTCTCGCGCCGCTCATCCTTCCCCTGCTGGCCGGCATGGTCAATCTTCTGCTGGCCAGGGGCAGTCTGGGCGCACAACGACGGGTCTCCCTGCTGGCCCTTGTCCTGAGCGGCCTGTCCTGCTTCCTGCTCGCCGACCGGGCCCACACCGGCCATATCGAGGTTTACGCGCTGGGCAACTGGCCGGCCCCATTCGGCATCGTCCTGGTCGCGGACCGGCTTTCCGCCATGATGCTGTCGATCACGGCAGCGCTATCCCTGCCCGCACTGCTGCATGCGACCCAGGTCGACGATCGGCGAGGACGGGATTTTCATGTCTTCTTTCCCCTGCAGCTGCTCGGGATAAATGGAGCATTTCTGACCGGAGATCTCTTCAACCTTTTTGTGTTTTTCGAAATCCTGCTCATCGCGTCCTATTGTCTGGCCATGCACGGCGCAGGTCCGCGACGCACAGAGGCGGCCCTGCGCTACGTTGTCCTCAACCTCATCGGCTCATCCCTTTTTCTGGTGGCTCTCGGCACCATCTACGGAACATGCGGAACCTTGAACATGGCCGATCTGGCTGCCGCCGCAAACCGGTCCACCGAACCCTGGATGCTCTCCAGCAGCGCGCTTTTGCTGCTGGTCGTGTTTGGACTGAAAAGCGCGGTTCTGCCTCTTTTTCTCTGGCTGCCCCTCCTTTACACCTCGGTGTTGCCTTCTGTGGCAGCCATGTTCGCCATCATGACCAAGGTCGGAATATACGCCATTGTCCGCACCGCCACCCTGATATTTCCGCCCCAAAGCGTTGTTCCGGAATTCGCCACGATCCTCCTGCCTCTGGGTCTGGCCACCCTGGCAGTCGGAGCCGTGGGCGCATTCGGCAGTCAGCGGCTGCGCGGAATCATCGCCTACCTGGTCATTGTCTCGGTCGGCACGTTGCTGACCGGCGCAGGGCTATGGAGCGTTCCGGGCCTTGGCGCGGCCCTGTATTATCTGCCCCATACCACCCTGGTCACGGCCGGCCTGTTTCTGCTGGCCGACCATCTGGCCCGCCAGCGCGGCCTGCATGCAGACCGGCTCGTCCCCGGTCCGCAACTCCAGCAACCAACCCGCCTGGGCAGCCTGTTCTTTCTGGGCGCAGTGGCTGCGGTCGGATTGCCGCCCTTGTCCGGCTTCATCGGCAAAATCCTGCTGCTGCAGGCCACGTTGCCGGAACAGGCAACATGGATCTGGCCCGTTCTGCTCGGCGCAGGGCTGCTGACCCTGGCGGCCCTGGCCCGGGCCGGCAGCCGTCTTTTCTGGAAAACCCATGGCGAGCCCCTTGCCGGCACCGACAGCACATGGTCGCAGCTGGCTCCGGCAACCGTCCTGCTCCTGGCCGGCGTCGCCTTGTCCGTCCTGGCCGCCCCTCTGACGGAATACACCATGGCCGCCGCAGCGCAGCTTCTTGAGCCCCAGGCGTACATCAACGCGGTCCTGACGGAGGTTATCCCATGAAATCCTGGCTGCCGCAGCCCTTGCTGAGCCTGTTCCTCTGGGCCGTCTGGTTGTTGCTGGTCAACTCCATTGCGCCCGGACAGATCGTCCTCGGCCTGATCCTTGCCGTGGCCCTGCCGCTGTTCACCGCTCGGTTCTGGCCCAACAGACCGCGGGTTCGCCGCCATTTCCTGCTGTGCCGCTACATCCTGATCCTCTTGTGGGACATTGTCGTCGCCAACCTGACTGTTGCCCGCCTGATCCTCGGTCCGACCGAACGCCTGCGCCCGGCCTTTATCCGTCTGCCCCTTGACCTGCAGGCGGACTTCGCCATCATCATTCTGGCCCACACGATTTCCCTGACGCCGGGCACGGTATCCTCAAGCCTCGCTTCAGACCGCAAATCCCTGCTGATTCACGCCCTGGACGTGGACGACACGGACCTGCTGATCCAGCACATCAAAACCCGCTATGAAGCCCCCCTGATGGAGATTTTCCCATGCTAAGTATCGCCCTGACCATTGCCCTGGGCTGTATCGGCCTGGCTCTTGTCTTCAACTGCTGGCGCCTGATCCACGGCCCCAGCCTGCCGGATCGCATCCTGGCGCTTGACACCATGGCCATCAACACCATCGCCCTGCTGGTGACCGTGGGCATTCAGCAGAACCTGACCGCTTTTTTCGAAGCCGCACTGCTCATCGCCATGATGGGCTTTGTCGGCACCGTGGCCCTGTGCAAATACCTCCTGCGTGGCGACATCATCGAATAGGACACCAGCCATGATCGAACTGCTCATTTCATTGTTCCTTATCCTTGGCGGAGGCTTCGCCCTGATCGGGTCCATCGGGCTGGCCCGCCTGCCCGACATCTTCACCCGTCTGCACGGTCCGACCAAGGCCACGACCCTTGGTGTCGGCGGCATTCTGATCGCGTCGGCCATCCACTTCAGCACCAGCGGCGACGGCCTCAGTCTGCACGAACTGCTGGTGACCCTGTTTCTTTTTGTCACCGCTCCGGTCAGCGCCTACCTGGTGGCGCGGGCCGCGCTGCACTACCGGGGCAGCGAAACCGACCGGCCGGATCACAAGGAACCCCCTATTGCTTGACCCTGCAGGGGCCAAGGCATAGGAAAGGCCCACATTCACGCGGGCGGCTCTGTACGCGGCCAAGACCAAGGAGGAATCATGGCAGTATTCGTGGCGGATCATCCACTGATCAAGCACAAGCTCGGACTCATGCGCAAGCACGACATCAGCACCAAGAATTTCCGGGAACTCGCCTCTGAACTGGCCAGGCTGCTGACCTATGAGGCCACCAAGGACCTGGAGACGGAGAAGAAAACCGTCCAGGGCTGGGCCGGGCCAGTGGAAGTGGACGTGATCAAGGGCAAGAAAATCACGGTCGTGCCCATTTTACGCGCCGGGCTTGGCATGCAGGACGGGGTCCTGGATCTGGTTCCCGGAGCCAAGGTCAGCGTGGTCGGCTTCTATCGCAACGAGGAAACCCTCCAACCCGTCGAGTACTACGTCAAGCTGGCCAAAAACATCAACAAACGCATGGCCATCATTCTTGATCCCATGCTGGCCACCGGCGGCACCCTCGACGCCACCATCCGTTGCCTGAAAAAAGCCGGGTGCACATCCATCCGCGGACTGTTCCTGGTCGCCGCGCCCGAAGGCATCAAACGCATCACCGAAGCCCACCCCGATGTGGACATCTATGTGGCCGCGGTGGACGAACGTCTGAATGAAAACGGCTACATCCTTCCCGGCCTGGGCGATGCCGGCGATAAAATCTTCGGGACCAAATAGGAAAAGTCCATGCTGAACGAAAAACTCATGGAAGATCTGAGCGAAGAAATCTCGCGCACGCTGAAAGCCATGGCCAAGGCCAAGACCGCCGAAGAAAAACTCGCCTACAGCCAGGCGGTCAAAAACCTCTGCCAGTCCCTTGATGTCTTTCTGCAGGCCGCGGCCAATTTCATGGCCTACGCCGATGACGGTGAAGACAGCCCTTTCTGACACCAAGACGACCACAGCCCGGACGCCCCCGCGTACCGGGCTTTTTTTTGCCCTGACATACGCGCCCCGGAAGAGTGGTGAGCTATCCCGCATCCAGTTCGATCACGATGGTCGCACGAGGCCGAAGAAATTGTTCGGGATGTTCCCCACAGGGTGGGGCCATCCCGATTTTTTTCCGTGACATGGATCAAATCGCCGTCAACACTGCAGGCACCACGACGGCCTGAGCCGCAACCCGTGTCCTACAAATCTATGAGTTGACAAAGGTTTACGACTTGGGCTTACGAACTCCGAGTCGTCATCACTCCGCGACCACAGACGCGCAACAGAATCCATGAACCCAGGAGCACCCCGCATGCGGCTTGAAGACCTGGCCCAGGGCCAAAGCATCGTCGGCCTCGAACCCACGGAAATTGTCTCGCTCATTGCCGTGGTGCCCATTGCCGAAGGCACGGTGCGGGTCATTTACAGTACCACGACCGGAACAATCAAGGACCGGCTCCTGACCCGCAATGATGAATCTGCCGTGGAAATTGCCACCCAGGGTCGCCCGTGGAGTTTTGACGGCGACGGCGAGGTCTTCAAGCTGGCCGTGGAAGCCAAGCGCATTGACCTTGCCTTTTTGTTTGACCCCATGATGGCCGTCCACGCCTCCAATGTGGAGCCGCTGCCGCACCAGATCACCGCCGTGTACGAATCCATGCTGCCCCGCCAGCCCCTGCGCTACGTGCTGGCCGATGACCCCGGCGCGGGCAAGACCATCATGGCCGGTCTGTACATCCGCGAACTCCTGCTGCGGGCCGATGCCCGCCGCGTGCTCATTATCGCCCCCGGCAGTTTGGTTGAGCAGTGGCGGGACGAACTCTTCGAGAAATTCGGCCTGGAGTTCCGCGTCTTCTCCGCCATGCTGGAACAGGCCTCGCCCAGCGGCAACGCCTTCGAGGATCATGACCAGCTCATTCTGCGTCTGGATCAGATCTCGCGCAACGAAGACCTCCAAGCCAAACTCTTTGCCTGCTCCTGGGACTTGGTCATTTTTGATGAAGCGCACAAGCTGGCCGCCCATTTCTCCGGCCAGGAAGTCAAACGCACCAAGCGTTTCATCCTGGCGGAAAATTTGGGCGCGACCACCCGCCACCTCCTGCTCATGACCGCCACGCCGCACAACGGTAAAGAAGAGGACTTTCAACTCTTTCTGTCGCTGCTGGACTCGGACCGTTTTTACGGCAAATTCCGCGACGGCGTGCACAAGGTCGATGCCTCGGACCTCATGCGCCGCATGGTCAAGGAAGAGCTGGTCAAATTCGACGGCACCCCGCTCTTTCCGGAGCGCCGGGCGTACACGGTCAATTATACGCTGTCCGACATCGAGGCCGCCCTGTACGAGGCCGTGACTCAGTACGTGCGCACGGAAATGGGCAAGGCCGACCAACTCGACGGCAAGCGCAAGGGTTCGGTGGGCTTTGCGTTGACCGCCTTGCAACGCCGCCTTGCTTCCAGCCCGGAAGCCATTTTTCAATCCCTGAAGCGACGCCGGGAACGCCTGGAAAATCGTCTGCGCGAGGAGCGCCTCGGCGCTCGCGGCCAGCGTCTGTTGGGGACGGTCTTCGACCAGATTCCGGACGATGACGACGATCTGCCCGCTGACGAGCAGGAATTTCTGGAAGAAAGCCTCATGGACCAAGCCACCACGGCCAACACCATCGGTGAACTCCAGGCGGAAATCGTCATTCTGGAAGGCTTGGAGCGGCAGGCCAAAGAGGTCGTGCACTCCGGCCAGGACCGCAAATGGGACGAACTTTCGCGCATCCTGCAAAACGATCCCAATATGCGCGACGTGACCGGCCGGCATCGCAAGATGATTGTCTTCACCGAGCACCGCGACACCCTCAATTATCTCCAGCGCAAGATTACCGGGGTCATCGGCAACCCGGATGCCGTGGCGACCATCCACGGCGGCACCCACCGCGACGAACGGCGACGTATCCAGGCCCTGTTCAGGTCTGACCCGGATGTACGCATTCTGCTGGCCACGGATGCCGCCGGTGAAGGCGTCAACCTTCAGAACGCCAACCTCATGGTCAACTACGACCTGCCGTGGAATCCCAACCGGCTGGAACAACGCTTTGGCCGCATCCATCGCATCGGCCAGCTCGAAGTCTGCCACCTCTGGAATCTGGTGGCCAAGGAAACCCGCGAAGGCGAGGTCTATCACCGGCTGCTGAAAAAGCTGGAGATCGCCAGCGAAGCGCTCCAAGGCCGCGTGTTCGATGTTTTGGGAGAAGTTTTTGAAGACATGAGTCTCAAAGAATTGCTCATGGAGGCCATACGCTATGG
The DNA here is from genome assembly GCA_964651415.1 of uncultured Desulfovibrionaceae bacterium. Classification (GTDB taxonomy): domain Bacteria; phylum Desulfobacterota; class Desulfovibrionia; order Desulfovibrionales; family Desulfomicrobiaceae; genus Desulfomicrobium. Next base: position 15,633 of record CAZYZA010000072.1, read on the forward strand.
CGACCAGCCGGAACGGCGGGCCAAATTGTACCAAAAAGTGGATTTTGCCCTTGATCAGGATCACCTGCGCCAGATTCTGAACCGCAACGCCCTGGCCCAGGAAAGCATGAGCCCCGAACGCCTCTTTGCCGTCAAGGAGGAAATGGACAAGGCCGAAGCCCGCCGCTTGCAGCCCTATTTTGTCCGCTCCTTTTTCATGAAGGCGTTTGCGGCCCTGTCCGGGTCCATCTATCCCCGCGAGGCCGGACGCTTCGAGATCACCTATGTTCCAGCCGGCATCCACGAGCGTGACCGGCGCATCACCGGCCGCAATCGTCGCGATCAAAGTCCGGTCATGCGGCGCTACGAACGGGTCTGTTTCACCAAGGACGCCATCCAGCCCCTGGCCATCACCGGCAGCACGCGGGCCGATCTGCTGCATCCGGGGCATCCGCTCATGCTGTCCATGTGCGACCTCATTTTGGAACAGCACGCCAACCTGCTGCGCCAGGGTACGATTCTGGTGGACCCGGCCGACGAGAGCTGCGAACCATATTTATTGTTCCTCTTGACCCACGAGATCACCTCCGGCGACGGCCAGACCCTGTCCAAGCGCATGCAGTTTGTGCGCGTCGATGCGACCGGAGCCGCGACCTTTGCCGGATGGGCACCGCATCTGGACCTGGAGGCTTTGCCCGCTGCGGACCGTCCGCTGCTGGACTCAATTCTGGATGCCCCGTGGATGACCACCGGCCTGGAGCAACGCGCCCTGGCCCTGGCTGCGGAACGTCTGGCCCCGGATCATTTCCAGGAAGTGGCCGGACGACGCATGGCCTATGTCGATAAAACCCTGGCCGCCGTGCACGAACGTCTGACCAAGGAAATCGACTTCTGGACCGACCGCTGGCTGAAGCTCAAGGAAGACAGGGAAGCCGGCAAGGATGTGCGCCTGAACATCGAAAACGCCCGGCGGACCATCGCCGATCTGGAAGGGCGGCTGGACAATCGCAAAAAGGAACTCCAGGCCATGCGCCATGTGCAATCGGCCACGCCCGTTGCCCTGGGTGGAGCCCTGGTCGTGCCCGGCCCGCTCTTGACCCGGCTGAGAGGCGAGACCCCGGACCCGAACCTCTTTTCCGTCGATGCCCAGGCCCGCGCCCATGTGGAAAAAATGGCCATGGACGCCGTGCGCCGCGCCGAAGAGGCCAGGGGTTGCACTGTGGTCGATGTTTCAGCCCAGAAATGCGGCTGGGATTTGACATCCTATCCGCCCCTGCACCAAGGTCGTCAGCCGGAACCCCGGCACATCGAGGTCAAGGGCCGGGCCAAGGGTGCGGCCACCGTCACCGTGACCCGCAATGAAATCCTCTATGGCCTGAACCAGCAGGACAAGTTCATCCTGGCCATTGTCCTGGTGGACGGCGACACCTGCGACGGCCCGTACTACGTCCACAAGCCCTTTACCCAGGAACCGGATTGGGCCGTGACCAGCATCAATCTGGATTTGAATGAACTGATATCAAGAGCAACGCAAATATACTGAAGGGAACATATGATTCTGATCACAATTTCAAAAGAAACAGACCCGGAAAGGATTGCAGCCCAACAACTCTGGAATGAGCTGCTCAAAAGCAAAACTCGCACGAAAAAAGCAGAAGAACCGGAATATCCTCCATATTTTCCAACATATCAGAGTAAAGGGGAAATTGGCGAGTATCTCTACGTTGTCTACGACGGTTCAATCATGGGGTATGGAGTAATCGGGCACGTTGAGGAAAGAACTGGAGAGACCGTCTGTGGGGGAACACAAGACGTCAATTCAAGATGGTGGTGCCGGATCACCAGAGAACTACGGGAAATGCCGTATCATGTGCCTTGTATCGGGTTCACTGGAGCGCGAACCAAAGACATCAATCTGCACGAATGTGGACGGTCGACGGCAATCAATGTGTTAAAAGGACTGGGGTTGAGAATTCCGGCCGAAGATCCGCGTCCAGTGGAAGTTGTGACCCGGAAGCGAAGTGCCAAGAAATAACAAGATACCTCATCGGGCAAAATTAGGACTGATGGTTTCAAAGGCATCCTTTTTCGGACTGCACCTTGTGACCAATGAAGGGGCTCACTAGGATATGAGTAAATTTTTTACTTTTTTACCCACGTTTTTATCATATGGGCATGCCGGACACATATTCCCCGGCAACAACCTCAAATATGATGCGGAAAATCGAGGCATATCCCAGCGCAAGCCGCGAAAGCAGACCGAAAAGCAGCCAGAGGAATATGGCGTGAAGACTGAATAATGGATGAAGCTGCAAAAAAGAGATGCCCGGTAGGCCGGGCATCGGGCCGAAGATGCGATCTCCGGCGGGGTTAGTGATTTTTTTGATACGCTTGCGTGGATCAGTCCGTCAACATCGGGCGAAACGAGCGTTGATGACCAGAGCCGCGCACGTATGACGCAACAGTATGATTTTCAAAACAAATAAGGACATCTCTAGCATCATGACCATCAAAACCCCCAAGAAACTCATCGAAGTGGCCCTGCCTCTGGACAAGATCAACGAGGCTGCGGCGCGGGAAAAATCCATCCGCCA
>CAZYZA010000073.1:0-18018 GCA_964651415.1 uncultured Desulfovibrionaceae bacterium
ACGGCGGGCCGCGCTACAACACCAACTACATCCAGTGCTGCGGCATCGGCACGGTCACGGACTGTCTGTCGGCCATCAAGACCCATGTTTTCGATGCGGGAGCCTTGTCCATGGACCAGCTGCTGACCGCTCTGACCGACAACTTCCGGGGCCACGAGGCCCTGCGTCTCAAGCTCTGGAACAAAACCCCATTCTTCGGCAACGACGACGACCGGGCCGACACCATCATGCGCCGGGTCTACGACAGCCTGTTCACGACCATTGACGGCCGCCCCAACACCAAGGGCACGACCTACCATCTGAACATGCTCTCCACCACCTGCCATGTCTATTTCGGCAAGATGCTCGGGGCCTCGGCCAACGGCCGACTGTCCGGCCAGCCCCTGTCCGACGGCACCTCCCCGTCCCACGGCGCGGACCGACATGGTCCGACCGCCGTGGTCAAATCCCTGTCCAAGATGGATCAGGTCAAATCCGGCGGCACCCTTCTCAACCAGCGTTTTCTGCCGGACGTGCTCAAGTCGGACCAGGACCTGGACAAGCTCTGCCAGCTGGTGCGGACCTATTTCCGCCTCGGCGGGCACCATATCCAGTTCAATGTGGTCGACACAAAGACCCTGCGACTGGCCCAGGCCCGGCCCGAGGAATACCGCAACCTGCTCGTACGCGTCGCCGGATACAGCGATTTTTTTGTCGATCTGGATCTGGATCACCAGGAGGAAATCATCCGCCGTACGGAACAGGAGATGGCGTAGCCTGAAAACGACTTCGGGGGCTGACGTCGTACGCCGGCCCCCGATAAAAACATGATCTCAATCCGAATCCGCGGTCAAACCCGGAAGCCCCCCCCCTGCAGCCCGGTGCCGGGCCGCAGGCGCTCACGTCATCCCCGCCCGCCGAACAACCATTTCATGATCCCGCCCCTTTTCTTCGCGCTAAGCTCCGCCTCGGACGACGCAGCGACGGACGCCATGTGCACCCTCCCGCCTTGGTCCGGATCAGCGGCTTCGGTCGGCGCAACCCCGCCTCCGACCTCTCTGCCCTGTCCTTGAGACTGATCTTTGAGACTCGCCAACTCCATGGTCAGGATGCGCACATCATTCCTTGAGGCTTCCAAACGCTCTTCCAGGACCGTCAGCCGCCGTTCCATGGCCACAAGGCGGGGTTCAACACCAGGATTTCCCTCCACCCCGGCCGCTGCCCCGACCGTTTCCGCGTCTGCAGGGTTCAGCATGGGACCCATGCCCTGAATCGCGGCGTCCACAACATCCCGATCAAGAACCGGCAGTTCATCGGCAAACCCATGAACCAGAGCCGCGTCGCAGATGATGTTGATCAGACGCGGTACCCCTCCGGAAGCCTGATGCACGGCCGCCATGGCCTCTGTCGTGAACAGCAGCGGATTGCCCCCGGCCTGGGCCAGACGAAAGCAGATATAGGCCCGTGTTTCCTCAAGCTCCAGCGACGGCAGATGAAACGTGGATGTAATGCGTTGAGCCAGCTGGGCCAGCGTCGGATCGGCCAGCTTGCGGCGCAGTTCGGGCTGTCCGACCAGCACAACCTGCAACAATGGACGACTGTTGCTCTGCAGATTGGACAGAAGCCGGATTTCTTCCAGCGCTTCGCGGGACAGGTTCTGCGCTTCGTCGACAATGAGAATGGCATGGCGGCCCTGACTGAAGCGCGCGATAAGCGTGTCGTTCAGCATGGCCAAGTTCGCCGCCTTGTCCTCGCCGGGCTCTCCGGCCTCAAACTCGCGAATAACGAGGCGCAGCAAATCTGCGGATGAGACATTGGTGTTAAAGATCAGGGCCACGTCGACGGCCTTTTTGATGCGCCCCAACAGATAGCGCACAAGCGTCGTCTTGCCGGTTCCGATGCCACCGGTCAGGACCACGAACCCGGTCCCCTCGATCAGTCCGTACTTCAAATGCGCAAAAGCCTGCTTGTGCTTTTCGCTCATGTATAAATAGGCGGGATTGGGAACGATGGTAAAAGGCCGTTCCCGCAAACCATAAAAATTTTCGTACATTATTCTTCCGTCAACATGCTTTGAAGTACATGAAAATCCGGCCCCTGCTCGCGGCTGTCAGGAGATTGCCCGCGACTCGACGTCACTCGAAACGGCGCATCATATCTTGTTCAGAACGATGCCCAAAAGATTACGGCCCTCAAGCATTTCAAGCGCGGCCTTGAAGTCCCCCTGCTTGGTCGCCCCTTCTTCGACCACCAGGATGATACCGTCGACATACTCGCCAAAGGCCAAGGCATCGGGGATGCCCAGCAGATGTGGGCAATCGAAAATCACGTACCGATCAGGATAGCGGCTCTTCATTTCGGCCACGAGTTTCTGCATGTCCGGCGAGCTGATGATGTCGACGGAATCCTCGTGTGAGGCCCCTGCGGGCAAAAGCACGAGCTTGTCGATGCCCGGACTGACAAAGAGGCTTTCCACGGCCAGCCCACGAAGGAAATGATCCGACAATCCCGGCAAACTCTCCATGCCCAAGCTGCAGGAAATCCCCGGCCAGCGCAGATTGGCGTCAACCAGCAAGGCTGTCTGGCTCGCGTCGCGGGCAATGGTGATGGCCAGATTCGTGGCCACGGTGGTCTTTCCCTCTGCACGACCGGGGCTGGTGACCATGATGGTATTGAGCCCCTTGGCCCTGGTTTGCTGCAGAATCTGCGTCCGCAGAACATTAAAGGCATCGCGCAACGAACTTGGAGCCGTTGCGCTCAGGATCCTGCGTTCCTCCATTTTGTGGAAACAGGCCGGAGCCACCTTGGTTTTGTTGTAGTGCACCTCGACATTTGAACGCGGCCTGTTCTCCGCGGTCTTTGGGCGCGGCGAGGGCGCAGGCGTCTCCCGGAGGGCTGCTGGGCCGATTTCGTCATGACTGTCCGGCAAGAACGCGGAATCATCGGAAACGATGATTCCGCCGGAGTTCGAGGCCCGCCTTTCGGCTTGTTCGGCCTTTTCTAAAGCCTTCAATATCTTACTCATATCATTCCTCTGAAAACTGTCCCACTCACGTTGCGGCGGCCACCCCCGGGACAGACAGGGTCCGGGACAAAGCGCGACTCCGCCCGCCATTGTCCGTAAATCCCGAAGCAGCCTGTGCAGACCAATGTTGGTTCAAAAAAACATGTCGTCCGTCTCAAAAAGCTGGACTCCGGACGCGACGTCCCATGCGTCATGGACCGGAACCGGACACGGATGCACGCGATGCATTCTGAAAGGTACGTCACGTCAAGCACCCAAAAAGCGACTCAACAACTGGTAGTAAATGACATCCAACGGCCGCACATAAAGATGCACCAAGCCGGCGGCAGCGGCCAGCAGGGCAACTCCGGCCAAAAGGATCAGAACCAGCCTCCGCCTGCGCTGGGAAACCTCCGCGCTGGTGGCAATGTAGGGGATGGTTCCCAGAAGCGGCGCAGTGGTCAGGGCCCGCAGGGAACGCAACCCCCGCACCGAATCATCCATGGCTTCGATCAGGGCGCCGCACCCGACGCCGAAACCCGTCGACATGACGAAGCCGACCAGCATCAGCAGCATCCGCTTGGGCTTGAACGGCACCTCCGGCAGCATGGGGGGTTCGATCAGGGTCAATTTCTCGCCGACCCGCTCCTGCTCAAGTTCTTTGGACTCGCGAGCCGACATGAGCTTTTGCATGGTTTCCTGGTACTTGAACTGAGCGTTCTGATAATCGCGCTCAAGTTTCCGGTAGTCCTGCTCCACGCGGGGCGCGCTCTCCAGACGGCGAATCAGCTCGTCCTGCCGGCGTCGCAGGTCGGCCAGGATGGCCTGCTGGCCCTGCAGTTCCACATCCGCGGCCTGTAGTTGGCTCTTCAGCGTCACCCAGGCCGGATTGTCGGCGCTGTCGGCCACGGAGCTGGCCACGACCCGGCTACTCCCGGCCCCGCTTTTTTCCAGGGCCGCCACCCGCCGTTCGGCAGCCTGCACGTCAGGATGCCCGTCCCCGTATCGGGCCTTGAGGTCCGTCAAGGCAACACGCTCGGCGGCCAATTCCTCCGCCAGTTCCACCCGCACCCCGGAACCTTCCAGGGCCGCAATCTGACCGCGTAGCTTGACGACTTCAGGGTGCTTTTCCGAATGCGTGGCCGTAAGGGATATGTATCTGGTCTTGAGCGCCCGCAATTCCTCGGCCGGAGGCAGCACCCGACCGCCGTCGGCCGTGACCAGCGTGCGTTGGGGAGTGACCGTGGCCAGCTGTCCTTCCAGAAAAGCCCGACGCTCCATGATGCCGCGAATGCTTTCCTGGCGCACCTGCACTTCCCGTTCAATGCGCTCCAGGGTCTGCAGATTGAGCTGGCTCAGTTCCGGCAAAGAACCCAGGTGCTGCTCCTTGAAGCGGGCAATGAGTTCTTCGTAATGGGCCACTTCGTCGCGCAGGGTGGCAAGTTGCTTTTCCAGAAAGAAAAAAGCCGTCGATGCTTTTTCTTCACGGTTTTTCAGATTCTCTTCCAGAAAAAGAGAAACCAGCGTGTTGGCGGTTTGCAGCACCTTGGCGGGCTCGGAACCTTCGAATTTCACGGAAAATGCAATGGTTGCCGTAGCCGGCCGGCCGGCGCTGCTTATGACCTCGGCCTGGATCGGCTCCATGGTGATGTTCTTGCGCATCATGGGCACCAACTGTTCGGCCGTCATGGTTTTCCGCTCGTCCTGGTACAGGCCGACGCGGTCAATGATGGCCATCAGATTGGCGCGGTTGAGCACAACCTGCACAATGGTCTGCATCCGTTCTTCGACATAGCCGGTCACCGTGGAGCGGACCAGATCCTGCGGGACTTCCTGCCCTTCGATCAGAATCGTGCCGGAAGATTGATATTTTGCCGGCAGCAGGGCCACAACCACGGCAATGAGGGCAAAAACACCCACGGCCGGTAAAAACATCTGCCAGAAACGTCGTTTGATGACGCTCAGCAGATATCCGATTTCAGTTTCAGCGGAAGACATTCAGACTCCTTTGCAGCGATCAGGATCTTACCGGAGAGCAGGCGGTAAATCATATCGGCGAACAACCCGCAGAAAGCATGTTCCTGGAAAAGTCATTAATTTCAATATGAATCTTGCATCATCCATACGATTCTTCATCACTTTCAAACATCAGAGACCACTGTGGTCAAAAAAAAGCAGGCGATGCGCCCCAAAGCCTATTTCAAAAAAGGAAACTCTTTCGTAAAATTGATGTAAAAACGATTTCTGTCCGTTGTTGCATCCGTATCGACATCATTTTCGTGAACATACAGATATCCGCCATCCACCACAAAGTCTTCGCTCAGGCGATACCGCATGGTCGGCCCAAAGGAATAGGTTTGGGTGTTTTCGCTGCGGACAAGGCCGGTGGTCGAAGACTTGTACCAAGCCAGCTGAGTCCCGAGATACAGATATTCCGAAAGATTGCGACCAAAGGATGTGCGCAGTCGGTCACGGGTCATGAGCTCGCCGTAGGTTGAAGGCGATTCGGATCTGTCCGCGCTCACCGTCAGCCTCCAGATTTCATCGGTCCAGGTGGCCGAGAGTGATCCGGAAAAGGTCAGCCGGCTGTCGTCCATGTCCGGCCCCATGTCGAACTCCACGTCGGACCGGGTCTGGCTGATACCGGCCAGGGCCTGAAATTCCAGGAGTTCCGACGCCTTCCAGGCAAAACCGCCCAGCGTGGAAAGAACCAACTGGGTGGTCTGGCCATTCGAACGGTCAAAACGGTAGGCCTGCGCACCGGCCTGCCCGATAATTCGCCACAGGCCGTCACCCAGCATGTGACTCCAGTTGGTGGTCAGGCCGCCGGTCTGGTAGTCGGTATAGCCGCTGCGTTCGTACCGCATCAGGCCAAGGCTGGTGTCCAGGGTGATATCGTCGCGCTCGGTCAGGCGCACGGTCAGGCCGGGAGTGACGCGAAACAGGTTGCGGGCCACATTGTCCGTGGTGAGGCCGGACTCGTCAAACTCGGTTTCCACCGTGTGATCCCGCGACCACGAACCCCCGAGACGCAACACCAGCCGCTCGGTTACGGAATGCGAAACATTCGCACCAAGGCGGACATTTTCCCGATTGTAGTCGTCGTGTTCAGCGTACTGATAGACGTCCACCCCGCCCTGCAGTCCATAGCGGGTCACTTCGCTGCCGCCTTCCACCTTGACGGCCGGGGAAAGCAGAAATTCAAAGTCGGCGTCGCCTTTGCCCAGGGTATTGTCGTCATAGGTCGTGCGCAACCCAATGGAAGGGGTGACCTTGGTTTCCGATCTTCCGGAAGCGGGAGCCATGGCCAGCAACAGCAGCACAACCAGCAGACAGGGCGCGAAGCGCATGTGCAAAGCGATCATGAGAGGTCAGGGAACGACAATGATGTCGCCGGGTTGAAGCAGCACGTTCTCTTCCAGACTCTTTCCGCCTGCGATCCGGTCGTAATTGACAGCCAGAAAGCGCTGTCCGCCCTCGGCGTCGGTGCGGATGACGCGCACGGACCCGGTGGACGCAAAGGGAGTCATGCCCCCGGCCATGGCCAGAGCCTGCAGCACGTACATGGGACCGTCCATGAGGAAGACTCCGGGCTTCTGGACCTTGCCGACCACGGAAACCTTGGGACTGCGGGACTCAAGAAGCATGACGGTCACCGGCGCGCCGTGAATGTACTCGGCGATCCTGGCCTCAAGCTGACCGCGCAATTCGTCGACGCTGACTCCGGCAGCCTGCATGTCGCCGACCAGAGGAAAGGAAATCTTGCCGTCCGGTCGCACCAGCACTTTTCTCGCCAGGGTTTCGTCACCCCAGACGGAAACCTCGAGCACATCTCCGCTGCCCAGAGGAAAAAAACTTTCCTGAGCAGCGTGGACAGGAGCGCAAAGCAGAAAAAAAACACATCCCAATCGCATGAAGAAGTTCATAAAAGCTCCGTTAACGAAAGAAATAGTTCAGTCCGACGTCGCCGTCACGACCAGTCCCGCAGTAATCATTTCCATAAAAAACAAATCGCCGTCTTGTGAATCCAAAAGCATCCCCCTCCGTCGCCGCGTCACGACGATGTCCGGGGCTACGGACAACAGCGGTGCGTACAAAAAGCACTGACGCTTCCTACCGCAAAGGCATCCACCCGTACAGCGTAAAGAAATCATTATTTTTGATAAATTTCGAGTCTGTTGAACCGTATTCTGCGGGCCTGAGCGCTCTGCTTTCGATCTTTATGCGGACAACGATCCCAAAAGGACGGTTTGGCGATGCGTCCCTTGACACTGGGTCAGCAGGACTGATTTTCAGAGATTGCCGGCGACTCTGCCAGGACTGACCGCAACCAGGACCACCCCGTGACACACCATGCTTCGCCCGCCCCGTCCTCTCCAGCCATGGCCGGATGGAATTTCGACAACAGCTACGCCCGGTTGCCCGCCGGCCTGTTTTCAATTCTTGACCCTGTGCCGGTGGCCAAACCGGAAATGGTCATTTTCAACCATGCATTGGCCCGGAAGCTGGGGCTGAACCCGGACCTGCTGGACAGCCCGGCCGGGGCGGCCATGCTGGCCGGCAACACCCTGCCGCCCGGAGCCTTGCCCCTGGCCCAGGCCTATGCCGGACACCAGTTCGGACACTTCACCATGCTGGGCGATGGCCGGGCCATTCTGCTCGGGGAGCAGATCACCCCGGACGGACAGCGCTTCGACATCCAGCTCAAGGGTTCGGGCCGGACCCCTTATTCCCGGCGCGGCGACGGACGGGCGGCCCTGGGTCCCATGTTGCGGGAATACATCATCAGCGAGGCCCTGGCCGGGCTGGGCATTCCGACCACGCGCAGCCTGGCCGTGATCGCCACGGGCCAGGCCGTGTACCGTGAAAACGTCCAGCCCGGAGCCGTACTCGTGCGCGTGGCGGCCAGTCATGTGCGGGTCGGCACCTTTCAGTATCTGGCGGCGCATGGCGATGCCGAAGGCCTGCGCCGTCTGACCGACCACGTCCTAGAGCGCCACTACCCCGACTGCCGCCGCAGCGACAATCCGCCCCTGGCCCTGCTGACGGCCGTGATGGAACGCCAGGTCACGCTTATCGCCCACTGGATGCGGGTCGGTTTTATCCACGGCGTGATGAACACGGACAACATGTCCCTGTGCGGCGAAAGCATTGATTTCGGCCCCTGCGCCTTCATGGACGCCTATGACCCGGCCACGGTCTTCAGTTCCATTGACCACGACGGCCGCTACGCTTTCGGCAATCAGCCCCACATCGCCCAGTGGAACCTGACCCGCCTGGCCGAAGCCCTGCTCCCCCTGCTGGACACGAACAAAGACAAGGCCGTGGCAATGGCCACCACGGTGCTGGACAATTTCACGCCCCTGTTTCGTCGGCGCCGGCTTGAAACCATGGGCCACAAGCTGGGCCTTGGGAACCCGGAAGACCGGGACTCGGAATTGATTCAGCGTCTGTTGCAGCTCATGCAACGGCATGGGGCCGATTACACCAACACCTTTGCCCTGCTGACCACCGGGGAGTCCGTGGACGGCAACCTGGAGGCAAGCCCCGACTTCATTGCCTGGCGCTCGCAGTGGCAGGGGCGACGAGACAGCCAGCCCCTGTCGCCGGACCGGTCCGCAAAGCTGATGCGGGCCGGCAATCCGACGGTCATCCCTCGCAATCATCTGGTTGAAAACGCTCTGGATCGGGCCGTCCGGGGAGATCTTTCCGTCATGAACGACCTGGTGCGCGTTCTGGCCGCTCCTTATGCCGATCTGCCTCCGGACAGCCCGTATCGCCAACCACCGTCGCCGGGCGGTCCGCAATACAAAACCTATTGCGGCACATGAGCGCTTTCGCGGTTCGTGCAGGAGCAAGGCCGATCAGATGCCCATGGCCGAGACAAAACGGCCTCCCCGTGAGAAACGGGTGGCCGCTCTGCCTGAATTTGACGACGGACACGGTCGGATCAGGCTGCAACACGTCGGCAACCGCCGTGACCGTGCGCTACGCATCCAACATGGATTCCAGCTCGTCCCGGCAGCGCAGGCCCTGCAGCCATGCTTCCGGAATGGTAGCCCCCGGTCGACAGCCAAGGAGGGTGGCGATGAACATGCCCCGGGCCGAACTGTCGCCGCCGGCCATGACGTTTTCCTCCAGGGCCGCGACCAAATCCCCGCCATGGCGGGCAATGATCTGCACGGCCGCCGGCAGGCCGGACTGGGCCGCGCAGGACTGACCAAAGCGCTTGACCGCGGCCAGACTGTCCTCACCGCCCGCCGCCACGCCCTGACGAACCAGATCCGGCAGGAGAAAATCCGTGCTCCGGGCCGCAGCCTGCTCCAGGGCCTCTACCGGCTCGGCCCCCTCCAGCACCTCCAGACAGGACCGGGTCAGCAGTTCGGCCGCAGCCAGGACCAAGGGGGAGTTGTGGGTCAGCATGGCCTGCTCCCGGGCTGTGCGGACCAGACTGTCCGGCTGCCGGGCATAGACCTGGAGTAACGGCGACAGCCGGGCCGCCCCGGACAGATCCCCGGACGACGACCCGGCGTCGGCAACAGGCCGTCCGGCCTGCAGATTGGCCAGGGTCTGTCGGGTGGCCTGATCGACATAGCCCCCGTAGCCCTGCATGGCGTCCCGCCACTGCCGACCGAACAACGAGGCGTCAAAGCCGTTGTTGCCGGCCACGTGGCGCAACAACAAAAGCATCTGATCGCCGTAATGAGTCAGGTCTCCGGCCTGTTTACCCCGGTGATAGGCGGCCAGTTTCGGGGCCAGCAATGTGGTGACCCGGCCGTAACGGGCCGCAATGGCGTCCGTGTCGTAAACCCAGTGTACGCCCAGGGCCAGGGAGTCGGCGACAAATGCGGCCAGAATTGCGGTGCGTGGATTGCCGTGCATGAAAACCTCCGGATTCGGTTTGACGAAAACAGCGACGAGCCGACAAAGCCGGCATCTCAAGGCTGAGGCCGGAAATACCCGGCAATGGTTGCTTTTACCAGCCATTTCCCCTTTGCACCCATCGCCAAAAGGGGCTACGGCCCAAAGAAACCGGGCCGGTCATGGCCCGGACAGCACCCGGGAAAAACAATGCAACGCCCCAGAATCAAAGCCGGATATCCCGTGACCATCCACGGCCAGACCTTCACCAGGGTCGGCATTGTCTGTGGTCTTTCGACCTACGACGAGCAGGGTCTGCTGGATGTGGTCTACGTCGACGCGTCCTTCCGGGCCAGACGGACATCCGTGATCTGGCAGGGCACCCGCTTCGAGTGGGTCGATCCGACCAATCCCGGCGTTCTGGCCGAAGACGATCCCCTCCTCAAACCCTTTGTCGTCACGGTCAAGAACGGCCGCTACTGAAGCCCCGTCCCTTCCAGACGGCAGTCCTGTTCGTAATACGCGCAGCCTCCGCCCAGATCCGTTTCCACAAAGCCGACGATGCGGTTCATGCCGCCTCCCAGCTTGCCCCACGGCCCGCGCCGATACACCACGCAGTCCGGATGAACGAAGTCGTCGGCCGCCAACGTCACCTCCAAAGCGCCGAACGGGGTGACCACCCGGCCCGGCCCCGTGTCCAGCCCCATCGCGGCCAGGGTCCGGGAGTGGACCATGACCTTGGGCCGGGCGTCATGATCCTCGGCCGGAATCTGGGAATGGATGTAGCGCCGGTTGACCAGGGTCAGAAGGCGCAGAGGAAAGGACGGATCGACGCTGTCCGGCTTGTCCAGCCTGTCCGGCAGGCGATACAATCCGTCGTCATGGCCGAAACGCAGATCGACAAAGGCCACGGTCGGATGGGTGGTCCGGACAAAACCTCGGCTGCGGACTTCGTCCAGGCCGACGTTCAGGGTCGACGAGCGCAGGGCCTGGGCCATGGCGTCCTCCGGCCGGGGCAGCTCGATGGGCGGCGACAGCCGTTGGCCCAGAAGGGACAGGATCTCCCAGTCCGTGCGCACTCCGGTCGGGGGCTCCACGGCCTTGCCGCTCCACTGCACGTACTCGTGCACAAAAGATCCGACCAGCTCGTCCTGTTCCAGCATCAGCGCCACGGGCAGGATCAGGTCGGCGACCTCGGCCGTGTCGGTCATGAAGGCGTCGGCCAGGACGACGAAATCAAGCCCTGCCAGAACCTCCGCCACGCAGCGGGCCTCGGGAAACTGATTGGCCGGGTTGATGCATTCGATCCAGGCCATGGACACCGGCGGATCGGCCCGACGGATCTCCCCGGCCAGATCGGGTTTGAGCAGGGTCCGGCCATAGGTCGCCCCGTCCTTCCAGGGCAGATGAAAATTGTCCATGGACCCCAGGCCGTAGTACGCGCCCCCGCCGCTGCGACCGATCTGGCCGCTGAGCATGGCCAGGGCGTTGATCCAGCGCACGTTCTGCCCGCCAAAACGGTAGCGCTGCAAACCCCAGCCGACCAGCGTGGCCACCGGCCCGGGTCCGGAATAAAGATCGGCCAGCATGGCGACATCCTCCCGGCTCGCCCCGCACCAGTCCAGGGGGTCGATCTCCGGTTCGTCCAGCAATCGGAGAAAGCCGGGCAGATCGTGACAGCGGGCCGCGACATCCGGCCTGATCCCGTTCCTGGTCAGCACCTCGCGCAGCACGGCCCGGGCCAGAAAGCGGTCCGTGCCCGGACGGACCGTCACGAAACAATCGGTTTGATCCCTGGCCGTGTCCCCACCCGGAGCAATGGTCACCACCCTGACCCCGGCCTTGCGCGCCTGCCGGACCAGATGGGCCGTATGCACGGAAGAGCGGCCCAGATCCCGGCCCCAGTTGACGATGGAAGACGCGTGCAGAATGTCGGTGATGTCGTTCTGACGCAGACAGCCGAAGTCCATTTGACAGGCGGCACTGCCGGCCTCGTCGCACAGGGAGCCGTGCAGCCCCGAAGCGCCCAGGCGGCGGAAAAAACCCGTGGACAGGGATTTGACCACCCCACGGTTGCCGGAACCGCGCACATGCAGGATGGAGCGGGGTTCCGACCGCAGCGCTTCGATCTTTTCCGCGCACAGATCCAGGGCCTCTTCCCAGCTGATGTCCCGCCAGCCACTGCCGACCTTCAGACGCGGGGAACGGATGCGATCCGGACTGGATAGCCGACGACGGTGCACGTCGAGCTTGGGGCAGGCAAAACCCCGGGTGAACGGATGATCCGGATTGCCGCGCAGCCGCAGGCCGAACGGGCCGTGGTCTGCCAGCAGGGAACAGGCGTCGGGACAATCCATGGTGCAGGCGGTGATGGTCATGCGGGCTCCTCGGCCGGTTGTTTTTGATTGGCGGTTTTTCGGTGATGTTTGGCGCTTACCAAGCAGATGTCATGTACGCCGGGCGTTGACGGAAGCCAAGCCGGGGGGCAAGGTCGGTGTCATGCCGCATCAGCCAATTCCACTGCATCCCTGCCGGGTCCGGGTCCTGGGCCGGGCCGTGTCCGGACCGGCCGGAGGGGCGCCCCTGTACCTGGACCGCATCTCGGCCGGGTTCCCGTCTCCGGCCGACGATTACATCGAAACGGCCCTGGACCTGAACACCTATCTTATCCGTAACCCGGCCGCCACATTCATGGTCAGGGTCAGCGGCGATTCCATGACCGGGGCCGGCATCAACGACGGCGACATCCTGGTCGTGGACCGCTCCGAGAAACCGGGTCACGGCCGCATCGTGGTTGCGGTTCTGGACGGGGAACTGACGGTCAAGCGCCTGCTGACCAAGAACGGACAAATCCTTCTCGCCCCGGAAAACCCCCGCTACCAGCCCATTGCCGTGGCCGAAGAACAGGACCTGCACGTCTGGGGCGTGGTTTCGGGCGTGGTACGGAGGCTGTAGTGTCCTTTTACCTCATGGTCGACTGCAACAATTTCTACGTGTCCTGCGAGCGGGTCTTCAATCCCCGCCTCGACGGACGGCCCGTGGTCGTGCTGTCCAACAACGACGGCTGCGTCATCGCCCGCTCCAACGAGGCCAAGGCTCTTGGCGTCGGCATGGGGGAACCGGCCCACAAGCGCCGGGAATTCTTCGACCGCCACGGGGTAACGGTCTTTTCCTCCAACTACGCCCTGTACGGCGACATGTCGGCCCGGGTCATGCGCACCCTGTCCGGTTTTGCCCGAGACACGGAAATCTATTCCATCGACGAATGCTTTCTGCGCCTGTCCGATCTGTCCACGGCCGGCCTGCTGGACACGGCGCGGGAAATCCGGACCACGGTCCGGACCTGGACCGGCATCCCGGTCAGCGTCGGGCTGGCCCGAACCAAGACCCTGGCCAAGGTCGCCAACCGCCTGGCCAAGAAAGGGTCCGGCGTGTTTCTGCTGGACAGTGAAACGGATATCGACCGGGCCCTGGCCGACCTGTCGCCGACAGACATCTGGGGCATCGGCCGCCGGACCGGACGGTTTCTGGACGCCAGCGGCGTGCGCACCGGCCTGGAGCTGAAAGCCCGCCCCGACGACTGGGTGCGCCGTCACCT
Source organism: uncultured Desulfovibrionaceae bacterium (assembly GCA_964651415.1). Lineage (GTDB taxonomy): Bacteria > Desulfobacterota > Desulfovibrionia > Desulfovibrionales > Desulfomicrobiaceae > Desulfomicrobium. The sequence continues at coordinate 13,443 of CAZYZA010000073.1, forward strand.
GACCGTGACCGGCCTGCGCACCGTGCTCGAACTGCGCCAGGTCCCGTGCATCGACCTGGAAAAAGCCGAACCCCCGGCCCATTCCCTGGTCTGTTCCCGCTCTTTCGGCACCAGGATCAGCGACTCGGACAGCCTGGAAGAAGCGGTCTCCGCCTATGTCCAGCGGGCCGGAGAAAAACTGCGCCGTAAAAAGCTCACTGCCGGGACCGTGCAGGTTTTCCTCGAAACCAACCGCTTTCAACCCGATCCGCAACACACGCCCAGCCGCAGTCTGACCCTGCCGATGCCCACGGCCGACACCCTGGTCCTGCACGACGCGGCCCTGAGCTTGCTGCGCCGCATCTACAAGCCGGGCCACAAATACCAGAAGGCCGGAGTGATCCTCATGGATCTGGCTCCGGCCGGCGGTCGGCAGTTGTCCCTGCTGGAAGACCCGGCCGCCCGCCAGGCGTCCCGGGCCCTGATGCGGGCCATGGACGCGGCCAACGCCCGCTTTGGCCGCGGCACCCTGACCCTGGCCGCCTCGGGTCTGGGCGACAAAATCTGGCACATGCGCCAGGAACACCGATCCCCTCGCTACACCACGTCCTGGGCCGAGCTGCCCGTGGCGCGCTGACCACCGGAGCACTCATGCGTTTTGGACTCTGCTGCCTGTTCACGGCCGAACCCGTCGCCTTCCGCACCACCACGGCCAAGGCCCTGTCCCAGCTCGACCTCCCGGCCCGTCTGGCCAAGGCGTCGGCCATCTGCCTGCACAACGCCCGCAACCTGAGGCTGGCGGTGGAAACCTGCCATCGTCTGGGCATCGGGGCCTTTCGCATCACCTCGCCCCTGTTTCCGCGCATGACCCATCCCGAGGTCGGCTACAGCCTGGACGACCTGCCCGAGGCCGCCGACATCGCCCGGCTCCTGGAGCAGACCAGGACGTTCGCCGCAGAGCGTGACATCCGCCTCAGTTTTCATCCGGACCAGTTCGTGGTCCTGTCCTCGCCCCACGCACACGTGGTTGCCAATTCCGTGCGTGAACTGACCTACCACGCCTTTCTGGCCGAACGGGTCGGGGCCGACGTCATCAACATCCACGCCGGCGGCGCCTACGGCGACAAAGAGGCGGCCCTGAAGCGTCTGGGTCGGGTTTTCGCCACCCTGCCGCCCGCGGTCGCCGGCCGCCTGACCCTGGAAAACGACGACGTCAGCTACACCGTGGCCGACCTGCTGCCCTTGTGCCGGAGTCTGGGCATCGGTCTGGTTTACGATGTCCATCACCACCGCTGCAATCCCGACGGCCTGAGCGAGGCCGAGGCCACGGATCTGGCCCGGGCCACCTGGCACGGCCGGGAGCAGTACTGCCATCTTTCATCCCCGCGTGAAGGTTGGGACGGCAAGCCCAAACCCCACGCCGATTATATCGATCCGGCGGATTTCCCCTCCTGCTGGAAGGGACAAAAGATGACCATTGATGTCGAAGCCAAGGCCAAGGAACTGGCCGTGGCGCGGTTGATGCGCGATCTGGGCCACGCGGCCCCGGTCCGGACATAACCCAGCATCCCGACAGAACCTGCGGCCAGTCCGACCCGCACGGCTTGACCCTCCCGGCGGACCGTGCCAAGCACGCCCACATGTCCGTTTCATCCCCCTCGCATCCGTCCACGCTGCGCACCGTGCTCCACGGCCTGCCCGCTGCGGCCTTTCTGCTGACAGCCGTGCTCCTCCTGCCGGTCGGCCCGGACAGCGGCCCGTACCGCACCCTGTCGATCATGTTCGCGAGCATCGTCCTTGAAGCCCTGCCCTTCATGCTGATCGGGGCCTTTGTCGGCGGGCTGATCGAAGCCTTTGTCAGCCGGGAGCGCATGGCCGGCCTGCTGCCGCGCCGACCGCTGGCCGCCATCTGCATGGCCGCCGGGCTGGGCCTCATCTTTCCGGTCTGCGAATGCGCGGTGGTGCCCGTGGTGCGGCGGCTCCTGGGCAAAGGGCTGCCCTTTTCCGCCGGACTGGCCTACCTGCTGGCCGGTCCCATCGTGAACCCCATTGTCGGCCTGTCCACGGCCCTGGCCTATAATTTCGATTGGGAGATCGTGGCCCTGCGCCTCGGGCTCGGCTATCTCATCGCCGTGACCATCGCCGTGATCATGGACCGTCTGTTTCCCGGAAAAACGGCGCTCAGCCCCGGTCTGGAAAACGTGACCACATCCTCCTGCCTCTGCGGCTGCGAGTCCACGGCGCAGCTCAAACCTTTTTCCCAAGTCACGGACGCCGTGACCACGCCGACAGTCGGAGCCAGGCTGCAGCAGGCCCTGCGCCACGGCGCGGCCGATTTCCTGGGGGTGGGTCAGTACCTGATCATCGGCGCGTTTGTCGCCGCGGCCGCCCAGACCTTTGTCGACCGATCCCTGCTGCTGGAACTGGCGGCCCTGCCGGTCGTGTCCATCGTGGCCATGACCCTGCTGGCCGTGGCACTCAATCTCTGCTCCGAGGCCGACGCCTTTATCGCCGCGTCCTTTATGGGCATTGTCCCCAGACCGGCCCAGATGGCCTTCATGCTGACCGGCCCCATGTTCGACCTGAAACTCCTGCTCATGTATCAGCTCATTTTCCGCCAGCGGCCGATCATCATCCTGTCGATCCTGATCCTGGTCCTGACCGTGAGCGCGCCGATCTTTCTGTGGCTGGGAGGCATGGCATGAACGGCTTCCAGCGTCTGCAGGGCGGCTTGGTCTTCGGTCTGTGGGCCCTGACCCTGACCTATATCCTGGCCACGGACCGGGTCCGACTTTTTCTGCGGCCCGAATTCGCCTGGCTGGTAGGAATCGGCGCGGTCATCGCCGTGGCCTTTATGATCGGCAGCCTGCGCCACCCGGTCCGGGTTCCGACCCTGCGCCTGCTCATCCTGCTGCTGCCTCTGATCCATATCCTGTCCACCGACGGCGGCCTGGGCCACGATGTCTTCAGCAACCGCTTCCTGGGCGTGGACCTGACGGAAAAACTGCCCATCGCCGATCCACTGCAGGCCCAGGAGCTGAGCCCGAGCACGCCGGGAGATGACGATCTCGTCCCGGACCAGATCATCAGCCAGGGATTCACCGCCGTCGAAGATCCCTTCCTCAAACCGGACCTCCCCCTGACCATTCTTGACCTGCTGCGCAATCCGCAAAACCATCAGGGCCGGGAGATCGAACTTCTGGGCCAGATCCAGCAAGACCCGGAACTGACCAAACATTTCGGACCTGACCGCACCGTGGCCCTGTACCGCTTTGTCATTGTCTGCTGCGCGGCCGACGCCCTGCCCGTGGCCGTGGCCCTGGACACTGCGCCCGCAGAAGACTGGAAACCGCAGCAATGGGCCAAGGTGCACGGCGTCTTCGACCTCGAAACCTTCGGCGACAAGACAGTTCCCCTGATCCGACAAGCCCGCATCACAGCCACCGCCCCGCCCACGGACCCCTATCTGTACTGACGAACCGGGCAAAAACCGGGTCTATGTCGAAACCGGGGAAGAGTGATCCTGGTAGCGAGCGCTGTCGTCCGAAAGAATCGTCCAGGCCTCCCGAGACTGAACCCTGGATGGGCGCACGCAACTGCGCAGACACAAGCGCCGCAGGCAGGCCCGGGACGTGCAGTCCAGACAGCGCAGATCCGCCGCGCCGAGATGGCCTTCGGCCAAAAGGCGCATCAAGACATGGGCCGGGATTTCAAGCCGTACCGCGTCATCCTGCCCCGAAGCACCGGAAAGCATCGACTTACAGTCCATCCCCGGCTTTCTCCCGACACGAGCAGACCCGGCATTTGCCCTGACACCGGCACCCAGGCGTCAGGCATTTCTCGCCCTCTTTTTCCTTTTTATCGACCCAGGACCGATTGCCCATGACGCCACTTGAAGCCGTACGCAGACGCTCCATGTCCTGTGACGAAAACAACTCCGCGCCATTATCCAACTTGAACATAAACCCTCCGAGCACATGCCCTGTAAAAAAAGACAGGTGGAAAAAGACAGAACAAACGCGCCAACACCACTCGACTTAGCTGTGGCTAAAAATTAATATGCAAATCTTCCAGATTAAAAACAGCTTCCCAGAAGACCCGCAGAACAAAAACAAATTATGATCTTTCAAATAGAGCACGGTAATTATTAGTCACAACTAATAAATATGCCATTAGCCGCGCCTGAAGGATGTTGTCAATCAATTTCCACCAGGGCTACACCGAAGGCGGCCAGTCACGCTGGTCTGCCCCTACGGATGGCGTAACCATTACCGCCACCCCACGACGCATCGTCCATGATCCGGCCCCCGTAGGGGCGGACCTATGTGTCCGCCCTGCCCGACCCAACGATGAATCACCCCGACATCCACGCATCAGCCATGATCCCATTTCTGTAGGGGCGAAAAATTTTTCGCCCCTACGACGCATCGCCAATGCGTCCACGCCCCGCCGATGTCACGATGGTCCGCACGGGCGTCCAATGGAAAACGGGCCAAAAAAAACAGGGCAGACACACAGGTCAGGGCAGACACGCAGGTCTGCCCCTACGACGGCGTAACCATTACCGCCACCCCACGACGCATCGTCCATGATCCGG
>CAZYZA010000074.1:0-17877 GCA_964651415.1 uncultured Desulfovibrionaceae bacterium
ATACACCGCGCGCCCTGGATTTTTTCGCTTCCTTGCATCTCACCATTTTTGAACGACCTGTAAATTTGAATTTTTCAACAGTCAGAAAGGCATACCAGAAACGCTCAGACCGTGCTTCATGCGGCCTATTTCAAAAATTCATGTGGTGCTGACTTTTTCGCGCACTCAAGACAAGAGGCTTTTATTTCCGGACGTTTGTCATGAGGACTTGAGGTGTCCGAGCGCCTTTCTTTGCCGTGCGCACAGGTGCTCCGCATGTCGCTCATAGATGGTGGGCAGAGGCGGGATATTCATCGGGTGTCCTGGATCAGGGCCTCACATGTCTCGGATGAGATAGTCCGCATCGTTCTTGTCGGGTTCTTCGTCGTCTTTGCGCGAGCTTCCCTCCGGCAGGATGGAGACAAGCCTGACCTGCGGGTCCAATCGCTGCAGCTGGTCCGGCATGGCCGGTTTCCAGGCGTGGACCGAGCCGGTCATGACGACCATGGTCCCGCCCGGAAAACCGCGCAGAAAATCCAGGGCATGGGCGGCCATGCCTGCGTCCCAGACGAGCTGGGCCTCGCAGAAGCGGTCAAAGGCGCTCTGGTGGCCGTCGGAGCCGGTGAAGTTGCGTAAAAAGGCCTCGTACTGCGGGTCCACGCTGCAGGTGATGGGCGGCAGCAGCCCGATCTCCTCCGGCGTCAGGGCCGCGAAACCCTGTCTGGCCACCTTGCGCGTGATCTCCCGTGGGACATTCAACCCGACCATGGGGATGCCCTGGTACCGGCAATAGAGGAAGACCTTCCTGTAGGCCGCCCACTCCCCGCCCCAGTTGCGCAGAAACGCCACCTGCATCTTCTCTTCACTCATTTTGCCCGCGACCCAGCGGTCAAGGACCTGCTGTTCGCGATGCTGGAACATTTCGAGCCCCACGCAGACCTTGTCGCCGGCCTTGTGCAGGGCCTGGATGACGGCCAGCTGGGCGTCGTGGTGCTGGACGTTGCCGTGGGATTCCCCGACCAGGATAACGTCGGCCCCGGCCAGGTCAGGCACGGCTGCGGCCAGGGGGATTTCGCGCGACAGGCGCAGGTCCAGGAGACGGATGGAGGTTTCGGCGTTGGCCGGAGGTGCGCCAAGGATCGCGATGGCCAGGGTCAGCAGAAGCAGGACAGCGTGAGGCAGAGGGGTGATCATGGGGCAAACTCCACGGTCAGGGGTGAATGAAGGGGCGGCCATGCTCCGCGCAGACGGTTGCGGCCGGCTGCGAAGCCCAGGTAGCTTTCCTTGCCGTAATGGGTCACGCGCCGGGCCGCGTCAATGACTGCGGCTTCGTCCAGTTCGGGGCGGGTGCGGAACAGGGCTGTGACACCGGGGCCTCCCCGTGCGTCCGGCATGGTCGTGAAAATGGCGTCCAGCTGGTCGGCTTCGGGGTAGACCGTGGCGTTGAACCACTCCCCGTCGGAGGTCAGGCCGTAATCCGGGGGCGGGATCAGCAGGGCGCGCAGCCGGGGGCTGCGGGGGTAGCCGCAAAAGAGCAGGTTGTCCTCCAGATCAGCTTCCAGGGCTTGGCTTTCGGAGAGTATCCGCCTTGTGGGCTGGTTCAGGCTGGACAAAAAGCCCCGTACGGTCTCGCCGGACAGCGTGGCCAGTTCATCGGCGAGAACCACCGTGAGATGTTCGGCCCCTTTGATGGCATTGACCGTGGGCGGGATCTCCGACCGGGCCAGGAGGCGGAAGACATGGACGTCCGGGTCGGCTGTCAGCCGTTGGGGCCGGTCCGGGGACGCGATGGTGAAAGACGTCTGCGGCCCGTCCAGGGAGACAAGGATCTCGCGGGGGCCGCCCTCGGTCTCCAGGCGCACGGGGACCAGCAGGTTGTAGGCGGTTCCGCGCTGGCGCAACACGCCGTCCACCTCCCATTCCGCGCCCAGGGGCCGGACCTCGACGTCTTCCAGAACAAGGTCCGGCGCGCCCGCTGTCTGCACCCATTGGCGCAGGAATGTCCCGCTTTCCCCTTGATCCCAGCCCTGCTGCTCAAAAGCCGCGAACAAATCCCGCCAGGACGCCTCGCGGAAGAGCCATTGCCGACAGAAAGCCCGCAGACCCTGCCCGAACTTTTCGTCGCCAAGGCGCTGACGGAGCATGTGGGCGACAAACATGGCCTTGCCATAGCCCACGGCCTGGGTCGCCGGGTCAAAGCGGGAGATGAAGCGGCTCAGGGGGAAATCCTGCCGGCCCGCAGCCAGCTGGGCGTAGTCCCGCAGGACGCGGCGGCGGTACTCCCGGGCCGCCTCGGCGGACATTTCCTCCTGGGCCATGTGGTCGGCGAGGTAGGTTGTCAGCCCTTCGCTCCAGTTGCCCCCGGAGTACGCGACCAGCACGCCGTTGCCCAGCCAGCAGTGGACGACCTCGTGGCGCAGGCTGGTTTCGGGGATAAAGGGCAGGGGCAGCACGGTGGAGCCCAGCAGGGTGTATCCCGGCAGGCCGTAGCCGGTGGGAAAGAAGTTTTCGACCACGGCAAAATGCTCAAAGGGGTAGGGGCCAAGCAGCGTTTCGTAGGTTGCCATATGTCTGGCCGAGGCGGCGAGATAGGTCCGGGCCAGGGCCGCGTTGTCCGGGAAAAGGTAGGTCATGACCGGCGCGGGGGCGGTATCCAGGCGCTCGCGCACATAGGGTCCGGCCGAGAGGGGAATGCCGCGCTCTGTCCGCCCTACTTCCCAGCGCGACACGGTGCGGCCGTTGTGGTCCTCGTGGCCGAGAAGGCGGCCGGACGTGACGGCCGAAAAGCCGAGCGGTGCGCGGACCTCCAGGCTGACCACGGGGTTTGCCGCCCGGAGGTGCGGATACCAGCCGCTGCGGCTTTGCAGGAAGACGCCCCGGGAAGTGATGCTGGCCTCGACTCCGAAGCCGGGGTTGTCCGAGCCGAACTGCGGGCTGGGGACGGGGTCGGGAAAAGTTCCGGCGTATTCCAAGGTAATGTTCCCGGCCTCTGCGCCGGCCTGCTTCGCGTTTAAGGGCGGCGTGACGCGCAGAACGCCTCCCTCGAAATCATACGCGGCCGCCTGGTCGCCAACGCGGACGGACTTCACGGTCATGCGCGGGTGCAGCAGCATGTCCGGCAGGCCCGCGCTTCCGGCCGGTAGCAGAATGACGCTGCGGCCATCAATGCGGCCCGTGTCCGGATCAAGATCAACAGTCAGTTCCTGCCGGATCCGGTCCGGCGCTGAAGCCAGGGTCTCCGTCACGGGCAGACACAGCGCGACCAGGATGACCAGAACGGCCCCCACAACCGAGCCGGGCATGCCGCTGGCAGTGAACAGCTCGCGCCGTCGGCGGTGGCGGGAATGGCCAGAGTGAAACAGGATCATGGGCAGGTCTCCGGTGTCATGGTCGGCAGTTCGCTTGTCAGTCCCGTCTGTGACAGATCTGCGCAGTCGTCCGCACGGTGTTTTCCCGGTGCGGTCCGTCCTCGCCATGCGAATAACCCTGGGGATGCTGCCTTCCATGCTCCGTATCCGCCTACTCATGCTCGACAAAAATGAGCTGATCCGTGGCAAACCCTTTGGCTGCGGCCGTGGCCACGAGGCGTTGGAGCAGGTCGGGGTCCAGGGTGGTGGCCCGGGCCAGAATCCAGAAGTAGGAATGGTCGGGGCCGCTGACCAGGGCGTATTGGTAGCTGTCGTGGTCCAGTGCAAAGACGATGTATGAGCCGTAAAAGGGGCCGAAAAAGGAGACTTTCAGGAAGCCCACGTCCGGTCCCTGGACAAAGCGGGCCTTGCCTTCGGCCTGCTTCCATTTCCCCTCTTTGGCGGAATAGCCGCGATTGACGACCCTGACGCTGCCGTCGTCGCGCAGGGTGTATTCGGCCGACACCCTGGACAGACCGCGTTCAAACGGGTGGTCGAGGCGGGCGATCTCATACCACGTGCCCAGGTAGCTTGGCAGGGAGAAATTCTCGACGGGCCGGACATTGTCCGGAACGCGAACGCATCCGGCCAGCATCAGCAAACAGCAAAGTTGGACTAATTTGGACATAACGCTCCTTTTTGGCGGAATTTTCTGTGGACCGCCATGCAACAGTCGGCAGAACCGGGCATGAAGCTCACGCGCCGTTCGGCCCTGGCCGAGCCGTTGCTCCAAGCCATGCCCGAAATTGTCTGATTTGTCCCCTGGCCCGGAAGCATGCCTGGGGGGTGATCGGGCGATCATTTTGCCGGGTGGTGGTGGTGTTGTCGGCCTTTGCGTATTGTCTCTTGACTCATTTCTCTGTAGGCATCTGCCGTGGCGCGGCAAAGCGCCTATCCTCTTCATCCCGGATTCGTATGATCAAGAAAGTATTTCTCTCCATCCTGCTGTTATGTCTGGTCGTCGCGGCCTTGGCCGGCGTCAAGGTCCTGCAAATTCAAAAGATGATCGCCCAGGGCGAATCCTTTGTCATGCCGCCGGCCGTGATCTCCACGGCCAACGCCACGGCCGCGACTTGGGAAACCGTGTACCGGGCCATCGGCTCGGTCACCGCGATCCAGGGCGTGACCGTCACGGCGGAGACGCCGGGCAAGATCGTGTCCATCGGTTTTGATTCAGGACACCGGGTCAAGGCCGGCGACGTGCTGGTCCAGCAGGATGTTTCCCAGGAAAATGCCCAGTTGCGGGCTTTGGAGGCCAGCGAGCAACTGGCCCGCGTCAACCTGAAGCGTCTGGAATCCCTGCTGGCCCATCGGGCCACGTCCGAGTCCGACTATGACGTGGCTCTGGCCGACCACCGCCGGATTCTGGCCGAGATGGACGCCCTGAAGGCTGCCATCGTCAAGAAGACCATCCGCGCCCCCTTTGCCGGGGTCCTGGGCCTGCGTCAGGCCAACCTGGGTCAGAACCTCGGGGATTCCACCCCCATTGTCGTCCTGCAGCGGTTGGATCAGGTTCATGTTGAATTCACGTTGCCGCAGCAGCAGATGGTCAGGATTCCACTCGGGGCCGAAGTCCGTGTCGGCGGAGATGTTCTGGGCGAGCAGGTCGTGACCGGCAGGTTGAGCGCCGTGGAACCGCTGGCCGACCCCGGCACGCGCAGCGTGCGTCTGCAGGCCGTGCTGGACAATCCCGGCGAAAAGCTGCTGCCCGGCATGTTCGTCAATGTCGATGTGGCCCTGCCCGAAAAGCAGGACGTGATCCTGATTCCGGCCACGGCCGTGCTTTACGCCGCGTACAGTGATTCGGTCTTTGTCGTCGATGCGGCCGAAGATCCGCAGCACGGGCTGGTCCTGCGCCAGCAGTTCGTGACGCTGGGTGAGCGGCGCGGGGATTACGTGGCCGTGAACCGGGGGCTTGAAGTCGGCCAGACAGTGGTTTCAGCCGGAGTTTTCAAGTACCGCAACGGCCAGTCCGTGGTGGTCGACAACACCTTGTCGCCGGATTTCAGCCTGTCGCCCACTCCGGAAAATTCCTGAGCCGGGGCCTGATGTCATGAATATCACCGATATCTTCATCCGCCGTCCGGTGCTGGCCATCGTCGTCAACCTGCTGATCGTCATTGCCGGACTGCAGGCCGCCTTTACCCTCACGGTCCGGCAGTATCCGCGCAGCGACAACGCCATGGTCACCGTGTCCACGACCTATGTCGGAGCCAGCGCCGAACTGGTGCGGGGCTTCATCACCACGCCCCTGGAACGGGCCATCGCCGCCGCCGACGGCATCGACTACATCCAGTCCCAGAGCAGTCAGAACCTGTCGGTCATCAATGCCCGGCTCAAGCTGAATTACGACCCCATCAAGGCCCTGTCCGAGATCAGCGCCAAGGTCGACCAGGTCCGGGGCGACCTGCCGCCGGAATCCGAAGTGCCGGTCATCAACGTCGAATCGGCCGACAGTCAGTTCGCCTCGGCCTATCTGAGCTTCACCTCGCCCGACCTGGAGCAGAACCAGATCACGGACTACCTGATGCGCGTGGTCCAGCCGCGGCTGTCGGCCCTGCCCGGCGTGCAGAAGGCCGACATCCTGGGCGCGCGGACCTTTGCCATGCGCATCTGGCTCAAGCCCGACCGCATGGCCGCCCTGAACGTGACTCCGGCCGCCGTGCGTCAGGCCCTGGCCGCCAACAACTATCTTTCGGCCCTGGGCCAGACCAAGGGCGAACTGATCCAGATCAACCTCACGGCCGACACGGATCTGAAGTCCGCCGACGAATTCCGGCAACTGGCCATCCGTTCGGCCAACGGGGCCGTGATCCGTCTGGGCGACATCGCCGATGTGGCCCTGGGGGCCGAGGACTACGGGGCCGAGGTGCGTTTTTCCGGGCAGACCGCTGTCTTCATCGGGGTCTGGCCCCTGCCCAACGCCAATTCCATCGACGTCATCAAGCTGGTCCGGACCGAGATGGACGAGATCCAGAAAGCCATGCCCCAAGGCATGGAGGGCCGCATCGGCTACGACGCCACCGAGTACATCAACAACGCCCTGGACGAGGTCCGCAACACCCTGGTCCAGACCCTGGGCATTGTCGTGGTCATCATCTTTTTGTTCCTGGGCTCTGTCCGTTCGGTGCTCATTCCCATGGTCGGCATTCCCGTGTCTCTCATCGGCGGGGTTTTTCTGATGCAGGTTTTCGGGTTTACCGTGAACCTGCTGACCCTGCTGGCCTTTGTCCTGTCCGTGGGCGTGCTGGTCGATGACGTCATCGTCATTGTCGAGAACGCTTCCCGCCACCTGAGCGAGGGCAAATCGCCCCTGGAGGCGGCCCTTATCGGCGCGCGGGAGCTGGTCCGGCCCATTGTCGCCATGAACATCGTGCTCATCGCGGTCTATGCGCCCATCGGCCTGCAGGGCGGACTGACCGGCTCCCTGTTCCGGGAGTTCGCCTTTACCCTGGCCGGGACCGTGGCCATTTCCGGCGTGGTCGCCCTGACCCTGTCGCCGGTCATGGCCTCGCGAGTCCTGGTGCCCGGTCTGGAGGATCGGGGGTTGGCCGGGCTGATCACGCGCGGTTTCAGCCGACTGAAGGACGGCTACGGGCGGATCGTCAACGCCACCCTGGACTCGCGTCCGGCCGTGTATCTGCTGTGGCTGATTCTGGGCGGGTTGACCGTGCCCATGTTTATGATGTCGGCAACGGAGCTGGCTCCGACCGAGGACCAGGGGGTCATTTTCGGCATCATGGACGCTTCGGCCGACGCCACCCTGGATCAGACCAGCCGGTATGCGGCCGCGGCCAATGACGTCTTCATGAGCGCTCCCGAAGCCGAATTCACCTTTCAGGTCACCTTTCCGACCAGCGGTTTCGGCGGGCTGGTGGTCAGGCCGTGGGCCCAGCGTGAGCGCTCGGTGGCCGAGATTCTGCCAGAGATCCAGATGGGGCTGGGAGCCATTCCCGGCGTGCAGATGTTTCCGGTCGTCCCGCCGGCCCTGCCCGGCGGCGGTGATTTTCCCGTGGAGTTCGTCATCGCCTCCACGGCGGAGCCGGAGCAGATTCTGGCCTTTGCCCAGCAGATTCAGCAACAGGCGGCCATGAGCGGCATGTTCGCCTTTCCGCCGCTGATCGACGTTAAGATCGACCAGCCCCAGGCCGAACTGATCATCGACCGCGACAAGGTCGCGGACATGGGGCTGAGTCTGGCTTCGGTCGGTAGCGACGTGGCGGCCATGCTCGGTGGGCAGTACGTCAACCGTTTCAATATCGACGGCCGCAGCTACAAGGTCATCCCTCAGATCCAGCGTGTGGACCGGCTGACGCCGGAACAGCTCGGCGACATCCACGTCACCGGCCCGAATGGTCAGCTGGTGCCTCTGTCGTCCGTGGCTACGGTCCGGGAATCAACCGTGGCCAGGTCTTTGAACCGTTTTCAGCAGCTCAACGCCGTCAAGATCAGCGGAGTTGCGGTGCGGCCCCTGGACGAAGCCCTGCGTTTTCTGGAAGACGAGGCCGTGAAAATTCTGCCCCAGGGCTATGTGCTCGATTATACGGGTGATTCACGGCAGCTGCGGACCGAGGGCAACACCTTTCTTGTTTCCTTTGGCCTGGCCGTGGTGCTGATCTTTCTGGTGCTGGCCGCGCAGTTCAACAGCTTCCGCGACCCCTTCGTCATTCTGGCCGGGTCTGTGCCCCTGGCCATGTTCGGAGCCCTGATCTTCACCTTTCTCAAGATGCCGGATCCGAGTGTGGCCTTCTGGACCGAGGGATGGACCACGACCCTGAACATCTACTCCCAGGTCGGGCTGGTCACGTTGGTCGGGCTGGTGGCCAAGAACGGCATTCTCATCGTCGAGTTCGCCAATCAGTTGCAGCTGAGCGGCCTGGCCAAGCGCGAGGCCGTGCATCAGGCAGCCATGATCCGGTTGCGTCCGATCCTGATGACTGCCGGTTCGACCATTGCCGGCTTCTTTCCCCTGGTGCTGATTTCAGGGGCCGGAGCCGCGGCTCGTAATTCCATCGGGCTGGTGCTGGTCGGCGGCATGACCATCGGCACCCTCTTTACCCTCTTTGTCATTCCGTCCGTGTACATGCTGGTGGCCAAGGATCATGCGGCCTCGGCCCGTGCGAACGGGGTAGGGATTTCCGGCGGGGCTGTCGTGGGGTAGGGTTGCTGGTGCTGGGCTGGGTCTGTTGGGGTGGGCTGCACAGCCTGCTGATCAATCCGGCCTGGCAGGCCCTGGTCGGTGTTCGCTGGCCCGGTCTGTGCCGATGGTATCGCCTGATCTACAACCTGCTGGCCGTGGCGACCCTCATTCCGTTGTTGTACTTCAAGCAGACGTTGTCCGGGCCGATGGTCCTGGGCTGGCCCTGGTGGCTGGAGCCGGTGCGCTGGCTCCTGCTGCTCTGCGCCCTGTGGCTGGCCTGGGCCGGGGCCAGGACCCATGATCTGGGTCAGGTCGCGGGATGGTCCCAGCTGCGCTCCGACTGCGTCGGGGATGGCCGGTCCCCGGCCGGAGAATTGCGGACCGACGGCATTCTGGGCCGGGTCCGACATCCGTGGTACAGCGCGGCCCTGCTGCTTCTGTGGACCCGGACCAACGGATTTGACGGAGCCGATCTGGCGACCAGCCTGGTGCTGAGCGGCTACGTTCTGTTGGGCACCCTGCTGGAGGAAGACAAGCTGCTCCGGACCTATGGCCGGCGCTACCGGGAATATCAGGCCCGGGTACCCATGTTCCTGCCGCGCATCTTTGGGAGGCGGAGGCTGCCGTGAGCAGGGTCTACTGGCATCTTTCGGACTACATCAGCCACCGCAAAGCCGGGCAGGCCTATCGGCGGTGCATCCAGCTGGCCGGGCATGTCCTGGTTGACCAACCGGACCGCGCCGAACTGGTAGTGATCCATGACGACCCGCTTTTCTGGCCGGGTATCGTGGCATCCCTGCCTCTGGCCCGGACCACGCCGTTGGTCGGCTACGCCGTGTGGGAGGGCGCTGCCTTGCCGGAGATCTATCGGCCCGGTCTGGCCATGGTTTCGCAGGTCTGGACCGCGTCGTCTTTTTCCGCCGCCGCCTTGTCGCAGGGACACCACCGGGTCCGGGTATTGCCTCATGTCGTCGAGGCCGTGGAGCCGACAGCCGAAGATCTGGCCTGGGTCAAGGCCCAGTTCGGCTCTGGTCCGTATTTTCTGACCATCATGGACGCGGTCAATCCGCGCAAGAACCTGGAAGCCCTGCTGCGGGTCTTTGCCAGGGTTCGGGCCGGGGTCGGGACGGATCTGCGTCTGGTCATCAAACAGTACCGGCAGGAAGTTCCCCTGCCCGGCTTGTCCGGCGTGCATGTTCTGATCGGGAACCTGTCCGAAACCCGCATGGCCGCTCTGCACCGTGGCTGTTTGGCCTATGTCGGTCCGCATCGGGGCGAGGCCTGGGGAATGGGGCTGTCCGAAGCCATGAGCCATGGGGCGATTGTCCTGGCCACGGGCTGGTCCGGCAACATGGATTTCATGGACAGCCGCAATTCCGTGCCTCTTGATTATGTCCTGGAGCCGGTGGGAAATCGTATGGCCGGCATGCCACCCCATTTTCATCCGGACATGCTTTGGGCCAGGGTGGATGAGGGGCATTTGGAGCGGGAGATGCTGCGGGTGGCCCGGCGTGGCCCGGATCGGGCCATGGCGTTGCGGGCCATGGCCGTGCGCGAGCGGTTCGGACCGGTCCGGGTGGCTCGCATGCTCAGCGGTCTTGTCTCGCGGGTCGTGGACGCCGGCGTCTCGCCCAGACCTTGAACATCCCCTCACTGTTCGTTTTTTATCTCAATCTCCGCCGAAGCCTCGGGCCGGGGCTAGCCCAGAAAGTTCTTCACGCCGGTGAACACGATCTGGGCGGCCATGGCCGAAAGCACCAGGCCGGTGATCTTGGTCATGATCGACAGTCCGACCGACCCCAGCACCTTTTTCAGAATGCGGGCCGAGCCCAACAGCACGCCGACGCACAAGCAGGAAGAGATCAGGGCCGCGGCCCCGACCATACGCTCCGTGGCCCCGCCCAGTTCCGCACCGAGGATCAGCAGAGTACCGATGGTCGCCGGACCGACCGTGATGGGAATGGCTAGGGGGACAACGGCGAAATCCACGTCCGGGGCCACTTCCTGGCTGGAGCGTTTGCCCGAGACCAGGGACACGGCGGACAGAAAGAGGAGACTGCCCGCGCCGATGCGGAATCCGTCCAGGGTGATGCCCAGGGTCGAAAAGATGGGGTTGCCGGCGAAATAGAGGACCAGACTGATGATCATGACCGAGGCCGTGGTGCGGATGGCCACCCGGCGCTGATCGATCTTGGTCATGTGTTCGGTCATGGACAAAAAGACGCTCAGCACAAAAAACGGGGTGAGCAGGAAGAAGAGTTTCATGCTCAAGCTAATGTAAAGATTGATCATATGTAATCCTTGACGAGCGAGGTCGTGTTTGCTGGGCCTGGCACCATGCCGGTCCGAGCCGCGTCCTTAGGCCCGAGGTCGGGGAAAGGCAAGGATGAGTTCCACGTAAATCCTTTATTCCCGCGTGGCCAGAAGAATGCCGCTCAGGATGCATCCCGCGCTGCCGAGGTGAATGAGTCCCATGGGTTCGCCCAGCAGCACAAAGGCGGTCACGCCGCTGAACAGGGGCAGGCTGTAGTAGATGAGCCCTGCCAGGGACGGGCCAATGGATTTCACGGCGCTGTTCCACATGGCGTAGGCGGCCAGGGACGCGCCAAGGCCGATATAGAGGATGGCCCCGGCCGCGCCGGAGGTGATCTCCGGCAGACCGCTCCTGAACAATTCCCATCCGGCCCAGGGAAGCAGAAAGACGATGCCCACGCCAAAGAGCGTCAGCAGAAAGGCGGACTGGCTGAGCCCGCCCTGAAAGCGGCGCACCAGGATACTGTAGGCGGCGAAGATGATGGCCGCCAGGCTCATCCACAGGTCTCCGATGGAAAAATCAAGCCCGGTCAGGCGCGCGGGATCGCCGCCGGAAATGAGCAGCAGCACTCCGGCCACGGCGATGGCCAGGCCGCCCAATTTTCTCGGGGTCAGTTTTTCGTTCAGAAACAGGCGGGCCAGCAGGATGATGAAGACCGGCGTCGAAGTGGCGATGAGCGACAGATTCAGGGCCGAGGTGCTGTGCGCCGCCTTGTACAGCAGGGCGTTGAAGACCGTGACACCCAGAATCGCCATGGGGATCATGGCCGGCATGGCCGCGCGGATTTCGAGGCGTTGCCTCCAGGCGGTGCGGCAGGCAAAGGGCAGGAGGCCCAGGAAGGCCGTGGCCCAGCGCAGAAGGGACAGGGTGGCCGGTTCGATGCTTTGATTCAGACTGCGGGCAACGATGAAGTTGCCGGACCAGATGACAGTCGCGCCCAGGGCGAAAAGAATTCCCTGCAGGGACGTTGAGGATGCCGAATGTTTCATGAGCTTGGGGGAAAAGGGTGGGTACAAAAGAATTCCCCCGAGCTTCGGCGAACTTGGGGGAATTGTCGAGGGTTTCGGTGCGCCCGGTCTCGGCGCGGCAGGTCTTTTAGTGGCCGTCGTGCCCACCGGCGGCCGGGGCCTTTTCGGTAGCTTCATCGTCGGAAGCGTCCTGGGACTTTTTGCCCATCATGCCATGCTCCATCCCGTCACCGCTCATCATTGGGCAGCCCATTCCGGACTTCTTGCCGTGTCCCGGTTCGGGGACGATACCTTCCTGGGCCATCTTTTTGTGGAGCTTGACCTGCTCGGCATAGACCTTGGAGTTGAGTTCGTTGATCTCGGAGACCAGGGACGCAACCTTTTTCTCGTCTGTTTTTTCACCAAATATTTCTGCATTCAATGCGGATTCCTTGGCGAATATCTGCTTCTTCAGATCGGCAGTTGCAGCGGCGAATTCGTCGTGGGCTTTTTCCACGGCGGCTTGCTTCTCCGGGCTCAAGGCACCCATTTTTTTACCGTGCCCCTGGGCGAAAACTGCTCCGGACAAAGCGATGAAAAGAACCAGGGTCAGTACTGCGGCCAGCGTGTTGCGGTACGTGTTCATGAGATGTCTCCTTTTTAAATTTATGGTTGATTGTTAGTTTTTTTCGTTCAAAGAGGCAAGATATGGTCAACGATCTGCTTTGTCGTGCGCTCCGGGGTGTTGCCTGTTAAAGTATGGCTTTGAGATTGTTGTATTCTTCGATGGTGATTTCGCCCCTGGCCAATCTCAGTTTCAGTATTTCCAGGGAGTCGGACCTGTCAGCTGCGGAATTCCCCTCTTTGCGATTCCTAAGACCCTTCCAGACCATCACGGCCAGAATCGTCAGAATCAGAAAGCCCCACAGGGAGTGTCCCATCATCCACCCTCCGAACCAGGGGTACGTTGCGCAGTCCCACATGATGTCTCCTCCGTTTTGTTGCGTCATCCTTTGGCTTTACTTAGGCAAGGGCCATGCCAGCTGGTGATTACTAGTGTATCTTTTTTAAATTCAGATACTTGTATTTTTCTTGTGGGCTGTATGCGCGAAAGGATTCTGTAGGTGCGGGTAAAGACGTTACATCATTCTGGACAATGTGGGTAAAACGGTTACAGGGTGGGCTGAGAGGTCGCAAATGAACATGCATGCAGACAAAGTGATCCGGACGGGGATCAACCCGTGGCTGGTGGCTGGATTGACGGTCATTCTCGGCCTGGCCGTGTCGGTTTTTGCGGTGCGCAACGTGCAGCGCGAGAGGGAGCACATGATTCAGAATTATCTGGAGCATGCCGAGGCCCTGTTCTGGGCGCTGGAGGCCGGTACCCGCATCGGTATGGGGATGCATGGCGCTACGGGTTATTTTCAGTCCCTGGTGGAGGAGACGGCCAAGCAGCACGGCATTGTCTATCTGGCCGTGACCGATGCTTCGGGACTAGTTCTGGCCCACAGCGACGCGGGCCGGATTGGGACGGTCCTTCACGCTTTTGAGGTCATGTCCGCCCGGACCCCGAGCGTAGAGCCTCTGGGCGATTTCCAGGAAATGGAAGATGGGCGTGTTTTCGAAGTATATAAGGTCTTTACGCCATTGCCTGGGCTACATCACTCCATGTGGTGTCCGCCCCGTAACGGGGGAAGTGTGATGCGCATGATGCACCCCCCGGCGCAAAGGCAGGACGACCAAGACACGTCAGTAATCTTTGTCGGCCTGGATGTGCGCCCTCTGGAGGAGGCCGTGGCCGGCGAGATGCGCACCAGCGTGGTGATTGCCGTGCTCGTGCTGCTCATGGGGCTGGGCGGATTTGCGTCGCTTTTTTGGGCTCAGCATTACCGCCTTTCGCGGCGTCTGCTGCGGGATACCCAGGCTTTTGCCTCGGAAGTGGTGAGATGTCTGCCCCTTGGCCTGATCAGTACCGATCCCGACGGGAGGATCGTCTTGTCCAACGGTGGTGCGGCGACCTTTTTGGGTCTGGACAAAGACGTCATGCCGGGGCTGCAATTGGGTGATCTCGGTGAGGCCGATTGGAATGGAATCATGGCCGAGCTGGAACAGAACGGCGCAGTGCCGGAACGCGAAGCGACCCTGGTCACGGATCGCGGCAAACGGGTTCCGGTCAATCTGGGGGCGTCGCGCATCGTCACGAGCGACGGCGTTTTTCTGGGCTATCTCTTCCTGCTGCGTGATATGCGGGAAATCCGTCGCCTGCAGGAGCAGGTCCGGCGCAACGAGCGCCTGACCGCCCTGGGCAACCTAGCCGCCGGGGTGGCCCACGAAATCAGAAATCCGCTCAGTTCCATCAAGGGTTTCGCCACATTCCTGGCCGGCAAGGTGCAGGGGCAGGACAAGGAGGCGGCGCGGGCCATGGTTCAGGAAACGGATCGTTTGAACCGCGTGGTTTCGGAGTTGCTGGAGTTCGCCCGGCCCGGTGAGATGAGGCTGCGTGACGAGGATGTGGTCCAGGTCGTTGAGCAGGCGTTGCGTTTGGCCCAGGCCGACGTGAAGGCCAAAGGCGTTGCGGTGCGGTTCGAACAGGGCGGGACCTTGCCCCGGGTACCGCTGGACCCGGAACGTTTTATCCAGGCTCTTCTCAACCTGTTTCTCAATGCCGTGCAGGCCATGGATCAGGGCGGAACGCTGAGGATCTCGGTAACTTCGGATCCGGATGCCGGAATCGTGGCCCTGCGCATCGCGGACACGGGCCACGGCATGGCTGCGGAGCTTCTGTCGGATATATTCAACCCGTATTTCACGACCAAAAGTTCGGGCACAGGCCTGGGATTGGCTATTGTCCACCGCATCGTCGAAGCTCACGGCGGCGAGATCAAGGTGGAAAGCGTTGTTGGCCAGGGCACGGTCTTCACCATCCAATTGCCAACGAACAGGGGAGAGATATGAGGCAATCCAGGATTACCATCCTTATCGTTGACGACGATTCCGGTCACCGGAGCATGCTTCGCACCTTGCTGGTTGATTGGGGTTACGTCACCCATGAGGTCGAGAGCGGGGATGCGGCCGTGGCCTTGTGTCGGGAGCGGGCATTTGATCTCATCCTCATGGACGTGCGCATGGCCGGGATTTCCGGCATCGAGGCGTTAAAGGAGATCAAGGCCTACAATCCGGCCATCCCCGTCCTGATCATGACCGCCTATTCCAATGTGGAAACAGCGGTAGAGGCCATTAAGGCCGGGGCCTACGACTACCTGACCAAGCCTCTGGACTTCGACGACCTGCGGCTGACTCTGGACCGGGCCTTGGATCACGCGGCTCTGCGCGACGAGAACAAAGTTTTGCGACAGACCCTGTCCACAGCCTTCGATTCCGGCGGGATCATCGGTCAGAGTCCGGCCATGCACCGGGTGCTGGAGATGTTGGCCACCATCGCCCCCTCCGAGGCCACGGTCATGGTCACGGGCGAGTCGGGCACGGGCAAGGAGCTCATCGCCAGGGCCGTGCACGCCAACAGCCCACGCCTCAAGGGGCCATACGTCGCCGTGAACTGTGCGGCCCTGACCGAGACTCTGCTCGAATCGGAGCTTTTCGGTCATGAGAAGGGCGCTTTCACCGGCGCGGACCGGCGTCGGGAGGGGCGTTTTCTGGCGGCGGACAAGGGGACCATTTTTCTGGACGAGATCGGGGAGATGCCTTTGTCCATGCAGGTCAAGCTGCTGCGCGTCATTCAGGAGCGTGAGATTCAGCGAGTGGGCGGGGATCAGACCCTCAAGGTCGATGTGCGTATCGTGACCGCCACCAATCGAGATCTCCTGGCCGAGGTGGACGCGGGGCGTTTTCGCCAGGATCTCTACTATCGCCTGAACGTGGTCGCTCTGTCATTGCCGCCGCTTCGCGAACGCCAGGAAGACATTCCGCTTCTGGCCGCGCATTTCTTGAGAAAATTCGCCGAGAAAAATGGCAAACCCATCAAGGGATTCACCCCCGAGGCAATGGACAGGTTGCTCAAACACGCCTGGCCCGGCAACGTGCGGGAGTTGGAAAACGCCGTGGAGCGGGCCGTGGTTCTGGCGCGTGGCGAATACGTCAGCGAACGCGAATTGCCGCCGGCACTGTCCGTCGGGTCGGACGAGCCCCGGCCCGGCGGTTTCGCCAATCTGACACTGGATGAGCTGGAGCGTTTGGCCATCTTGGACGCTTTGGATGCGGCCGGCGGGAACAAGAGTGAGGCCGCCCGTCGACTGGGCATCACCCGAAAGACCATGCACGCCAAACTGGCCAAGTACGGAGAGTGAAGTTTCGGCGGATCAGTCCGGGCGGCATTGCAGCCTGAACGCTACTGATCGAGAAAAAGTAATTTTTGATGCAGGTCAAAGAACCTCACCGCTGGTTTGCGTAGACATGGCCTCAACGACACCAAAACTCTCATGGAGGTTGAACCATGTTTTGCAATCAGTGTGAACAGACGGCCAAGGGCAAAGGATGCGACACGATGGGCGTGTGCGGCAAGACTCCCGAAGTGGCCGCCCTGCAGGATCTGCTGACCCATTCCGTCAAGGGCCTGTCCCTTCTCGCTCACGCCGGCCGCAAGGTCGGTGTGGTCGATAGCGATGTGAACCGCTTTTCCTGCGAGGCCATCTTCTCGACCCTGACCAATGTTGATTTCGATCCGGCCCGTTTCGTGGCCATGATCGAGCGTTGCGACCAGCTGAAGGAAGGCCTGCGGGCCAAGGTCAAGGCCGCCGGCGGGCAGGTAACGTTTGGCCAGGACACGCAGCCGGGCATTCTGGCCAGGCTGGCTCGGCTCATCCTGGGCGGCGAACAGCCGGATTTCACCAAACATCCGGAAATTTCCTTGTCCCCCAGCGGGCGCGGTCAGCTGGTGGCCATGGGCGAACAGGTCGGGTTTGCCCCCAAGCCCGACGCCAATGCGGACCTGGAGTCCTTGCGCCAGATTCTGACCTACGGCCTGCGCGGCGTGGCCGCCTACGCGGATCACGCGGCCATTCTCGGACACGAATCCGACGAGGTCTATGCCTTTGTCCACAAGGCCATGGCCGCGACCCTGGATCAGACCCTGGGACTGGACGAGCTGGTCGGCCTGTGCCTGGAATGCGGACAGGCCAACCTCAAGGCCATGGAACTGCTCGACGCCGGCAACACCGGCAACTACGGCCACCCGGTGCCGACGGAAGTGCCTCTCGGACCCAAGAAGGGCAAGGCCATCCTGGTTTCCGGCCATGACCTCAAGGATCTGGCCCTGCTGCTGGAACAGACCGCGGGCAAGGGCATCAACATCTACACCCACGGCGAAATGCTGCCCTGCCACGGCTATCCGGAGCTGAAAAAGCACCCCCATTTCCACGGCCATTACGGCACGGCCTGGCAGAATCAGCAGAAGGAGTTCGCCGAATTCCCCGGTGCCATCCTCATGACCACCAACTGCATTCAAAAGCCCGTGCAGTCCTACCAGGGCAACATCTTCACCACCGGTCTGGTCGGTTGGCCCGGCGTGACCCATGTCGCCGACAAGAACTTTGCCCCGGTCATCGAGAAAGCCCTGGCCATGCCCGGCTTCCCGGCCGATGAGGACAAGGGCAGCGTCTTGACCGGATTCGCCCGCAACGCGGTTCTGGGCGTGGCCGACAAGGTCATCGAGGCGGTCAAGGGCGGAGCCATCCGGCACTTCTTCCTGGTGGCCGGCTGTGACGGAGCCAAGCCGGGCCGCAACTACTACACCGAATTCGTGGAAAAGGTTCCGGCCGACTGCGTGGTCCTGACCCTGGCCTGCGGCAAGTTCCGGTTCTTTGACAAAAAGCTCGGCGATATCGGCGGCATCCCGCGCCTGCTTGATGTCGGTCAGTGCAACGACGCCTACTCCGCCATCCAGATCGCCTCGGCCCTGGCCGGAGCTTTTAACTGCGGCGTCAACGACCTGCCCCTGTCCATGGTCCTGTCCTGGTACGAGCAAAAGGCCGTGGCCATCCTGCTGACGCTCTTGTCGCTGGGCATCAAGGGCATCCGCCTCGGTCCCACCCTGCCGGCCTTCATCACCCCGACAGTGCTGAACGTGCTGGTCGA
>CAZYZA010000075.1:0-10914 GCA_964651415.1 uncultured Desulfovibrionaceae bacterium
TCGGAGAGTCCCGACGAGTGTGTGCAGCAGAGGTTTAGCCTGGAGGCATTTATATGTCCAAATCTGCGGGCTAGGCAAAGAGGGCTTGCGCGGCAGCCAATACGTTCACCAGTTTGTCGGGTTTGAGCGTGGCGATTTTTTCGAACAGCGCTGTTTTTTCGCAGGTCACGATGCGTTCGACCCGAATAAAACCGGGGCGGATTGAGCCGTTGAGAACATCGTCAGGATTCACGTGAACGGCGTGTGCGGATTGCGTCGGTCGGGTGGTGATCATGCAGACTAATGCAGTCATCGCCGGGCAGGGTCGCCAGAACCAAAACCGGCCTGACCTTGGCGCGTTTGAGATCGGTGAACGGAAACGGTATGATGAAAACATCGCCGCGCTGCATCATTCCTCCCCGGCCGCGAAACTCATCATGCACATCTTTGTCGTGTCACCTTCGGTGTCATGTTCCATGTCATCCCACATGTCCGTGGTCATTTTTTCCACGACATCCGCCAGGAGTCTGCGCAAATCTTCATCCATGGGGAAAGCGGCTGCGCCATGTTTGGCCTGGGCGTACGCCAGGACGGGATAACCGGCACCAAGCAAGGCGCTTGCGTAGTTATAGGCCGTTACGCTGTCCTGCCCATGAAGACCGACGCAGCTTTCAAAATGCTTCTGCACGGCGTCCACGTCTCCTCGTAAGGCCGCAATAGCACCCATGACGTAAAGAAAGTGTCGGGGATCAGCGTCTTTTGCCATTTTTGCCGCGTTTTCGATGCGGGCCAGGGTGAACTCATCCGGAACCCCCTTTTCGGCCAAAGATGCCAGCTCAAGGACAAGCTTGGCGCAAATCGTATCCGGCTGTGCAGTGTGAACATTCATACCGACCGGCTATAATGTTCACTTGCTCCAGTCAAACCGCTACCAGCGGAGTTGCTGACCCACGTCGAAGGCGACGGCGGCGCTATGCCAGGGCCACGGGATCGGAGCTGGTGATTGACCTCGCACCTTCCGAGGCAGCGAGGTAAGCGCCGGCGGATGATGCAGGCGTGGGCCGATTATTTGGACGGACTGCGAAAAAAAGGCGATTCACAGTACACTGTCCGTTCAGGGTGCTGGGAACAATACAGACGAGCCCCGGCCGGCCCAAGATTTGGGCCGGCCGGGGTTTTGAGGCATTTGTGCGGGATTTGTTTGATGTACGAGCCGGTCGGGTGTTGGGTTGACGCGTGCGGCTTTAGTTGCCGCTGCGCTCCTTGTACCAACTGCTGGAGTCTTCCATCAGTTTGTTCAGTCGCCCGACCATCTTGTGGGGGTCAGACAGGTAGCCGTCCATCAGCAGGGCCGATTCGTACAGTTGTTCGACAATCGTTGTCACGAATTCGTCCTGTTCATTTTGGGCGAAAACGGCCAGCAGGTTGCGCACCAGCTTGTGATCCTGATTGATCTCAAAGATTTTTTTCGGGATGGAGGTGTCTTTGGTTACAAGCTGCATGATCTTGTGCATCTGGGACGTGGAACCGTCTGGACTGACCAGGCAGGACGGGCTCTGGTTCAGTCGTTTGGAGATGCGGGTTTCGGTGATGCGATCACCGAGGATTTCTTTGACACGTTTCAGGAAACGATCAAGATCCTTGGTTTCTTCGGTGCTCAATTCCTCCGGCTTGTCCTTGGTTTCGGCGGTGTCGCTGAATTTCTCCAGGCTGGCAATGTCGGCGTTTTCCGTGGCCTTGAGCTCGAAATCCTTGAACTTGCGCAGGCTGTCCATGACAAACTCGTCCACGGGTTCATACAGGTAGAGCACTTCAATCCCTTTTGCGCGGAAAATCTCCAGGTGAGGGTTCTGCTCGATGGCTTCACGGCTGGGGCCGGAGATGTAGTAAATCTCCTTTTGTCCTTCCTTGGCCGTTTCGATGTATTCATCAAGAGATATGAGCCCGATTTTGTCGTCGTGACGGGAGGAGTTGAAGCGCAGCAACTCGCCAAAGGCTTCCTGATTGGCAAAGTCCGCGTAGCCGAGCTTGAAGCGCTTGGCGTGTTCTTTCCAGAATTTTTCGTAACGTTCCTTGTCCTGGCCCAGTTTTTTGAGGTGTGACAGGATCTGCTTGGTCAGGGTGGTTGCGATTTTGCGGATCAGCAAATTTTCCTGCAGCGTTTCGCGTGAAATGTTCAGGGGCAGATCTTCAGTGTCGACCACGCCGCGCATGAACCCCAGATATTCAGGGATGAGGTCTTTGTTCTTGTTCTGGATCAGTATCCGGCGAACATAGAGGTCCAGCCCGTAGTTGTCGCGGTCAAAGCCGAAAGTGTCCGCGCTTCGTGGCGGGACAAAGGCCAGGGCTGAGAACTGCACGGGGGCGTCGACGCTCAGGTGCAGGGTGTCCAGGGGTTCCTCGTGGTCGTAGGTCAGGAACTTGTAGAACTCGGTGTATTGTTCAGGCGTGACGGAAAATTTGTTCTCACGCCACAAGGCCTGGACTGTGTTGGCCTTTTCGCCCTGGACCAGGATTGGAAAGGAAATGAAGTTTGAGTGTTTTTTGATGATGGATGTGAGCCGGTTTTTTTCGGCGAACTCCTTGGCGTCTTCTTTCAGATGGATGGTAATGGTTGTTCCTCTGGGCAACTCCTCGCTCATTTCTGTCACGGTATACGTGCCCAGGCCATCGGAGGCCCACTCGACGGCCTTGGATTCGGGCCGAAAAGACCGGGTGCGGATTTCCACTTTGTCCGCGACCATGAAGACCGAATAGAACCCCACGCCGAAGCGCCCGATGATATTGGACGCGTCGGCCTGATTGTCCATCGCTTTGCGGATGAATTCCGCTGAGCCGGAATGGGCGATGGTGCCGATATTCTCGATCAGTTCGTCCTGGGACATGCCGATGCCCGTGTCGGAGATGGTCAGGCGATTGTCTTCGGCGGTGATCGATATGTTCAGGTCCAAGTCAGGGTTGACAATGGCCGTCGACCGGGTCTGCTCGAAGCGGAGCTTGTCCAGGGCGTCGGAAGCGTTGGAAACAAGCTCACGCAAGAAGATTTCCCGGCTGGTGTAAAGAGAGTGAGTGATGATATCGAGCAGTTGCTTGATTTCGGTTTTGAATTCGTACTGATGTGCCTGAGACATGGTTTCTCCTTGGTTTCGAAATTTTAATCGCTTAAACTAAAAGTCCTGAACCAGTTGTCAAGGCTTGGGCAAGGATTGTCTCTTCAGCTTTTTATAGAAATATTCGAGCATGATGTATTCATCTGTGTCCGGGAAAATGTCGTGTGCCTCCCTGGACTTCCACAGCTCTTCGAGCCCTGCTTCCGGCAGCGACTTGAGATGTTCTTCCCATTCTTTCAAATTACTGACGAGTTCCTTCTCGTACTCCGCATATCGGTTCAACTTCAGGTCGATGGCGGCTCGGAGTAGTAATTTTTCCGATTGGTTGCGGGAATTTTGCAGGGCTGATCTCAGCGTGTCGATGTCGAGCCTCTGATATCGGGTCTTGAGTTCATTGCGGATGATTCCGACGACATGGCTGTACGTTTCACTGTTTTCAACAGCGCGCGCGACAAGATCGTCTAACGAGAGACGCTTGTAGAATTTCTCTAATGGGATCTCATTATGTTGCGCATAATGAAGATCGTCATCCAGAAAAATGTTGCGGCGACGATGACTGGTTTGCAGCAGGGTTTTGCAGGCGGTGACAACGATCCACTTGTTGTTGCGGCAAATAATTTTTGTGCTTGATCGGTCTGCATCGACCATGCTGGCAAAGTTTGATGCGTCGATAAAGTTGTTGAACGTTGTTTCTTGCAGGTCGGACTTGCTCATGGCGATGGTCTCGCAGTTTTGATCCGGAGGTTCAGTGTTGCTTGTTCCACGGCATGCCGAGAGCCGAAAACACGAAAGCCCGTCTGGGACGGGCTTTCGGATCAGGTAAAGGCGGTAAATTAGTAGCGGGGACGAGCCGGGCGGCTGGCGCGGGGCTGGGCTTCGTTCACCTTCAGGTTGCGGCCCTGGAAGTCGGCTCCATTGAGGGCTTCGATAGACTGACGCGCACCTTCTTCGTCCATTTCAACAAAGCCAAACCCACGGGAGCGACCGGTTTCACGATCTTCGATGACGTGGGCGGAATTGACCTGGCCGTACTGAGAAAAGAGGGCATGCAGATCAGAATCAGAAGTGGACCAGGACAAGTTGCCAACATAGATGTTCTTAGACAAGACACAAACTCCAAAGAAAAAAAAGTAAAAAGAAAACTTGTTCCGGACTGGAACCAACTACCAGCCGAATCAGCGGAAGTGAGTAAAAGATATTTTCATCACTCCGCTCAAGCCCGTCCCTGATATTTTCTGCCTTGTGGAATGTCAATCAGGAAATGCGCCGCCGAGCACGCAAATTTTAACCCGGTCAGTTTTCGCCATGGCAATTCCGCGCAAAGCGCCTCCGGCCCGAGCTGTCACGGGGAACAGTTGTGGCTGCTGACGCAGTTCCTGAACCAGTCCTTGATGTTTTGCCCGTGATTTATTTCGGCCTATTGTTCTATATATCAGTACGTTGTGATTGTTCTATTGTGCCTGGCCGGGCTGTCGCCAAGCAGTCTGTCATCGTTTCGTGACCTGTATGTTGCCGGAATGACATGCAGGATTCGCTTTACCTCCTTATGGATGCGGAGATTTTTCGGCTGTCTGTTGAAACCGTGTCGAGGTGCGGACGACGAGGTTTGATTGTCGTCCCTGTCGGGTATCTTGTTTGGTGGAGAATTCGTGGGGTGAAATATGGTCGAACATGATGGAAGGCGCGGCCTGGGCGGCGTGGCGCTGATGATATTGTTGCTGCTTGGAATCGCGGCTTTGGCTGTCGTTGCCTGGAAGCCGGAAGTGCTCATGAGCGAGCGCAGGGTGACGGTTGTTATTGAGCCGCGCGAAGCGATTGTGGCCGGAGGCGCGTGGAAAATCGGGGGCGGCTGGATGGATGTC
Organism: uncultured Desulfovibrionaceae bacterium; assembly: GCA_964651415.1. GTDB lineage: Bacteria > Desulfobacterota > Desulfovibrionia > Desulfovibrionales > Desulfomicrobiaceae > Desulfomicrobium. The sequence goes on from CAZYZA010000075.1 coordinate 4,952, forward strand.
CCGGAGGCGGCGATCAGCGACGCAAATCGTCGACAGCGGATCGAATTCAGACCCGTGCCGGGATGGATCACGCCCGAAAGCGTGGAGCTCTCAGCCACTGAAGTCAATCAACATGTCCGGGGTGAGTACGTGCGGCAGGTTTTGACGGAAAAGACCATCCTGCGCCTGCATGGATCCAATACCATCGGAGCGAATCTCGGTCCGGAGTTGGCAGAGCGGTATCTTCGGTGGCTTGGCGCTGAATCCGTCCGAACCGTGGCCGGTTCCGATCCGGTGGAGCGTGCGGTGGAAGGGGTCTTTTCTGCGCGGGGCGAAGTGCTGCGCATCGACATCAAGGCGCACGGATCGTCCACGGGTTTCAAGGATATGCTCGGCGGAGTCTGCGACATCGCCATGTCGTCCCGGCGGATCAAAGACAAGGAAAGAGAGTCGCTCAAGCATCTGGGCGACATGACATCTTATGAGAATGAATACGTCGTTGCCCTCGACGGCATCGCCGTCATTGTGCATAAGTCCAATCCTCTCGAAAAACTGACCCGCAAGCAGATTGCCGACATTTTCGCCGGACGGATCACCAACTGGCAGGATCTGGGGCTCCCGCCGGGCGCCATCGAAATCCATGCCCGCGACGATGAGTCCGGTACATTCGACACGTTCCAAAGCCTTGTCCTGGGTGATGACAAGCTGGCGGCAACGGCGATCCGGTACGAGTCCAATGCGGAACTGTCGGACCGGGTTGCGGACACTCCCCTGGCCATTGGATTCTGTGGGCTGCCGTATATCAACAGGTCAAAGGAGTTGGCGGTCCAGGATGAGGGGCTGGCCATCAAGCCGAGCATGTTCTCCGTATCCACGGAAGATTATCCTCTTGCCCGTCGTCTTTATCTCTATGCAACCAGGCAGGAGGCAAATCTTCATGTGCGGCAGTTTCTTGAGTACTCACTGGATCGGGAAGGACAGGAAGCAGTGGGCAAGTTCGGTTTTGTGAGTCTTGATATATCCGGGCAGCGCGCATCCGGATCGGCTCGCAAAGACGCAGCGCCCCTGGAGGTTGCCGCTGTTGCTGAGGCCGTCGGAACTGCCGCAGCTGAGCCTGAAAAAGTCCTGGCCACACAAGTCGGCGAATTGCCGGATGTGCCGGCCGTGGATGCAAAGGTCATGCAGGTTTACCGCAATGCGGTCCAGGGCGGAGAACGTCTGCCGGTCAACTTCCGCTTTCAGTTCGGCAGTTTTGAGTTGGATAACAAGGCCCTCAGGGATTTGGAGCGAGTCGCGGAGTTGAGCCGCACGGTCGAAGGACAAGGTGTTGTCCTGATCGGCTTTTCGGACTCTGTCGGCGACTACGGCCAGAATTTGATTCTTTCCAAGCGCAGGGCGCAGACTGTAGCCGACCGTTTGATACAGCTGGGCGTGGAGGTGCGTGACGTTGTCGGGGCGAGCGAAGAGGCTCCCGTCGCCTCCAACGATGATCCCGCCGGCCGCGAGCGCAATCGGAGGGTTGAAGTATGGCTACGATAAGCACCGCCTCCCGCAGTCGAGGATGGTTCGGGCTGCAGGCCAGGGTCAACCTTGGACTGGCGGTAATATTGGGGCTGTCTTTTGCTGGACTTGGGTGGTTTCTTCTTTCAACCCAGTGGCGCCTGCTGACGGACGACTTGTCCCGTCGGGGCGAGCAACAGGCACTTGGCGCGGCTCAAGCCGCCGCAGATCACATTCTGCGCGGCAGCCTGTTCATGCTTGAGGATCTCCAGGCCAAGGTCGTGTACAGTCCGCAGGTCGCGTTTTGCTCTATTCAAGACATGGAGGGCAGGGATATCGTGCCGAGTCGGGGTGGGGACATGGTCGATCCCGGCGATATCCTGACCGTGTCTCGTGAAATCGAATCGGGAGGCAATATTCTGGGCAGGGTTGTTGTCGGCATGCGTCTCGATACTGTTCGCCGGGAGGTCGAAACCACGACCGTTCGCATGATCGCCGCCTTTGCCGCCGTGCTCGGCCTGGTGTGTCTGCTGAGCCATCTTTTTTTGAATCGGACCCTGGTCGGGCCGGTGCAAACCCTTGTCCGCATGGCCAGGAACGTCGGCGGCCGGGAATTTGTCAGCACCAGGTTGTCCGAGCGGGGCGACGAGGTCGGGCAACTGGCCGCGGAATTCAACCTGATGAGTTCCAATTTGCGCGAAGCCTATCAGGGGCTTGAACAGACGGTTAGAGACCGGACGGAAAAACTTCACGGCGCGTTGCGGGAAGTCCAGGCCATCTTTGACAACTCCTTGGTGGGGATTGCGGTCATGGACGCGGACGGACGCATCCTGCGATTCAACAAACGTTTCGCGGAGATGTTTGAGCACGGCTCGGACAAATTGTCCCACATGGCCATGTCTGACCTGCATTATTCGAGCAAGTCCCATGCGGAGCTTTTGCACCGCTATCATCTGGATGTCGCCCATAAGGGAATGACGCAGATGGACTACCAGTTCGTACGCGGCACCGGAGGGCGCTTCTGGTGCCAGGTTTCCGCCAAACCCATTGATCCTTCGGAAATGAGTCGGGGCATTATCTGGGTTTTCGAGGATATCACGGAACGCCGGCGAGCCAGCGAGGTCTTGCGCGCTCAGGCCGAGGATCTGCGCTTGGCCAAGGAACGCGCCGACCGTGCAACCTCGGCCAAGACGGATTTCGTAGCGCGCATGAGTCACGAAATCCGGACTCCCATGAACGCGATCCTGGGCATGGCGCAGTTGTTGTCCGAGACCGATCTGGACAGGGATCAACACGAGTACGTGCAGACCTTTTCCAACGCGGGTGAAATGCTGCTGTCCATCATCAACGACATTCTTGATTTTTCGAAAATCGAGGAGGGTCGTATCGAATTGGAAAGCATTGCCTTTGACATCACGGCCGTGGCCGAGGAGACGGTGCGACTGCTTGATGGGCAGGCCGAGCGGAAAGGGTTGGAACTTCAACTCGGCATTTCCGGTGAGGTCGACGTGTGCTACGAAGGCGATCCGACCCGCTTGCGTCAGATTCTGGTCAATCTTGTCGGCAACGCGATCAAATTCACCGCTCAGGGATACGTCCGTCTTGATGTGGATATCGCTGCAGTGGACGACCGGGAAATGTGTCGATTCCGGGTCCGTGATACGGGAGTAGGAATCGCGGAGGACAAACTAGACGTGATCTTTGACAGTTTTTCCCAGGCCGATCCCTCCATCACCCGTTCATTTGGCGGCACCGGGTTGGGGCTGGCCATTTCCCGGCGATTGGTCGAGGCCATGGGAGGCCGGATATCCGTGGCGAGCAAAGAGGGCGAGGGTACGGAATTTTGCGTTGTCCTGCCGCTCAGGTCGTTGGAATCCGTGGCCTTGCCCAGCAGGGATGAGGTCTTGGCCGAAGTCGCGGTGCCGGAAGTCACGGCTGAAATCCCGACGCGGGTGCTTATTGTCGACGACGTGGAGGCCAATCGGCGGGTTGCAGAGCTGTATCTGCGTGGATCAAACGTGGAGGTTGCGCATGCGGTTGATGGAGAACAGGCGTTCGGTATGATCAGAAAGCAGCGTTTTGACATTATCTTCATGGACATGGAAATGCCGGTCATGGACGGGGAAACGGCTGTGCGCCTTGTCAGGGAATGGGAAGCGACGCACAAACGCGAGCGGGCGCATATTGTTGCCATGACGGCTCATTCGTTCGCAGAGGTGCGCGAACGTATCCAGTCTGCGGGATGCACTTCGTATCTTTCCAAACCATTGCGCAAGCAGGAGCTTCTTGATGTTGTGCAAAAGGCGCGGACAGGATCGAGCCCCAAGGAGCTTGAAGCCGCATAACGACATCATTTCTCGTTGACATCGTCGTTGAGGCAACGCATAGGCCTTGCGATGAGTACTGCAGCGCGTTCGTTTCTCCGCAGAGTGCCTTTGAGAGGCAGACCATGGCGGTATGCCAGGTTGCTGATTTGCTTGCTCTTTGGCCTGCATCTCGGGTTGTGTTCGGTTGCCTTGGCCTGGGAAGGCGTGGCAGTGCGTGTCCTGGACGGAGATACCCTGGAAATATTGAATCACAAGAACAGGGTGGTCCGCATCCATCTCTATGGCGTAGAGAGTCCCTTGCTGACGCAGCCTTTCGGCCAGGAGGCCATGAATCATTTTGCCCTGCTGGTCATGAGCAAGACCTTGGATGTGACCAACGTGGGACGAGATTCCCTGGGCAGAATGCGCAGCCTGGTCGCTGTTGAAGGCCAAAGCATCAACAGGGAAATGGTCCGGAGCGGATATGCCCGTGTCAGTAATGCCTATGGCCTGTCCCCCTCCTGCCGGCAGTGGCTCGAAGTGGAGAATCTCGCCAAATTGGAAGGTCAGGGGATGTGGGATGGCGTAGCGCCTTCGTACGAGGATGGCTGCATGACCCAAGTCGCGATCGACGGTCCCGTGCTTTTTGAGGCCAACTGAACCCTGCCGGATGGACGTTTTAGGCTGATTCACGGCTATCTTACCGCGTATCTATAGAATACAATGCGGCCTCCAGCTCCCAAAAGGGTGCTGGAGGCCACGCAGATCACTCATCTTTCGCCACACCGATTTCTCGTTGCACGAAGCTCATGAACGACTCGCGCCGTCCATTGGCTCGGTGGCAGCGACGACAGCTCGCCTGTCAACGTCCCCGTCCGTTCCGGCGTTTTGTCCGCGTAAAGCATCCTTCTCAAATTCGTCCACGATTCACAGCAGAAAGCCGATGACGTAGCGTCCGCCGGTGAAAGTCAGGATAAAGGTCAGCAGCCATTTGATAGCCTTGGCCGGGACATGCTTTTGGATCCGTGCACCGGCGTACATGCCGATCATGCCGCCAACGCCCATCAAGATGCCCAGCAGCCAGTCCGGAGCTACCGACATGTGCGGATACCAGGGGGCCAGCAGCTGGTAGAGAAGGGCCGCGACCACGGAGGTGAGGAACGTGCCCATCAGACAAGCTCCGGCGATGGTGTAGACCGGCAGATGAAAGACCGCGACAAAGAAGGGAGCGATAATCGCACCGCCGCCAATGCCGTACATGCCTCCGACCACGCCGACAATAAGACTCAACCAGAAGATGCCCATGGTCGGGGCGATGATGGTTTCGCCGTAAAAACTGTATTCGATTTTTCGCAGACCAAAGCTGTGGACCGCAACCGTCGGCAGCTGTTCCTGGGTTGCGGCCGCCTGATGGCGAAAGCCGGCGACCAGTGCCTGGAAGCGTTTTTCCGAGGAGGCCTTGTCGGTTCCCGGAGCGGCTTTGCTGAGCAGGGACCGGGCCATGACGAAACCGATATACAGGAGAACCAGTCCGGCAAAGACCTTGAAGTGTGTAGGATCAGGTAGATAGCGTACTCGCAGCAGTACGCCGACGATCACACCCGGCACGGTTCCGGCGATCACTACCCAGGTCAGGGGCCAGACCATGCGGCCTTCGCGGATGAAACGCAGGACGCCGCTCGGTATGGCGACAATGTTGAATAGATGGTTTGTGGCGCTGACCGCCGGAGTGGTAAAGCCCAAAACGCTCATCTGAAACGGCAGGAGCAGGTTGGCTCCGGACACACCACCCATGGAGCAGACAAAGGCCACTATAAATCCGGCTGCAAAAGGAATCCATGGCGCGACTTCAATTCCGGCGACTGGAAACAGCATGTGCACACCTCCAAGAGATCTGGATTTATTGACACGAAAATAAATATATAAATGTCAATATCAGCGCTGCCAACGTGGTGTCAATCGGTGGCGGGAAAATCAAACACCAGTGGAAACTATGGTGCGCAGTCAAAGGCCGGGGCCTATCCGATCAGCACGGCAGGAACGGGCGTGGTTTGCGGACGTTGGCGGGACGAAAAGGACTGGGGCTTCCGGGAAAGGTGCAGGTTTACTCTGACGGTTTTCAGTCTGCTTGCGACCACGGTTTGCGCAGGCGGCGCAATGTCCGGCGTTCCCGGTGAC
>CAZYZA010000075.1:11014-17672 GCA_964651415.1 uncultured Desulfovibrionaceae bacterium
TCTGCTTGCGACCACGGTTTGCGCAGGCGGCGCAATGTCCGGCGTTCCCGGTGACTGCATCACCGGGAGCGCCGGACATTGGCTGGATCATCTACCAGCGCCAGCCCGGATCAATGGACAGGTCGTCGGGCGCTTCGAAGGTCAGGGTCAGATTGATGGTCTGCTGCGCACCGGCGGCGACGGTGCCGTTCCAGGACAGAATTTCCGGATCGTCTTCCTGGAGCGGGGGCGGAGTGGCCTTGAAATCGAGTTTGATGCGCTCGTCGCGGGGCAGAGGCCTGGGTTCTTCCAGGCGGAACTGGACAGGATTGGTGGACGCATTGCGCACGGTCATGGCCCACTGTCGGACAAAGGTCTGCTTTTGTTTGAACAGGCCTTTCTCTCCGGTTTTCTTGTCGTGGAGGGTTGTTTCGCAGGTCAACAGCGGATCGGTACCGAAAAACATGGTTGATTCCCGGCCTGAAAGCGAAAACTCCCGTTGATCCACGGTGGCGCCGTCAATCAGGAAAAACGCCGAACCGCGGGGCAGGTCTTTGGGCTGATCAAAGCTGACCGAGGCCTGAACATACGCTTTGGCATCAAGGCTTGGGCGCAGCAAGTGGACAAAGTCGGCCGGCCATGTTTCGCGCCTGATTTCAAAAACCCGGGTTTCTCCGGCCGGCATGGACCGTTCCCCCATGTCCCAGGCGGCGTAGGTCGTATGGCGCACTTCGCGCGGCAGGGGAGCAGGGGCCGCTTCACCCTTGTCCATGGATTCGGCCCGCATGGCCATCATGGCCGGCGCGCCGGCTCCCTTGTAGAAAATCTCCATGGGACGGATTTCCCATGGCGGAAGATCTCCGGGCGCGGCCTGGAATTCCGGCGGCATGGTTGCCAGTTGCAGCGCAACCTTAGCCCAGTCCTGTCCTGACCGCTGCCAGACCTTGGCCTGCCACGAAAAATCGATGTTTTGCTCCTTTGGCCTTGCTTCCAGCCGGTAAAGGGGAGTCCAGCCGCAGTCGGCCATGGTGTACGCATAGGTCAGCTCGGAGGGCGGCTGACCGGCGAAAAGCACGGTCACGTCCCAGACTGTGCGATCCCGTCCTGCGGCTTTGGCGATTTCTTCTTCAGTCGTGGCGATGTGTCTGTTCAGGTCGGCAAGTTTTTGTTCCAGCTCCAACAGTTTGCCTGAATCGGTTTTCAGGGCTGAACCCACCTCTGCCGCCAGGTCGCGCAGTGCAGCCACGCTTTGCTGAACAGGCTGGGTCTGGGCCTGCCAGAAAGCCATGCGGCCGCGCAAGCCGTCCTGTTCGGCGGAAATGACGTTTCGCTGGGATTTGAGTTCCGCCAGTTGGGCATTGAGGGTGGTCAGGGCGGCCTGATTCTGCTCCTGGCGCGTGGTCCAGGTCAGGTCGGTAATGGCCGTATTTCCGGGCAGCCGCCCAAAGCGCAGGGTTGCAGGGTTGGCCTGACCGGGCAGGATCAGCGTGATGGTCGAAAATCCTTGATCCCCGGCGACCGGTGCCACGGTGGTTGTTTCTTCGACCATGGCCGAGGTAGGAAAAAGGGTCACCCTGACCGGCGCGGCCCAGGTGATCGCGGGTATCAAAAGCAGGACAAGGGTCAGTACTCTGGTCATGAGTCCTCCTGAAAAAAAAGGCCGATCCAGGGGATCGGCCGGGGGTCAGTCCTGACTGGGATCAAATCCGGTCAGTTTGCTGAAGCCCATGCCTCCTTGCAGGTTGACGGGCTCCGTAAATCCGGCATGACGCAGGATTACTTGCGATTCGTAGGATCGTCCACCGGTGTTGCAGACCAGCACGATTTTTTTGTCCCTGGGGATTTCGTCCAGATTATTGCGGATCTGCCCCTGGGGGATGTTTTTCCAGTAATCAGGATGCTTATTGACGTATGGCTCAGCGTTGCCCCATTCGCGGGTGTCGATGCAGAGCAGATTTTCCTGGGCCCGATTTGCCCACAAACGGGCAAACTCATCAGGCGCAATAGGCGAGCAAAGACCGATCAGAATGTTTTCTGCCGCGTTGGCGGCGGCGTTCAGGACATCCATGGCGGAACCAAAAGGCGGGGCATAGGTCAGTTCCATGTTTGACACGTCGCGCAGGGTGGGGCGAAATTTGAGCAAGGCGGCCATGGCGTCGATGCGCGCCTTGACCGAGTCTCCGTTCTTGCAGGCGCCCTGCAGACCGAGCACTCGTCCCGTGGGCCGTTCGACCACGATCTCCAGGCTGACCATGTCGTGGTCAGGGTAGAAATGAGAATGATCGCTCATGATGACCTGGGTGCTGAAGGCGTTGAAACCTTCGCGTCGGGCTCCGGCCAGGGTCAGGCCTGTTCCGGCGAATCCGTAGTCAAAGAGCTTGAGGATAAAGGAACCCAGTGCTCCGTCAAAGGTCTCACGGCCTCCGGCGATATTGGTGCCGATGATCCGTCCCTGGCGGTTGGCCATGGAACCGAGAGGATAGTAGCCGGGTTTGCCCGTGATCAGATTCTCAATGACGACACAGTCGCCGCCGGCGTAAATGTCGGGATCCGAGGTCTGCATGGTTTTGGAGACAACGATGCCGCCCCGATCGGAGCATAAAAGACCTGCTTCGCGGGCCAGGGTGTCGTTGGGGATCACGCCCACGGCCAGAATGACGAGATCGGCGTTGACCGTGCGTTTGTTGGTCACGACCCGGGCGACCTTGCCGTCCTCGCCTTCAAGAGCCTGAACCATTTCCGAAGTGTAGACCGTGACATCGTGTTCTTCGAGATGCTTGTGGGCCAGCGTGGCCATGGGAGCGCTCAGAAATCCGGGCATGACCTGGTCCGCCACCTCAATGACAGTGGTGTCGATGCCCCACATGTCGGCAAAGGCCTCGGCCATTTCCAGGCCGATGAAGCCGGCACCGACAATGACCGCTGATCCGACTCCGCCGGCAGCCACCTGTTCTTTGATGCGGATGGCTTCGTCCAGGGTGGCCACGGTGAAGACATTGCCCAGATCTCGTCCGGGAATGGGCAGCTTGCGTGGCGTGCTTCCCGTCCCCAGGACCAGCTTGTCGTAGGGCAGAGTGGATTGGGCGCCGTCCTGCGCCTGAACCAGGACGGTCTTGGCCTTGCGGTCAATGGACAGGGCGCGGGTTTCAGTCAACACTTTGAAATCCTTGCAGGTCTGGAAGAATTCCGCGTCACGCACCATGTGAAAGCTGGTTTCCTGAAGTTGGGTGTGGTCACTGACGTCGCCGGATACATAATATGGAATGCCGCATCCGCCGTAGGAAATGAGCTTGCTGGCGTCGACCAGGGTTACGTCTGCATCCGGAGCCACTCTTTTGATCCGGCAGGCGGCCTTGGGGCCAAGAGCCACGCCACCAATGACAACGACTTTCAAAGACATGGAAAACTCCTTGGAATATGAGGGTGTTGATATCTATTTTGCGCAACAGGATGAGTTGATCCGCTAATACATTTTTTCCGGAAGGGGTAGGAAAAAAATTATTCGATCAGATTGATCTGAATTGTTTTTCCATCGCGCGAGAGGTTGAAAAAAGCTGTCTTTTTTGCTGGAATCAGTCAATGTGTATCTGAATTTTGCATAAAAGGGAAAACACGAATCGTTGTTTTTGACAGTACTGAATCTTGTATCTCGATTTATTTACGGCTTGTTTTTTTCGATTTGTTTAGAAAGAAAATAATTATGGCTCATGTTATTTTGTCTGAATGTATTTTTTATCATTATAAATATAATATATTTTAAAATGTATGTGATTTTTCTTTGAATTGTTTATTCTGTTTAAATTCTAGCAGTGTTGATTGACTTGATAAATTCTTTGCGTTATCTTTCAAATTAAACATTTATAGCAACCTAATCTGGATTTGATATATGAAAATTTCCGCCCGCTCCCGCTATGCGACCCGCATTCTGATTGATCTGGCCCTGAACGAAGCTGACGCTCCGGTCAGGACAACGTCCATTTCCGAACGGACCGGAATTACGGTTCAGTTCATCGAGCAGATTTTGAAACCGTTGCGACAGGCCGAGCTGGTGACCAGCAAACGCGGAGCCGCCGGCGGTTATCGGCTCAACCGCAAGGCGGAGGAAATCTCTCTTGGTGAAATCATCCGGGTCATGGAAGGGCAGTTGTGCCTGACGGACTGTTGCGAGGATGAAAAGATCTGCGTGCGTTCGGGGGTCTGCATGACCCGCGACGCATGGCGTCGCGTCAGCGACATTCTGGCCAATGCGCTGGATGCCTTGAAGCTGTCGGATGTCATCAACGGCGTGCCTCCGTTCTGCCCGAGTGGGCTTGATGATGAAGACGAAGGTCCGGCCGGTGTCTGCTGAGGCCATGATTTTCCTGGTTTGACAATGCTGTGGCGGCGCGGAATTTTCCATCATGGTGAAAGACTGAAGGCGCCCGAAGGAGGACTGTGATGAAGACGATCTTTGCCCTGCTGATTTCGTTTTGCGTGCTGTCGTTCCCGGCCTGGATTGAACCGGCTTTTTCCGCTGCAGAGACTCAAGGTGCGGTCACCACTCAGAGCTACGCCGGCAAGGCTTCGGTCGTCACGGGGCCGGTCCGGTACAAAGCCGGTGACTACCGGATTGACTACAGCAGCAAAGGTAAAGGCTTTTTTGTCATCACCCTCAGATATGCGTCGGGAGAAGAGGACGTTGTCGTCGATCGCGTCGGTTTCGGCCCCGGCTCCTACGAATTCACGTTGCGCGCTGACCAGGATCTGGTCTTTGCCGTCAAATCTTACGGCAGCTGGACCATTGATGTCCGCCGCAAGCCTTGATCTCCAAAACTGCGGCGGCAATGCGATCGGCTGTTTTCGGCACCTTGCATCATGGCCGGAACGGGACGTTGCCCACGGTAGACACTCGTTGTCAAACCGTCTAGGCAAAGCCGCTGTCATCTTCGCTTCCATAGATTCATTCCCGTCCAGTTCGCCAATCGTTTCACATTTCTGCAATACAAGGAAAATATATGTCATTTGAACATCTTGACTTGCGCCCTGAGCTTCTCAAGTCTGTGAGTAAAAAAGGGTACGCGGCCCCGACCGAGGTTCAGGCCAGGGCCATTCCGGTTATTCTGGCCGGTCGCGACATTCTGGTCCGCGCCCAGACCGGCACGGGAAAGACCGATGCTTTCGGGTTGCCCATTGTCGAAATCCTGGGCCGCGAGCACGGCAACGGACATCATCCCCGCGCCCTGGTGCTGACCCCCACCCGCGAGCTGGCCTTGCAGGTCGGAGAGAGCATCAAGAATTATGCCCGCAAGGTTTCTCTGCGCTGCACGGTCGTTTTTGGCGGGGTGCGCATCGAACCGCAGATCGCCCGACTTGCCCGGGGCATTGATATTCTGGTGGCCACGCCGGGCCGCCTGCTGGATCTGGCGGGACAGGGCCATCTCAGTCTCGGGCTGATCGAATTTCTTGTTTTTGACGAAGCCGACCGCATGCTGGATCTGGGCTTCAGTCAGGAGATCAACGCCATCCTTGATCTGATGCCCGATGACCGCCGGACCATGCTTTTCTCCGCCACCTACTCCCCGCAGATCAGGGCCCTGGCCGGTCGCATGCTCAAAAAACCGGAAGTGATCGAAATCACGCCCGAGGTGCTGGCGGCGGAGGCCATCGAACAAAAAGTTCATTATGTTGAGCGTGATATGAAGTTGCCGCTGCTCTTGCACCTCATTGACCGGCAGAAGGGCAATCGCATCCTGGTTTTTGCCCGCACCCGCACCTGGGCCAACCGTCTGACGGACAAGATCGCCGCTCACGGCGTCAATGTCGCGGCCCTGCACGGCAGCAAGAGCCAGTCCCTGCGCAAACGTACCCTGGAGCAGTTCAAGGCCGGCGAGGTCCATGTGCTTGTGGCCACGGACGTGGCCGCGCGCGGACTCGACATTTCCGGCCTGCCCTTGGTGGTCAACTACGACATGCCCGGTTTTCCCGATGAATACGTGCACCGCATCGGGCGCACCGGTCGGGCCGGAAGCAGCGGAGTGGCCGTGTCCCTGGTCTGTCCGGAAGAGCACGACCTGTTGGCGGCCATCGAAAAGGCTCTGGGACGAAAAATTCCGAAAGAAGCGGTCAAGGGCTACACGCAGGACAGCGACATCCCTGAGGGCGTGCTGTACCGCCCCGGCAACCCGGTCAGCGAGAAAAAGGCCCCCCGGGCCATCAAGGCGCTGGTTACCGGCAAGACCACGGCCAAACTGCCTGTTCGTGGCGGGAAAAAGGTTGGACTTGGGCCCAAAGAAAAGGAAGTGGGCACCTCGCGCGGGCCGAAGTCCGGAACCGGTCCCTCGGACGGTCGGAAGCTTCCTGCAGCGGATTCCAGAACCAAAAAGGGCAGGGGAAAAGGCCAGGGGCGGCGCTAGATCGGCTCATCTTTGGGGCGGGTTGCAAAGACATGTACGGTCCATCAGAAACTTAACTCCAAAAGTTTCTGATGATGTTTTAGTTGAACCGGACTCGCTTTAGTTGCCCTTCAATTTCAACAGCTCATCGTCCAGTCCATAGCGAACCACGTCGATCCGGTCGCTGCGTTGGGAGACAAAATCACCGGTCATCACGGGGAGCTGGAATGGGAAGAATGCCGGGTTGTTCAGGAGCAGCCCCAATGCGCCCTTGGCCTCCGGGGTGGCCAGGAGTGCGGATTCGAACA
>CAZYZA010000076.1:0-17387 GCA_964651415.1 uncultured Desulfovibrionaceae bacterium
GGTCGTGGCATGGCTAAAATTGGCCAGAAATTCGGGTCTAAGTGATAAACATGGGCTAAGTGATAAACATGGGGTAAGTTCCGCAAGACGGATTTGAACGCGGATGAAGGCCCGCTTTCCGCTGCCCCCTTCGAAGCAGGCAAAGACCTTCTGAAGACGCTGTGTGCCAAGGCAAGAGAAGATGGGTCGCATTGAATTGATGGTGGTTTTCGTCGAATGTGGTAGGTGCTGAAGTTCATTTGGAAAACTGCGCGGCAACTGCCGTTTGTTATGCTACAGGATAGCCAAACGCGAAAAAGCGAGAGCCCGGATGATCCGGGCTCCCGCTTTGTTGTATCATCCCCGAAGGCCCTCAGGACAACCGGCCCTTGAAATCCTCGTAGCCAAAGGTCCGCACCACCCGCATGGAATCGTCGGTCGGTCAAAGACCGCGATGCTCGGCAGTTGGATGCCGTTGAAGGTGTTGGTCTTGACCATGGAATAGTGGGCCATGTCCGTGAAGACGAGGCGGTCGCCGGGTACAAGCGGCTGGTCAAAGGAGTATTCCCCGGCCACGTCCCCGGCCAGACAGGACAGGCCGCCCAGACGGCAGGTCCAGGCCTTTTTGCCTGGCATCCCTGAGCCGACAATGTGAGGACGGTACGGCATTCTCATCACGTCGGGCATGTTCTTCTGAACCAACTACACTCAACCAACCCACCGCGCTGCCGGGAGGCTGAAAAACTCTTCCAGGGGAATGCCAGGCCCGCCGACCATGAGCGTTTTCGCTTCCGGGTATGCAGCCTGGAACCGTTCAAGCCCTTTTGCATCCCCCGACGTGCCGCCCTTGACCTCAATGCCCCAGATATCCTTGCCTCGCTCGACGACGTAATCGACCTCGTATTTGCCGTCGCGCCAGTAGGTCAGCCCATACTCCATGGAGCCGAGCCCGTTGCACAGATGAGCGCCAACGGCGTTTTCGACCAGACGGCCCCACCATACGGGGTCCGATACAGCCTGCTCGAAACTGCGCAGGCCCAGGGCGTTCACCAGGGCATTGTTCCAGAGCACCAGTTTGGGACTGCTGCCCCGCTTGCGTTGCGTGCCCCGGGAAAAAAGTTCGAGCCCGCTCAGAAGAAAGGCCCCTTCCAACAGGCGCAGGTAGTGGGCCAGCGTGGTTGTGTTGCCGGCATCCTGAAGCTGGCCCAGCATTTTGGTGTAGGAGACGATCTGGGCCGGGAGGGTTGCGGCCAGGGCAAAGAGATGGCGCAGCAACGCGGGTTTGCCGACCTTGGCCATCTGGTAGACGTCCCGGGCCAGAACGGTTTCGATGAGGGAATCGACGACATAGCGTTTCCACAGACCTTCATCGTGCGCGAAGGCAGCGGCCCCAGGATAGCCCCCGAAGAAAATCCACTGCGCCAGGGACCAGTCGAAAGCCTCCCGGCACTCCGCAAAACTCCAATGCGGACAGCGATGCAACAGAAAACGTCCGGCCAAGCTCTCCGTCAGCCCATCCTGCATGAGTAGGGCCGAAGAGCCAAGCAGCAACACGCGGATGTCATGGGCGAAATCCCGACTATCCCACAGTAGCTTGACGCTTTCGCTCCATCCCGAAACCTTCTGCACCTCGTCAAGCACCAGCAGCACGGGACCATTCGAGGCCTGCACCGAGGCACGCCGCCACTGGGTCTCAATCCACACGCCGTCCAGGGGCGTCGGGCTGTCGGCCGTGGCCACGACTGCAGGAAACCCAAGGCTGTCGGCCAATTGCCGGGCAATGGTGGTCTTGCCCACCTGACGCGGCCCGACCAGAACATGCATGACCGGCAATGACGATTTCAGAATTTGTTGCAGGTCGAAAAATTGCGCTCGTTGATATGTCATAATGATTTGATATCAAAATAAAAAATGCGAATCAATTATTTTTACTCAATGGATTGAGTAAAATTACTCAGATCACTGAGCAAACTTGCCAACCTGATTATACCCCCTTATTTTATAGATAGTTAAAAGCTGAATCATTCATAGAAAAAGCGGGAGCCCGGATGATCCGGACTCCCGCTTTTTTGTATCGTTCCCGAAGGCCCTCAGGACAATCGGCCCTTGAAATCCTCGTAGCCAAAGGTCCGCACCACCCGCATGGAATCGTCGGTCGGTCAAAGACCGCGATGCTCGGCAGTTGGATGCCGTTGAAGGTGTTGGTCTTGACCATGGAATAGTGGGCCATGTCCGTGAAGACGAGGCGGTCGCCGGGTACAAGCGGCTGGTCAAAGGAGTATTCCCCGGCCACGTCCCCGGCCAGACAGGACAGGCCGCCCAGACGGCAGGTCCAGGCCTTTTCGCCGGGCATCCCTGAGCCGACAATGTGCGGACGGTACGGCATCTCCAGCACGTCGGGCATGTGCGCGGGCACGGACGCGTCCAGAATGACGATGGGCATGTCGGCCCGGGTCACGTCGAGGACCGTGGAGACAAGGTAACCCGTGTTCAGGGCCACGGCCTCGCCCGGTTCGAGGTAGACCTGCACGCCATGACGTGCCTTGAATTCCGAGATGAGCCGGCACAAGAGATCCACATCGTAGTCCGGCCGGGTGATGTGGTGCCCGCCGCCGAAATTGACGTACTGCATGCGTCCGAAGAATTCGCCAAAGCCCTTCTGGGCCGCGGCAATGGTCCGCTGCAGGCAGTCGGCGTTCTGCTCGCACAGGTTGTGCCAGTGCAGGCCGGTAACCCCGTCCAGCAAATCCCCGCGAAAGTCCCCTCGTCGCACGCCCAGACGCGAACCCGGCGAGCACGGATCGTAAATGGGCACGGCTCCTTCGGAATGCTCCGGATTGATGCGCAGGCCCAGTTCAATCACGCGTCCCAGACGACCGGCCTCGTCCCGGATCAGATCCCGAAACCTCTCCAGCTGACCAAAGGAATTAAAGACAATGTGATCGGCCGTGGAACAGAGGTCAAAGATGTCGGCCTGGGAATATCCGGCCGCAAAGGCGTGCACCTCGCGGCCGAACTCCTCGCGGCCCAGCCGGGCCTCATGAGGCGAACTGGCGCAGACTCCGTCCAGGGTCTGACGCAGGATCGGAAACACGCTCCACATGGCAAAGCCCTTGAGCGCCAGCAGGATCTTGCACCCGGTGCGTTCCTTGACCCCGGCCAACACGTCCAGGTTGCGGCGCAGTAACCCCAGATCGACGACAAAGGACGGCGTGGCCACCGACCTGGGATCAAAACGGAACTGGGTGCGGCCGTCCATCACAGCTCAACCACGGTCCAGGGCAGGCCGTGCAGATTGAGCTTGTCCATGAACGGGTCCGGATCAAGCTGTTCCATGTTGAAAACTCCGGCCCCGCGCCACTGGCCGGTCAGCATCATCATGGCCCCGATCATGGCCGGCACGCCCGTGGTATAGGAAATCGCCTGGGACCCGACCTCGCGGTAGGCTTCCTCGTGGCTGCAGATGTTGTAGATGTAGATCTTGCGCTCCCGCCCATCCTTGACGCCCTTCATGACGCAGCCGATGCAGGTCCGACCCTTGGTCAGGGGACCGAGGGACCCGGGCTCGGGCAGCACGGCTTTCAAAAACTGCAGGGGCACGATCTGCTGACCCTGGTAGTTGACCGGCTCAATGGAGGTCATGCCGATGTTTTCCAGCACCTTCAGATGGTTGAGATAGTTCTGGGAAAAAGTCATCCAGAAGCGGGCGCGCTTCAGGCCGCGAATGTTCTGGACCAGGGATTCGAGTTCCTCGTGGTACATGAGATAGCAGTCCTTGGGGCCGATGCCCTCGGGGAAGTCGTAACTCATGCGCCAGGACAGAGGGTCGGTCTCGACCCACTCGCCCCGTTCCCAGTAGCGGCCGCGCTGGGTGATCTCGCGGATGTTGATCTCGGGATTGAAATTGGTGGCAAAAGGCTGGCCGTGGTCGCCCGCGTTGCAGTCGATGATGTCCAGCTCGTGGATCTCGTCGAAGAAGTGCTTCTGGGCATAGGCGCAGAACACGTTGGTCACGCCCGGATCAAAACCGGAACCGAGCAGGGCCATGAGCCCTTTGTCCCTGAAGCGGTCCTGATAGGCCCACTGCCATTTGTATTCGAACTTGGCCTCATCAAGGGGCTCGTAGTTGGCCGTGTCCAGATAATCGACCCCGGTTTCCAGGCAGGCGTCCATCAGGGCCAGATCCTGGTACGGCAGGGCCACGTTCAGGACCAGCTTGGGCTGGAAGGAACGGATCAGGGCCACGGTCTCGGCCACGTTGTCGGCATCCAGGGCCGCGGTCTGGATGGTGCGGCCGGTACGCTCCCTGACCGACTGGGCAATGGCGTCGCACTTGGACTTGGTCCGGCTGGCCAGCAGAATTTCGCTAAACACCTCGGGAACCTGGGCGCACTTGTGCGCGACCACATGGCCGACTCCGCCGGCGCCGATGATAAGCACTTTGGACATGGCAATCCTCCTCAAATGGGGTTGATCACAAACCGGTCAAGGTTCCTTCGCAGGCGTCGGGATTGTCGCAATCCCGGCCGGCGTTCAAATAGGTATAGCCGCGCAGGCCGCGTTCGTAGGCGCGCATGATCATGAACCGCTCCTGCGGGCTGATCTTGCCCGTGCGCACGCCCTGCTCCGCCACCTTGCGGAAATTCTCCAGGACCTGCTTGGGCTCGAACTCGACGTAGGACAGGACGTCGGCCACGCTGTCGCCCTCCAGTTCGCGGATCAGATCGTAGGTGCCGTCCTCGTTGATGCGCACGCTGACCACGTTGGTGTCGCCGAACAGGTTGTGCAGATCGCCCAGGGTCTCCTGATAGGCCCCGACCAGAAACGCGCCGAGATAATAGGGCTGGCAAGGGTCGACCGAATGCAGTTCCAACACGCGCTTCACGCCGTGGATGTCGATGAAACTGTCCAGCTTGCCGTCGCTGTCGCAGGTGATGTCGGCCAAAATGGCCTGCTCCGTGGGAGTTTCCTCCAGACGGTGCAGGGGCATGATCGGGAACAGATGGCCGATGGCCCAGGCATCGGGCAGGGACTGAAACACGCTCATGTTGCAGTAGTAGATGCTGGCCAGAGCCAGATCAATATCCTTGAGGGCCGAGGGCGGATTTTTCATCTCCGGAATCTTCTCGGCGATGCTGCGGATCACGGCCCAGAAAATGGTGTCGCTCACGGCGCGCTGACGCAGACTGCACTGCCCCAGACGAAAGAGCTGCCGCATCTGATCGCGGTAGTAGATGGCGTCGTTGTAGCACTCCTGCAGGTTCTTGAGCGACAGGGAGTTGTAGACCTCCAAGAGGTTGTGCACGGCCTCGGGATCGTCCTCGTCCAGGGTCTGGGGTACCACGCGGGTCTCCAGACGGCTGACATCCAATACATTAAAGAGGAGCACGGAATAATAGGCGACCGTGGCCCGGCCGGACTCGGTGATGATGTGCGGATGGGGCAGGTCGTGCTCGTCCACCGTGGCCATGACCGACTCGACAATGTCCGTGCAGTACTCTTCCAGGGTGTAGTTGCGGCTGCTGGCGTAATTGGTGTGCGAGCCGTCGTAATCCACGGCCAGACCGCCGCCCAGATCCAGAAAACCCATGGCGCAGCCTTCCTTGGCCAGTTCGGCGTACATGCGCACGGCTTCGTGCACAGCGGTGCGGATGTCGCGGATGTTGGGGATCTGGGAGCCCAGGTGAAAATGCAGGAGCTGGACGCAATCGAGCATGTTGCGGGAACGCATCAGATCGATGACGTCGACCACCTCCGACGTGGACAGGCCGAAAATGGACAGATCACCGGCCGACTCGGCCCAGTGCCCGCCGGCCTGGGTCGAGACCTTGATACGCACGCCGATGCGCGGCTTGATGCCCAGCGCCCTGGCCCGCTCCAGAATCAGCGGCAGTTCGCTCGGCATTTCCAGGACCAGAAAGCACAAGAAGCCCATCTTGCAGGCGTACAGGGCCAGGTCAATGTAGTCCTGATCCTTGTAGCCGTTGCAGACCAGACAGGCCTTGGGATTGCGCAGAAAGGACAAGGCCGCGATCAGTTCGGCCTTGCTGCCGACCTCGTAGCCGTGATTGAAAGGTGAGCCGACCTTGGCGATCTCTTCCAGGACCTGCTGCTGCTGGTTGACCTTGACCGGGTACACGCCCCGAAACTCGGCCTTGTAATCCAGCTCCTTGATGGCCTTGGCAAAGGATCTGTGCAGCAGGGAAATCTGGGCGTCGAGCAGGTTCTCGATCCGCAGCAACACGGGCAGGCCCAGACCGCGCTCCTGCAAGCCGCTGATGATCGAGGGAATGGGGACGCAGACATCCTTGCCCGGAAAAGGAGTGATGGCCAGCTTGCCGTCGGCCGTGACCTTGAAATACCCGCCGCCCCAGTTATCCACACCATATAGTTCTGCGGAACGCTCCACAGTCCATTTTTCGAGAGTCCGAGATCGCATGCAATATCCTCCACCATGACCATAAAATAAGACCCGATCCACGAGAAAACCGGGCCAGCGCCCCCTCTAAACAGCGGGGTCTGACGCGTCAACAAAACATGTGCCAACCGCTCCGGATTCAACCGGACGCATGAAAAAAACCGCTTGGCCTTGTCCGTAGGTCTGGGCTATTCGCCAGGGCCTGCCTGAACAGTTGGAGGACACATGTCGTTTGCCGAAATACTGCTGATCGCCGTGGCCCTGGCCATGGATGCCTTTGCCGTGGCCATTGCCGCCGGCGTGGCCCTGAAAGTCGTCTCCATGCGCCAGACCTTTCGCCTGTCCTGGCATTTCGGCCTCTTTCAGGCCCTGATGCCCGTGCTGGGTTGGTTCGGCGGCTTTGCGGTCCGCGACTATTTCCTTCGCTTCGGCCACTGGATCGCCTTTGCCCTGCTGCTCTATATCGGAGGTCACATGCTCTGGGAAGGTCTGAAGGGTGGGGATGACGACGCCTGCCAGGACCCGACCGTGGGCTCGCGCCTGATCATGCTCTCCGTGGCGACCAGCATCGACGCCCTGGCCGTGGGCTTCACCCTGGCCATGCTCGGCATTTCCGTCTGGATTCCCGCGGCCATTATCGGCCTTGTCGCCCTGGTCTTCACGGCCACGGGCCTGCACCTGGGCAAAATCGTCGGCTGCCGGACCCGGCTGGGCCAGCAGGCCGAAGTGCTGGGCGGGCTGGTCCTGCTGGCCATCGGAGTCAAGATCCTGTGGCAGGCCCTGTGATCAATCCTGCTTCCGACAGTCGTCGAAATCCTTTCTGATCCTGCGCAGTTCCCGACGATACCCTTCGGCGTCACCGTAATCGACAAAGCGTTCATAGCGGGAGTGCGTGCTTTTGGGCAGGCGGGCATGGCGGATCGGGCACCAATACTGTTCGGTCCGACCGGCAATCTCACGAACGTACGCCATCAGTCCGTTGAAATAGCTGCAGTAGAGACAGTTGAGCTTTTCCACCCAGTTCAGATAGCCCAGTTTGTGACGGTCAAAAATGAGGTACTCGCCGCGCCGCACCCGTGGAATGCCGTAGATCGGAAAACAGATCAGCTGGTAGAGCTGGACAAAGAGGTCAAGACAGACCGCCGGGACCAGTGCAAACCAGATGACCGGAATGGTCAGAATCTTGAGAATACCTGATTCATAAACATATGCCGTCCACCGCGTGACCAGTTCGCGGTGGGCCGCCTCGACCTCCCGACTGAACCGGACCCGTTTCTTTTCCACCGTATAGCGAAACTGGGCCTGCTTGGCGGCCAGTTCCTGGTTCAGCTCCTGCTCCAGCTCCTCAATTTTGTCACGAATCTCCCGAAAAATGTCTCTCATGATGTCTCCTTGCTGCTTCACCCCTGCCTATACGCTACCTCCCGCAGACACAAGCCTTGCCATTTCAAGAGGTTCCATATTCAATTCAAACTAGGCAGGTTCTTTGCAGTGTGCTATGCCAACACTAATTCCATACACCGGGAGGGCAGCATGCAACGAACATCTCCGGGCTTCACCTTGGTAGAGCTTCTCATTGTTGTCGCCATCATCGGCATCCTGGCGGCCATCGCCATCCCGCAGTTCACCAAATACAAGCGCGACGGAGCCGTGCGCCACGCCGAGGCGGACCTTAAAAACTGCATGACCGAGGCCACCGGCCAGGAAATCATCAACGGCCTGCAAGCCCTGAACTGCACGGACATGGGCGCCCTGCTCCTGGACTGCACCGTGACCATCCATGTCACCAACGGCTCGGTTGCGTTGACGTCGCCCTGCTCCAATCAGTATCATGGGTATTCGATCAGTTGTCTGGTCGCCGGCAACATTCCCATCTGTCACCCATAAAATACTGGAGCCGCCCATGTTCGGATGGACCGGACGCGTCCTTGATATCGACCTGACCTCATCTCAAGTCCACGACCTGCCCCTGGATAAAAACCTGGCCCTGACCTTTCTCGGCGGACGCGGACTCAATTCCAAGATCCTTTTCGACCGCGTCCGACCCGGCACCGACCCCCTCGGACCGGACAACGTCTACTGCGTCGCCCCCGGCCCCCTGTCCGGCACCGTGCTCGGCATGAGCAGCCGGGTGGAAGTCTCGACCCTCTCCCCCTATTCCGGCATACTCGGCGACGGCAACGCGGGCGAGCGCTTCGCCACGGTCATGAAACGGGCCAGGGCCGACCAGATCATCATCACCGGTCAGGCCGCCGCGCCCCGATACCTGCTGGTCACGCCCGACAATGCGGAACTGCTCGACGCCTCCGATCTCTGGGGCAAAGGCACCTGGGAAACCACGGATCTGCTCCTGGCCCGCCACGGCAAGGCCGCGTCCGTGGCCTGCATCGGTCAGGGCGGTGAAAACCTGGTCCGCTTCGCCTCGACCATTGTCGACAAATACGCCTCGGCCGCCAGGGGCAGCGGGGCCGTGCTCGGCGCCAAACGCCTCAAGGCCATCGTGGTCGTGGGCAATCACCAGGTCCAGCTGGCCGACCCGGAAACCTTCAAGGAACTGGCCCGTCTGGACCGCGAATTCTTTGCCAAGGACGAATTTCAGCAGACCGTGGCCAGCAAGTACGGCTCCCATTACGGCATGATCAACTGGCGGCCGGGATTTCGCAACTATACCAAATACCTCGAACCGGGCGAGGTGCCGGCCGAACTGCGGCCCGAAGCCTGGAAAAAATTCGAAACCGGACGCACGGGCTGCGGCAACTGCTCCGTGCGCTGCAAAAACGTCTACGAGATCCCGTCCGGACCACGCCGGGGTGAACGGGGCGAGGCCCTGGAATACGAGTCCATCTTCTGCATGGGCACCAACTGCGGCGTGACCGACCCCGTGGCCATCATGGAGATGAGCAACCTGGGCGACATCTACGGTCTGGACGTCATCCCCCTCGGCAACACCATGGCCCTGGCCAAGGATCTGTTCAACCGGGGCCTGCTGACCCCGGAGACAACCGGCGGCCTGGATCTGTCCTGGGACAACGTGGCCGATCAGCTCGAACTGGTCCACCGCACGGCGCTGCGCGAAGGCTTCGGCAACCTCCTGGCCGAGGGCATGCTGTCCATGGCCAAGCTGCTCGGTCCGGAGGCCATGCGCTACTGTTATCACGTCAAGGGCCTGAGTCGCGGCCCCTATCCGGCCGGACTGTTCGCCCTGGCCCACGCCACATCGACGCGCGGCGCCGACCACCTGCGCGGCCGTAGCTGGGCCTACGGCGAAAACGACCCCGAACTCTACCCCAGGCTTCAGGCTTCCGGAGCCATGCAGGCCGACATGGACGATCCGGTCCAGGCCATCATCCTGTCCGAACGGGTCTGCACCCTGGCCGACACCGTGGGTCGCTGCAAGGGAGCGGTCAATTCCTGGGCCAACGCCCTGCCCCTGGCCTGGAAGGAACCGCTCTTCACCGGGTTGGCCCGCCTGCTGACGGCCGCCACCGGCGAAACCTTTACCGAAGAAAGCCTGATCCGGGCCTCGGACCGCATCTACACCCTGGAAAAGGCCTTCAATGCCCGCCAGGGCATCACCAGCGTCGACGATGCCCTGCCCCTCAACCCGGACCATTACAGCCCCGAGGATATGGATCGGGAACGGGCCAAACACCGCGCCCTGCTGGACCGCTACTACCGCTTGCAGGGCCAGGACCCGGCCACAGGCCTGCCGACCAGGGAGCACATGACCTCCCTGGGTCTGGACGAGGAAGGACGACGCCTGCACGACGAAGGCCCCTACCCTCGCTGGACCGGCCCGACCCTCTGGCCCCTGGACAGCTATCCCCACGGTGGCAGGCGGTCCTGATTCCGCTTTGACATTTTCCGCATTCGCCATCTTCAGGCCTGCTTCATTGCGTGGAGCAGGCCTGAATTTTTTCCGTCGGTGGACCGGCCAGCGCCTATCCACTCCACGCAGCTAGGCGCTGAGTTCATTTTTGTAATTTTTTACATTTTCGACAAATACATCCCGAAGACCTGCGCTTATGCTCCAGCTCGATTTTCAATTATGTTACAAACAGCCGACCCAAGCCCCTCTTCATTCCAGAACCCCACTCCCTTCTTAATAATAACTCCTTTTATTTCAATATATTAACCACAAATATCACAAGCAGTCACAACCACGGCACATGCCTTGCTTTTGTTCTGGTTGCGCACAGGAAGTCGGTACCGATTCATCTATTTTATCATGTAATTATGCCACGCAAAACATTGAGCTGGCATAATGAAACTGGATAAACTGAAGCAGAGCACCCATTCTCCCGCTGTCGGGATAGCGGTGCACAGAGTTCATCATCACAACGCCAACAAGGATACGTCATGAAACTGTTCTCCCGCACGACACTGCTTGCATTATCTCTCACACTATGCCTGAGCACCCAGATTTTTGCCGCCGAAACCATCAAAGTCGGCATCCTTCATTCCCTGTCCGGCACCATGGCCATCAGTGAAACAACCCTCAAGGACACCATGCTCATGCTCATCGACGAGCAGAACAAGAAAGGCGGCCTGCTGGGCAAGCAGCTCGAACCCGTGGTTGTCGACCCTGCCTCCAACTGGCCCCTGTTCGCCGAAAAGGCCCGCGAGCTGTTGGAAAAGGAAAAGGTCGCCGCGGTTTTCGGCTGCTGGACCTCTGTGTCCCGGAAATCCGTCCTTCCGGTCTTCGAAGAATTAAACGGCCTGCTTTTCTATCCGGTACAGTATGAAGGCGAGGAATCGTCCAAAAATGTATTCTACACCGGCGCGGCTCCGAACCAGCAGGCCATACCGGCCGTGGACTATCTGATGAACGATCTGGGCGTGACACGCTGGATCCTGGCCGGCACGGACTATGTCTATCCACGCACAACCAACAAGATTCTTGAGGCCTACCTCAAGGACAAGGGCGTGGCCGAAGCAGACATCATGATCAACTACACTCCTTTCGGCCATTCCGACTGGCAGAGCATCGTGTCTGAAATCAAGAAGTTCGGCTCGGCCGGCAAAAAAACCGCCGTGGTCTCGACCATCAACGGCGACGCCAACGTTCCTTTCTACAAGGAACTGGGCAATCAGGGCGTCAGTTCCGGCGACATCCCGGTGGTCGCCTTTTCCGTCGGCGAGGAAGAATTATCCGGCATCGACACCAAACCCCTGGTCGGCCATCTGGCTGCCTGGAACTACTTCATGAGCGTCGAAGATCCGGCCAATGCAGCCTTCATCAAAACCTGGCATGAATTCATCAAAAACGACAAACGCGTGACCAACGATCCCATGGAAGCCCACTACATCGGCTTCAACATGTGGGTGAAGGCCGTGGAAAAAGCCGGCACCACCGACTCCGACGCCGTGCAGAAGGCCATTCTCGGCGTCCAGGTGCCCAACCTGACCGGCGGCGTGTCCGAAATGCTGGTCAATCACCACATCACCAAACCCGTCCTGATCGGCGAAATCCAGGAAGACGGCCAGTTCGCGGTAGTCTGGCAGACCGATGGCCTGGTGCCCGGCGACGCCTGGTCCGACTTTTTGCCCGAATCCAAAATCATCGAGGCCGACTGGTCCGACGCCCTGGGCTGCGGCAACTACAACACCGTAACCAAGAAGTGCTCCGGCCAGAACTTCTAAAGACCGCGCACGGGGCGTCCCATCCTGCTGACGCCCCGTTTTCCCGATCACACGAAACACCAGTCGGAGCCTTCATGAACCGCTCTCTTCCTTGTGCACGCCTTCTGATCCTCGGTCTGATCCTGCTGGCCCTGGCCGCACCGGCCCAGGCCGATCCGGGTGAAGCCCTTGATCTCCTCAGGAGCAAGTCCATGAACGACCGCGTCCGGGCCGTGCAACTCCTCGGCCAGGATGATTCCTCCGTCAGCACGGAAATCCTCAAAACCCTGCAGGACGGCCTGCTTTTTATCCACAGCCCGAGCGGGGCGGTGGTCCGGGCCGTGGAGCAAGGTGGGCAGCTGATGGTCACGGATCTGTTATCGGCCACAACGCGTCCGGATCTGCCCAAAGCCGAACTTACCCGCGTTGCCACCAGCAACGCCATCCGCTCCCAGCTGCAATCCATCCTATCCCTGCGCGACCTGACAGATCCGGACCCGGCCGTGCGCCGCCTGGCCGCTGCCGGCCTGTCCTCAAAGGTCCGTGACGTGGACCTCGAATTTCTGGAAACGCGCCTGACCTTGGAATCCGACGACCAGGTCCGCATCAGCCTGGAAACGGTCATCGCCTTGAAACGCCTGACATCCGGAAACACAGACGACATGGACGCCACCCTTGATCTGGTCGGCGGCAGCCTTGATCCGGCCGTGCTGGCTGCCCTGAACGCGGCCCTGGAGCAGACCGAAGACCCGGCAACGGCACAGGTCATTGCCAAGGCCATCAAGCGCATCCAGACCAAGACCTCCTGGTTCGGATTCGCCGAAACCCTGTTCTTCGGGGCCAGTCTCGGCTCGGTCCTGGTGCTGTCGGCCATTGGCCTGGCCATCACCTTTGGGGTCATGGGAGTCATCAACATGGCCCACGGTGAGCTGATGATGATCGGAGCCTACACAACCTATGTCATCCAGCAACTCATGCCGAACCACATCGACCTATCCCTTTTTGTCGCCATTCCGGCCGCCTTTGTTCTGGCCGGACTGGTCGGCATCCTGATTGAACGCGGCATCATCCGTTTTCTCTATGGCCGCCCCCTGGAAACCCTGCTGGCCACCTTCGGTGTCAGCCTGGTCCTGCAGCAGGCGGTGCGCACGGTCTTTTCCCCCCTGAACCGGTCCGTGGCCACACCGGGCTGGATGAGCGGCTCCTGGCAGATCAATCCCATTTTTTCCCTGACCTGGAACCGCCTGGCGATCATCGTCTTCTGCCTCCTGGTTTTTGCCGCGCTGTTCGCCATCCTGCGCCGGACCAGGTTGGGCCTGGAGGTACGGGCCGTGTCCCAGAACCGGCCCATGGCCCGGGCCATGGGCACCCGGGCCGCCCTGGTCGACGCCCTGACGTTCGGCCTTGGCTCCGGCATCGCCGGCATGGCCGGGGTGGCTCTGTCCCAGCTGACCAACGTCGGCCCCAATCTCGGACAGGCCTATATCATCGATTCCTTCATGGTCGTGGTTTTCGGCGGGGTCGGGAATCTGTGGGGCACTCTGGTCGCGGGTCTGGGCCTGGGCGTTATCAACAAAGTACTCGAACCTGTCAGCGGCGCGGTCCTGGCCAAAATTCTTGTCCTGATCTTCATCATCCTCTTCATCCAGAAACGACCAACCGGCCTTTTCCCGCAAAAGGGCCGGGCCATCGAGGACTGACATGCAGCGTGAACCTCTTTTTGACCGACAAAGCCTGCTTTTTCTGGGCATTCTGGGCGTGGTCACCCTGGCCGTGTGTCTGGGCAGCCTGCTGCTGCCCGAAGGAAACCCCATGCGCCTGTCCGTGTACACGATCACGCTCCTGGGCAAATATCTGACCTACGCCCTCCTGGCCGTGACCGTGGACCTGGTCTGGGGCTACCTTGGCATTCTGAGCCTCGGCCACGGCGCGTTCTTCGCCCTGGGGGGCTATGCCATGGGCATGCATCTCATGCGCCAGATCGGTGACCGGGGGGTATACGGCAACCCTTTGTTGCCGGACTTCATGGTGTTTCTGAACTGGAAGGAGCTGCCCTGGTTCTGGCTCGGTTTTGACCATTTCTCCTTTGCCCTGCTCATGATCGTGCTCGCGCCGGGCCTCCTGGCCTTTATCTTTGGCTGGTTCGCCTTTCATTCCCGTGTGACCGGCGTCTATCTGTCCATCGTCACTCAAGCCCTGACCTATGCCCTGATGCTGGCCTTTTTCCGCAACGAAATGGGTTTTGGCGGCAACAACGGCCTGACCGACTTCAAGGAACTGCTTGGTGTCAGCCTGCAAAGCGACGGCATGCGCCTGACCCTTTTCGCACTTTCAGCCCTGGCCCTGGGACTGGGTTACATCCTGTGCCGCTGGATCGTGACCAGCAAACTGGGCCGGGTCTGCGTGGCAATCCGTGACGCCGAATCCAGAACCCGATTCACCGGCTACAAAGTCGAACGGGTCAAGGTTTTTGTCTTCACGGTCTCGGCCATGCTGGCCGGGGTGGCCGGAGCGCTGTACGTACCCCAGGTCGGCATCATCAATCCCGGCGAATTCGCGCCCCTGGCCTCCATCGAACTGGTCATCTGGGTGGCCATCGGCGGACGCGGCACCCTGATCGGAGCCGTGATCGGCGCATTGATGGTCAACTACGCCAAAACCTGGTTCACGGCCGCCTTGCCCGAAGTCTGGCTTTTCGCCCTGGGCGCGCTCTTTGTGCTGGTGACCATGTTTCTGCCCCGAGGCGTCACCGGTCTGCTGAGCCGCGTGCAGCGCAAGGAGGCGGCATGAGCACCAGGGACCACCTGCTTGACAATCCCAATACGTACTATGGTCCGCGCCAGATCGGCCGCTTGCGGGAAAGACCGCCCGTGGCCAGCCCCAAGCTCGACACCGGCCGGGGCATCATCCTCTACATGGAAGGGGTCAACAAAAGCTTCGACGGCTTCAAAGCCATCAACGACCTGAACCTTTACATCGAGGACGGGGAGTTGCGCTGCATCATCGGCCCCAACGGCGCCGGCAAGTCGACCATGATGGATATCATCACCGGCAAAACCCGACCGGACACGGGCAGCGTATGGTTCGGCCAAACGCTCAACCTGCTGAATATGAGCGAACCGGACATCGCCGGAGCCGGCATCGGTCGCAAATTTCAGAAACCCACGGTATTTGAGAACCACTCCGTCTTTCACAATCTGGACCTGGCCATGGCCGGTCCCAAGGATGTCCTGTCCCTGCTGCGCGCCCGTCTGACAGGCGAGGAGCAGGACCGTATCGAGGAAATCCTGACCCTGATCGGCCTGGCCGATGAACGTCACCGCCCGGCCGGGGTTCTGTCCCACGGGCAGAAGCAATGGCTGGAAATCGGCATGCTGCTGATGCAAAAACCCCGGCTGCTGCTCATCGACGAACCCGTGGCCGGCATGACCCACCAGGAAATGGACCGCACCGGCGAACTGGTCACCTCCCTGGCCGGCGAGCATTCCGTGGTTGTGGTCGAACACGACATGGATTTCGTGCGTTCCATCGCCAGCAAAGTCACGGTCCTGCACCAGGGCCATGTCCTGGCCGAAGGGAGCATGGACGACATCCAGCGCGACCCCAACGTTGTCCACGTCTATCTCGGGGAGGCCGCATGCTGAGTACTCTCGACCTGAACCAGTTCTACGGCCAGTCCCACACCCTGTGGGACATCTGTCTCGATGTGCCAGCAGGACAATGCACCTGTCTCATGGGTCGCAACGGCGTGGGCAAGACCACGCTGCTCAAGGCCGTCATGGGACTTTTGCCGGTCTCCTCCGGCCATATCACCTTTGATGGCCGGGACATCACCCGCCTGTCCGCCGAAAAACGCGCCCCCCTGGGCATTGGCTACGTGCCCCAGGGTCGCCAGATCTTCCCCTTGCTGACCGTGGAGGAAAACCTGCGCATCGGCCTGCCGGCGCGTTCCGACCAAAGACGCGACATTCCCGACTTCATTTACGAACTGTTTCCGGTATTGAAGGAAATGCTCCACCGCCGCGGTGGCGACCTGTCCGGCGGTCAACAGCAGCAGCTGGCCATTGGCCGAGCCCTGGTCATTGATCCCAAGCTGCTCATCCTCGACGAACCGACCGAGGGCATCCAGCCCAATGTGGTCCAGGAAATCGCCGATATCGTGAACCGTCTGTCCCGCGAAATGGGGCTGACCGTGCTGCTGGTCGAGCAAAAGCTGCCGTTTGCCCGTCGCCTGGGGGACTATTTCGCCATCCTTGATCGCGGCCGTCTCGTCGCCAGCGGCAACATGCCGGATCTGGGCGACGACCTCATCCGGGAGTACCTGACCGTATGAGCACAGGTCCGGGCCGGGAACGCTCCTGGAAGGCGGAATTGCGCCTCGGCTTTGCCCATGACGGGCAACGCACCGTGCTCGCGGACATGGAATTTCGCGGCCCCTTGCGCGTGCAACGGCCATTTTATCCCGAAGGCCCCCCCTGTCACTGCTACGTACTGCATCCGCCGGGTGGATTGGTCAGCGGCGACATGCTTTACCTCGAAGCCGATGTCCGCCCCGCAGCCCACGCCCTGCTGACCACGCCCTCGGCCGGAAAGGTTTACGGCACGGACAGCCATAATGTCGCCCAGGGCCAGGATGTCCGGTTGCGTGTCACGGACGGGATACTTGAATGGCTGCCCATGGAAACCATCATTTTTGACCGGGCCAGGGCCGTCATGAACCTGGAGCTGGATCTTACCGGACAGAGCCGGGCCCTGGGCTGGGACATCGTCTGCCTGGGCCGTGAGGCGGGCAATCATCCGTTCATGGCCGGACAGCTGCGCCAGCAGTTGCGCATCCGACGCGATGGGTATCCCCTGCTGCTGGAACGCCTGGAGCTGAATGCCGGCGAGACCATGCAATCCGCACCCTTTGGCCTGGGCGGACATACGGTCAGCGGAACCATGTTCGCGGCCGGCCCGACACCGGACCTGACGGATCTGGCTGCTCCGGTGCGCGAGAGGCTGCGGCCGCGGCACGGCATGATCGGCGTGACCTGCCGTCGCGGCGTGCTCCTGGTCCGCTACCTGGGAAATCGGGCCGACGAGGCGCGGGAACTGTTCGAGAGCGCGTGGCGGATCATCCGGCCCGCACTGCTGGAAGTGGAGGCCTGCGCGCCACGAGTCTGGGCAACGTAGAGCCCCCCCTTGCGGGGTATGTATGCCCGCCAGGGTACTTTGCAGAGGGAGAGCAGGCCTTGACCAGCTTCGAGGCTGACTCTCCATGAAAATTTCAGACAAAAGCACTTTGGATTCAACCACTGACCAGCCGATACGGACGAAACAAACTCCCCTCCTGCCAAGGAGGGGTGCCCCGAAGGGGCGGGGTGGT
>CAZYZA010000077.1:0-17041 GCA_964651415.1 uncultured Desulfovibrionaceae bacterium
CGCGTCCAGGCCCGGAAAGAATACCGTCTCTTTGTCAAGGCGGGGCTGGATTCCGCATCGCCCTGGAATGACCTCAAAGGACAGTGTCTGCTCGGAGACGAAGCGTTTCTGGAAAAGCTTTATCCCTTGCTCAAGGACAAAAGCGCATTGAAGGAAATCCCTCGTGTGCAGCGTTTTGCCGACCGTCCAGCCTTGGAGGAGATCCTACAAGGCATAGAAGACCGGGCGCAGCGCGCCGCCGCCATCCTCAAGGCCAGTCATGAGCACGGTTATACCCAGGCACAGATCGCTGCCGCGACCGGATTGCACTATTCAACGGTGAGTAAAATCATCGGGAAAACGCAAAATTCAAGAATCAAGATCTGACCCCAAAAAACATGACCCCAAAAAACACAGGAGGAGCATGGGGTCAGATCGAAAGTGCCGGTCAAAGCCGGCAGAGAGCAGGAGGTGGAAGTCCTCTACAAGGCAAAGGTTAGCGACCAGCCATGGCCCGTCCGATTGACAAGGTGTAGCCTGTTGGCTACAGTTGGGGTGTAATGGAAATTCGCAAAACGGACGTATATGCCAAGTGGCTCGACGGACTGTGCGATATTCGGGCACGTGCCCGCGTTCTGGCGAGAGTTGAACGGTTGGCTGCTGGGAATGCTGGGGACGCCGAGCCCGTAGGTGAGGGTGTCGCTGAGTTGCGAATCAACTATGGCCCCGGTTACCGTGTGTACTACAAACAGCAAGGGCGTGAGCTGGTGATCCTGTTGGCTGGAGGTGACAAAAGCAGCCAGTCAAGAGACATCAAGACCGCTCTACGCCTTGCCCGCAATCTGTAGGATATCCCATGAAAAAGACAGTTACCTCCCGCTACGATGTTGCTGAACATCTCCGTACCCCTGAAGAAATGGCTGCATATCTTGAAGCCTGCCTAGAGGAGGCAAATGGTGACGCCGCGTTCATAGCAAAAGCTCTTGGTGACATTGCCCGTGCAAAAGGCATGTCGCAAGTAGCACGGGATGCAGGTGTGTCGCGTGAAAGCCTATACAAAGCGCTTTCGGGAGAACGAACTCCCGGGTTCGACACAATCCTAAAAGTCATGGCAGCGCTGGGTTTGAAGTTGCATGCGGAAGCGGTGCGTATCCCAAATCATACCCAACAAGGCACTCCAACCGACGCGCGTACCTCGTAGGAGCTTGCAGAACTTGCAGAACTTGGGTCAGATCGTGATTCTTGAATCATTTCGGAACATCTCCTCGCCATGGCCCGACCACTCCGCATAGAATATCCGGGAGAGTCAGTCTGTTGACTTTAATCATCGTTGCGCTATTCTAAGATCATTGCGTTGATCTTAGGGGGGGGGCTATGAAAAAAGTTCCAATAGAGCAGGTGGTTAGAAGGCTTGATATAGAGAATCCGTGGTGGATAACTGGTAAAATACCCAAAATATTCAGCGGTTACAGGCATCGCGCTTATCTTGAGCTATTTCTTCCTCTGGTCAAAACGAGAAAGATACGAAGAGCTACCGTGTTGATGGGGCCTAGGCGGGTTGGAAAGACGGTATTGATCCACCATGCAATCCAGGATTTGCTAGAATCTGGAGTTAACCCTAAACATATAGCCTATTTTTCTGTAGATCATCCAATCTATAATGGCCTTGCACTTGAATCTTTTTTAGATATTTACTCTCAAGCAACTCAAATCAATTATTACGAAGAAGAATGTTTCATTTTTTTTGATGAAATACAATATCTTAAGAATTGGGAAATACACCTCAAGGCAATTGTAGACAGAATGCCAAACATTAAATGCACTGTTTCCGGTTCTGCTGCAGCTGCCTTGAGATTGAAAAGCCATGAATCAGGCGCGGGAAGATTTACCGATTTCCTGCTGCCCCCACTTACTTTTCATGAATATTTAGATTTGTTGGATAAGAAACATTTAGTCATTCCTCCTGAATTTGGTGATGATGTTTTCACATCCAACGATATTGAAGAGCTAAATGATAATTTTGTGCACTACTTGAATTTTGGTGGTTATCCTGAAGTTATTTTCTCTGAAGAGATACAGTCTGATCCTGGTCGATTTATCAAAAATGACATAATTGACAAGGTGCTTTTAAGAGATCTGCCGGGCCTTTATGGTGTGCAAGATATTCAAGAGTTAAATTATCTGTTTACGACTTTAGCATTTAATACGTCCAATGAAGTTTCGCTTGAAGAACTCTCTAAAGGGTCTGGCGTAGCGAAAAATACGATCAAAAAATACATTGAATATCTTGAAGCTGCATTTCTTATAAGAACCGTTCACAGGGTCGACAGAACCGCGAAGAGGTTTAAGAGAGCGAATTTTTTTAAAGTTTACCTGACAAATCCTTCCATTCGAAGTGCGCTGTTTTCTCCAATCACAGGTAATGACAACGCTATTGGTGAAGTTGCGGAGACCGCCGTATATTCACAATGGTTTCACTCCGACACTCTGCTGCATTATGCAAGGTGGAAAAATGGAGAGATTGATATCGTAAACATTGGTAACGAACAAAATGTACTCTGGGCTATCGAAGTAAAATGGTCCGACAGATTTTACGCACGTCCCTCCGAACTGAGAAACCTATTAAACTTTTGCCATTCAAACAATCTTAACAGTGCAGTCGTCACTACGAAATCAAAAACAGGAACCATACTTATGGAGAATGTTGCTCTGAATTTCATACCAACCAGCTTGTATTGCTACACAGTTGGGCACGATCTCATAAAGCATAAATCAACAGTTTTATTCGATGGCGCAAGTCTGTCGCGGAGACGGTAAAGGAACACGGCCTGAAACAGTGCTGGGGGCGAACAAGGCCATGCATCCCGGCGGAAAATCCGTTGCGCGTTATTTCCGGCTATCCTCCAGAAAACAAAACCAAATCAACGCTTCTTCGCGCGGTGCTTGTCCTTGTACATCATTGCGTCGGCGTATCGGCACAAGGAATCCGCGCTGTCGCCGTGATCCGGAAACACTGCGGCGCCGATGCTGGCTGAGATGGAGATTGTCTGGCCATGCAGGTCAAAGGGGACGGACAGGGTCTGACTGATCTTTCCGGCAACGTCCTGGACGTCCCGCGCATGGTCGAGGTTGGGCAGCAGGACGACGAATTCATCTCCGCCGACGCGGGCCACGGTGTCCGAAGCGCGCAGGACGGACGGAACCCGGCCGGCCACGGATTGCAGCAGGAGATCGCCGACGCCGTGGCCGTAGGTGTCGTTGACCGGCTTGAAATCATTGAGGTCGATGAACATCACGGCCAGGCTCCGCCGCTCACGTCTGGCCAGGGCCAGGGCCCGTTCCAGGCGATCAAAGAACAACGCCCGATTGGGCAGGGAGGTCAGTGGGTCATGCTGGGCCATGAAGTGGATTTTTTCCTCGATGGCCTTGCGTTCGGTGATGTCCGAAAGAAAGTTCAGGGAGGCCGGACGGCCGTCCCAGACAATCCGCGCCCCGTTGATCTCGACCCAGCCGATGTCCCCGTTCTTGCGCAGGATACGCACCTGGTAGCGGTGCGGGACCTGTTGGCCCTCCATGCGCAGCCGGTGGTTGTTGAACACGATCTCCCTGTCTTCCGGCAGCACGAATTGCGAGATCGGCCACTCTTTCAGCTCCTCGACCGGATACCCGCTGATGGCTGACATGGCCGGATTGACGTAGGCCAGAAGCCCGTCCTGAACCACCACGATGCCCTCCTGCGCGGTTTCGACCAGCAGGCGGTAACGCTCTTCGCTCTCGCGCAGGGCGGCTTCAATTTCTGCGCGTCTGACCATGTCCTGACGCAACTGTTCGCCGAGCTCGGCGAGGTTGCGGTTTTTCCGGCGCATGACCGTGATCCAGACCAGACCCAGGCACACGATAACTACAAATCCCGCACCGATCTTCAGCAGCACAGTGGAGTCAATGCGCGTTGTCACGGAGATGGACACATGGCGGCTGACGATTTCGCTCACTTCCTGCGGCGTCAGCGTGGCCACGGCCTTGTCCAGAATGTCGCGCAGCACGGGTTTGTCCCTGGCCACGCCGATGCGCATGCGGTTGCATAGGCTGGGATTTCGCCGGCGATCTTCAGGTTGAACCAGCCCTCTTTCTTGATGGTGTACGCGGCCATGGTCAATGAACGCATGGTCATGTCCGCTTCCCGGTTTTCCACCAGGCCAAAGGCCTCGGCCTCGGAATCGACAAGAATCAGCCGCACATTGGGGTAATCCCGCCGAACGCGTTCCTCGACGCTGGTGCCTTTGGGCAGAACCATGGTTTTGTTGGAAATGGCCGCAAGATCCTGGATATAGTCATGCTCGACCCTGGTCACGATGACGTTGGGATCAACAAAGTACGGCTCGGTGAAGATCAGCCATTGCTCGCGCTGGGGCGTCTTGTTCAGGAAGGCCAGAATATCGCACTGGCCGGCCTTGGACAGGGCCACGCTCTGGTCCCAGTCAGGAGTGGGTTTGATCTGAAAGGCGACCCCGGCCCGTGCACCGATCAGACGCAGCAGATCGGCCGCGATGCCGACAAACGCACCGTCGGGATCAAGGCGCTCAAAGGGCTCCCAGTCCGGGTCCACGCATACGCTGACCGGTCCCAGAGAACGAAGATACTCTTCCTCCGCAAAACTGAGCTCTACGGCCAGGGCTGCCGCCGCGCTCCGGACCGGGCCTGCGGCCAACAGCCCGGCCAGGATTGCGATGGAAACGAATGTGCGGAATTTATTCATGGGGCAAGAGTATAATATTTCGAGCACATTGCAACCGATTATGCGCTGTGTCGGTTGCGGTTGACTGCCTGGTGGTCGTTTTGGGTCGGCTGAATTCACAACCCAAGTTTGGGCCGGCGGTAGCGGAAGGTGTCGCGGGAGACGTTCAGCAGACGGGCGGCCTGGGATTCGTTGCCCTGGGCCAGACGCAGGGCCTGCTGATAATAGTCGCGCTCCACCTGATGCAGCAGTGTCGGCAGATCCAGGCCGTCCGTGGTCAGGGCCGGCGATGCCCCGGCCGGGTCTGGTGCCGCGCAGTCCGGACTGAGCCCCAGGTCCGAGGCGTCAAGTTGTGGTCCGCAGGCCAGCAGGGCGGCCCGCTCCATGATGTTGCGCAGCTCGCGCACATTGCCGCTCCAGGCGTGGCCGAGCAGCAGGGTTTCGGCCTCGGCGGTCAGGACCGTGAAGTTCTTGCCGAATTTCTGGCCGAACTCGTGCAGGAAAAGCCGTGCCAGGGGCAGGATGTCGTCCGTGCGCCGGGCCAGGGACGGCACCCGGATGCGGACCACGGCCAGGCGGTAGAACAGGTCCTGGCGAAACTGCTCCTGCCGGACCATGGCTTCCAGGTCGCGGTTGGTGGCGGCCAGAACGCGGGTCCGTACCGTGCGCTTGACCGTCGAGCCCAGTGCGTAGAACTCGCCCTGCTGCAGAAAACGCAGCATTTTGGCCTGGGCGCTGGGGGGCAGGTCGCCGATTTCATCCAGAAACAGGGTGCCGCCGGCCGCAGCCTCGACCAATCCTTCCTTGCCTTTGCGTCCGGCCCCGCTGAACGCGCCGGGGACGTAGCCGAAAAGCTCGCTTTCCATCAGCTCCGCCGGAATGGCCGCGCAGTTGACGGTGATCAGCGGTCCGCGAAAATTGGGACTGCGATAGTGGATGGCGCTGGCGATCAGCTCCTTGCCCGTGCCCGTGTCCCCCTCGATCAGGACCGGTGTGTCCGGGCTGACCGCGACCTTGGCCACGGTCTGGACCACGTCGGTCAGGGCCTGGCTTTCAGCGATGAAAAAGGGGACCTGTTCGCGCAGGGCCTTGTCCTGCAGTTCGCGGATTTCCTTGCCCAGACGGATGGAGCCGGCGGCCCGTTCCAGGCAGAGCTTGAGGTTGTCCATGCGCAGCGGTTTGACCAGATAGTCGAAAGCGCCGCGCTTCATGGCCGTGATGACCGTGTCCAGATCCTCGAAGGCGGTGATCATGATCACGGCGGCCTGGGGGTTTTGGCGGCGGATGCCGTCGAGCACGTCCAGGCCGCTGACGTCGGGCAGCCCGATGTCCAGCAGCACCAGATCCGGGCCGGACTCGGACGCCAGGGCCAGCCCCTCCTTGCCGCTCGCGCAGGTTTGGACCAGATACTGTCGGCCCAGGGCCATGGACAGGCTGTCGCGGATGGATTCCTCGTCGTCGATGATCAGCAGCGAATACTTCATCAAGCCTCCTCGGTCGCGGCTGGAAATTCCAGCCTGAATTCCGCTCCGCCCAGGTGGCTCTCGCCGACCAGGACCGTGCCGCCGTGGTCGGCGACAATGCGCTGGACAATGGACAGACCGATGCCGGTGCCATCCGAGGCCGTGGTGAAAAACGGGTCGAAAACGCGTTCGCGATCACCCGCCGGGATGCCCGGACCATTGTCGCCGACAGTCAGACAGACCCGGTCCGCGTCGGAGAAAATCCGGATGTCGATGCGTTTGTCCGCGTCCTTGTGGCGCACGGCCCGGGCCGCGTTGTCGACCATGTTGACCACGGCCTGCTCCAGCTGCACGCGGTCGCCCTGAATGAGCCTGTCCGCCGACAAATCCGTGTGCACGCTCACCCCGGCCTTGCGCAGGGTGGTCGTCATCAGCCCCAGCGCCTCGTGCACCGGCTGGGTCGGGTCAAGCAGCTCCAGGCGGGGAAGGCTCGGCTTGGAAAAATCCAGGACGCGGCGGATGACCGATTCCATCTTGCCGGCGGCCTTGCGGATTTTTTCCGTGATCGACCCGAGCATCCGCACGGGTTCGGAATCAGGCAGCTCCCGGCAGACCTCGTCCATGGCGTAGAGATAGCCGTGAATGCCGGTCAGGGGGTTGCGGATTTCGTGGGCAATGCCGGCGGCCATGCGCCCCAGGGAATTGATCTTGTCCAGGAGCATGATTTGCCGAGCCATGCGGCGGGACCCGGTCACGTCGGCCATGAAAACCGCCACCCTGGTCACGGCCCCGTGATCGGCCTGGACGGGGTAGAGGTGGATGTCGAGGTCGCCGTCCTCGCCGTATTCGGTGATGGACCGGGCCTGACCCGTGGCGAAAACCTCGTCCACGGCGGCCTGCAACTGCACGGCCCTGGACTCGTCGATCAGGGCGTAGAGGGACAGCCCGTACAGGGATTCCCGGTTGCGACCCAGGCGGGACGCCCCGGTTTCGTTGATGTCAAGGATGATGCCGGATTGATCCATGAGCAGCAGGGTCTCGGTCGGGGCGTTGATCAGGGCCCTGGCCTTGGCTTCGCGGTCACGGATGTGGGCTTCGGCCTGGCGGCGTTGTTCGATCTCGAAGCGCAGGTCACGGGTGCGGCGCTCGACTTCGATCTCCAGGCGGGCCCTGGCCTTGCGCAGGTCGCCTTCGGCCCGGACCCGGTCATGGACCTCGCGTTCGAGTTCGTCGTTGGCCGCGCTCAGATGCCTGGTGCGGGCGATGACCGCCGCTTCGAGCTGTTCCTTGTGCCGCCGCAGGACGTCCTGCGCCTCCTGGCGGCGACGGATGGCGCTGACCAGCATGGCCAGGGCGGCCAGCAGGACCGCCACGCCGACCATGGCCAGCCAGATGTAGCGTTTGTCGATCTGGTAAAAGCGGGCGGGCTGGTTCAGGACCAGACTGCCCGGCGGCAGGGCCGACAGACTGAGGCCGAACCGCTGCAGCTGGACATAATCGAAGATAAAGCGCGAGGGAGTTTCCAGGCTGACCGGGATGGTGTCGGGATCGCTTCCGCGCAGCACGTCCATGGCCAGGCGGGCGACGCGTTGTCCTTCGGCTTTGCCCTGGACCATCTTGCCGCCCACGCAGCCCGTGCCCATCTCAAAGTCCCAGAAGCCGTAAATGGGCACCCTGGCGTGGGTCGACAGGAACAGGTTCTTGCCACGGTAGTCGACCAGAAATCCCTGCTCGTTGCGCATGACGCCATGAATGAAGATCAGCTGGCCCGGACCGAGTTCTGTCAGCCGGCCGCGCAGTTCCAGGGCGGAGAGGTTGTTCCAGTAGGTGAAGAGCGTGTTGGGAAACAAGTCCTCAAGTTCGCGCAGGGACTGATCGGTCAACAGGTCGGTGATGGACTGGTCCGCGCCGATGACGATGAATTCCCGGGTCTGGGGATGCAGGCCC
Organism: uncultured Desulfovibrionaceae bacterium; assembly: GCA_964651415.1. GTDB lineage: Bacteria > Desulfobacterota > Desulfovibrionia > Desulfovibrionales > Desulfomicrobiaceae > Desulfomicrobium. Next base: position 8,125 of record CAZYZA010000077.1, read on the forward strand.
AGGGCCGTGCGCATGGTGGTCGCAAAAGAAGGGTTTTCGGCCAGGCCGGTGATGTTCTGCTGCCCCTGGAGCTGGTCGGGCCGGAAATTGTTGATCCCGCAGAAGACCACGGGCGCGGAGCGGAAAATGGTCCGGCGATAGGTCAGGACAAAATCCAGGGCGTCGTTGTCCGTGGCCAGGATGAGGTTGAAGACGCTGTCGGCCAGCTTGTGCTCAAGCAGGGCGGCCTGCAGGGCCAGATAGGAGGTGTCGGTGTTGCGCTTGGTGTCCAGGTATTCGACCCAGAGCAGGGCCTCGGGCATTTCGGCCGCAAAGGCCTCCTGAATGCCTGCGTTCAGGGTGTCGGTCCAGGACAGTCCGGGGTGGTAGGAATGCAGGACCAGCACGTTGGGCGGGGCGGCCAGTGCGCTGCAGGGCAGGATCAGCACAAGGAAAAAAAAGAAAACGTGCGGCATCCGACGTGTCTACGACCAAATCGACACGGCTTCAAGCCTGTGGGCCGGAAGGGATTCTTCTGATGGTGGGCTTGGGTGGCAATAACGCAGACGGAGAAGGTGATAAGCGGGCGTCTTGCCGGTATTGTCGACAGTGTTCTGGAAACGCGCCGACCGGGCGGCCTGCAGAGGCCGTCCGGTCGGCCGTGGATTTCACGGGCTAGGATTTACGCATCCGGGCTCATGGGGCCGTCCGGAGCCGGTCCGCGCTCCATGTGGCGCGGGCCATGGCCGCCGCGTCCATCCCTGCCCTTTTTGCCGGGACCATCGAAGAAGGGGGGCAGTTCAATGCCGACTTCTGCGCTGACCTTGGTCTGGAGGCTGTCGTGCTTGGCCTGGAGTTGCTGGCGCAGGTCGCTCATTTCCTTGACCAGGGCCGTGATGGTTTCAGGTTTGGTGTTTGGGTTGTGGCTCAGGGCCTTGAGCAGGGTCCGCTTTTCACACATCGTGTTGCGAAGCGGCTGGGTGTCCTTGCGGTGCTCGGTCAGGAGGGTGCGCAGCAGGTCCTGTTTTTCCTGGGGCAGTTGCTGAACTGTCGGGTGCTGATCAAAGCCGGGGCAGTTGCCGCCCATGCCTCTCATCGGGCCGGCGAAACTCAGGCCGGCCAGAAGCATGCTGCAGTTGCCGCCCATGCCTCTCATCGGGCCGGCGAAACTCAGGCCGGCCAGAAGCATGCTGGTGACGACCAAAATTGTGATCAGGTGTGACTTCTTCATAATGTCCTCCGTTAAAGTTGGTGTTCACGTGATACGGGGACATAATCAAAGGCTGTGCCAAAGGTGTGTTTTTGTTTTAATGTTCTGAAATAAAAGAGTTTATGTGTTGTTGCGCCGTGTGGTTCCCGACCTGAGGGGGAGGATGTGGATAGTCTCTGACCAGGGCCGGCGCCAGACTGGTCAGAATCTGACCACCGGGTCAGGTCGTGAACAGTTTGGGGTTGTTCTTGTGCCTGTCCTTGTCGCGCTGCGTCTTTTTTTCCAAATTGTTGCGCATGGCCCGGGTCAGGTCCACGCCGGTCTGGTTGGCGATGCAGGTCAGGACAAAGAGGACGTCGGCCAGTTCATCGGCCAGATCGTCGGTGTCGGTGGCCTTGAAACTCTGGTCTCCGTATCGCCGGGTCATGATTCTGGCCACTTCGCCGACTTCCTCCATCAGAATGCCGAGATTGGTCAGTTCCGAAAAATAGCGCACGCCCACGGTGCGCACCCAGTCATCAATTTCTGCTTGCAGTTCCTGTACGGTCACGGCTGACTCCTTTTTTGAAACAGGCCCTAAGCAATCGGATCGCCCCTGGCAATGATCAAGCCCAACTTGTGTTGGCAGGGTATTTGCCAGCGTGGGAAGGTATTGGTACCAACTCACGTCATAAGGATATATCCATGCACAGTGTTTCCAGAATTCGTGATATCTTGCGGCAGTGGCAGGGCCTGGCTCTGGCCGCTTTGGCCGCCCTGGCCGCGTTGGCGCTGATCGGCCTGGCCAGTGAAGGGCGGGACCGCGAGCAACGCGCCCTGACTCGGATCATGACGGCCCAGGGCGAGGGGATGATCCGCGCCGTGGAGGCAGCCGGTCGCGTCGGCCGTCGCGGCGACGACGGTCGGCAGTTTCGCATGCGGTTGCTGCTCGACGAGATGATTCGGCAGGGCGATCTGCATTTTGTCGCCGTGGTCGACGCGGTCGGGCAGGTTGAACTGCTGGGGGGATCGGAATCGACGCAGTGGGACACGAAGCAGCTTCTGGCCCTGCCGGCGACAGCCGAGGCGTCGTGGACAATCCTGAGGGCGGGGGAGGAACAGTCCTTTGTCGTCTATCGTCAGTCCAGGCCGCCGCGCCGCATGCATGGACCCATGGCCCTGCGGGAAGGACGTGATCCGTTTTTTGACGAACCCCGTCTCATTGCCGTCGGGTTGGATGCTTCCGCCTACCTGCAAGCCGAGCGCAAGGAGATGCTGACCTTTGTCCTGGCCTGCGGCCTTGGTTTGGCCCTGATTTTCGCGGCATCCGTGTCCATCTTCTGGAGGCGTAAGGTGGCCGGGCTGGAACGGGAAGTGGCCCGGCAGGAACGGCTTGCGGCCTTGGGCACCCTGGCCGCCGGCGTGGCCCATGAAATCCGCAATCCGCTCAGTTCCATCCGGGGCTTTGCCACGTATTTCGGTCAGAAATTCGCTCCCGAGTCCAAGGACCGCGAGTTGGCGCAGGTCATGATCGGGGAAGTGGATCGGCTGAACCGGGTTGTGTCTGAATTGCTGGAGCTGACCCATCCTTCGGAATTGCGCCTGACGCCCACGGACCCGGCCGAACTGTTCCGGCACGCCCTGATGCTGGTCGAGGGAGACAGGGCGGCGCGAAACATCGAGATCAAAACCCGTTTCCAGGCCATGCCTGCGGTCATGCTGGACCGCGACCGCATTCTGCAGGCCCTGCTCAATCTGCTTTTGAACGCCATTCAGGCCATGCCCGGCGGCGGGACGCTGACCGTGGCCAGCGCCAGGACCAGGGACAGACTGGAACTGCGGGTGGTCGACACCGGCGTCGGCATTGCCGCCGAGCATCTGGACCGGGTCTTTGATCCGTATTTCACCACCAGAAACAAAGGAACAGGCCTGGGCCTGCCCACGGTCGCCAAGATCGCCGAAGCCCATCAGGGCAGGGTGCGGATTGTGTCGGAAGAAGGGCAGGGGACTGAAATCATATTGGATCTGCCCTGCAGAGAGGGGGAATGATGGCTGCGCGCATCTTGGTGGTCGACGACGACCACGCCCATCTGACCATGCTTGTGGCCATGCTCAGGAGCTGGGGATACGAGGTGGATACGGCCGATGACGGCGCTGCGGCCATCTCCAGGGTCCGGGCTGCGGCCTACGATGCGGTCCTGACGGACGTGCGCATGGCCGAGGTCGACGGCATCGAGGCCTTGCGCCGCATTCACGACTTCAATCCCTGTCTGCCCGTGCTGGTCATGACCGCCTATTCCTCCCTGGGTACCGCGGTGAACGCCCTCAAGGCCGGGGCCCTGGATTACCTGCACAAACCCCTGGATTTTGACGAACTGCGTCGCGGCTTGGACAAGGCGCTGCAACAGACCGGCAGGGTCCAGCCCGCTGTCGGCGTCGGGCATGAGTCCGTGTCCATGGAGATGATCGGCCAGTCGCCGGCCATGCGCGAGCTGGCGTCCATGATCCGGGCCGTTGCCTCGTCGGAGGCCTCGGTCTTGATTCTGGGTGAATCCGGTACCGGCAAGGAGCTGGTGGCCAGGGCCCTGCATGAGGGCAGCGGCCGCAGAGCCCGGCCCCTGGTCACGGTCAACTGTGCGGCCCTGGCCGAATCCCTGCTGGAAAGCGAGTTGTTCGGCCATGAAAAAGGGGCTTTTACCGGGGCGCAACGTCAGCGCGACGGGCATTTTGTGCAGGCCGACGGAGGCACCCTGTTTCTGGACGAAATCGGCGAGATGGCCATGGGGCTGCAGGCCAAACTGTTGCGCGCCCTGCAGCAGGGCGAGGTGCAGCGTCTGGGCAGCGACCGGACCATCCGGGTCGATGTGCGCATTCTTGCGGCCACCAACCGTGATCTGGAAACCGACATCCGAAACGGAAATTTCCGCGAAGACCTGTATTACCGCCTGAATGTCATTGCCCTGCGCGTGCCGGCCCTGCGCGAACGATCCGAGGACATCCCCCTGCTGGCCCGGCATTTTCTGCATCGTTTTGCCAAGCGCAACCGCAAGGTTTTTCACGGGTTTTCCGCCCGGGCAATGGATCTGATGCTGCGCTACTCCTGGCCCGGCAATGTGCGCGAACTGGAAAACGCGGTCGAACGGGCCGTGATCCTGGCCCCCGGTGAGGTCGTCACCGAAGCCGATCTGCCGCTGGGCGTTCGGGGTGCGGACAGGCCGGGAGGGTCTGAACCGGAGCCGGAGGGGAAGTCACTGGATGACGTGGAGCGCGAGGCCATTGTCCGCACCCTGGATCTGGTCGGCCACAACAAGAGCGAGGCCGCGCGAATTCTGGGGGTGACCAGGGTCACGTTGCGCAGCAAGATGCGCAAGTTCGGCTTGGACAGCGGTCAGTAGCGATCGGGACTGTAGCGGCGGGCCGACAGCCCGGTGGCCAAGTCCATCTCCAGTTGCTGGACCAGGACGCCCGGTTGGCCGTAGGGCTGATGGGCCAGGCAGGTGCCGTCGGGCGCGACCAGGCTGGTGGCGGAGTCCTGATAGGTCAGGGCATAGTTCACGCTGGCGAAATAAATGGAATTTTCCACGGCCCGACAGGTCATGGCCTTTTCGTAATAGGGGCCGTCCGGGTCGGACCAGCCCTGGGGCGTGCGGCCGGATTCATTGCTCCCGGTGCACTGGGGATGAAAGACGATGCGTGCTCCCCGGCAGGCGGCCCAGCGCACGGTTTCCGGATATCTCCATCCTTCGTGGCAAATGACCACGCCAAATTTAACTCCATGCATTTCAAAGAGCTGCCGGCCTCGACCGGGAATATAGATGCCCTCTTCGCTTGGATCCAGCTGCGCCTTGCACTGACGGCCGAGGATGACGCCCTGGGGCGAGATGACCTGAACCAGGTTGTAGCGCCCTTGGTCCGACGGCCACTCCATGGGCAGAATGACTCCCATCTGCAGACGTCCGGCCTCAAGGCAGACGGCGTTCAGGGCCTCGCGCAATTCGGCCTGACCGCATTGCTGGACGCAAAATCCCTGGCCGCGCATGCCGGGCAGGTACGCTTCGGGCAGGCAGAGCAGTTGAGCTTCAAAGGCCGCAGCCTGGGACATGGATTGGAGGATGTTTTGGAGGGCGTTGTCCAGGGATGTCGGGACGGGGAGAGTGGCAAGACCGATGCGCATGAGCTGTCCTTGGGTGCTATGTGTCTTTCGGCGGACTTTATGGGGTTATTTCCTGGATTTCAAGCGTAATAGGCCGGTATTTTCGTGTTTTTTTTGGAACAAGGCCTCTTCGGAAAATGACGCGCGCGAATTTTCATTTTTTGGGGAGCAGGGCGCTTGCCGTGTTCCGGCTGTGTATTATGTGCGGAAACGAACATCATATGTTCTGATATGGTCATTTGTATTGACCAACCAGGGTTCCGGTGACTACTCCTTGTGGAGTATTGACTGATTTTTTTCGATTTCGCACATTCGCCCCGGGGCAAGGACTGTCTGTGTCACAATTTCGCTGCATGAGTCATGAGTTGCGCTCTTTTTTGGACCGGTTTGATTTCAACGCCTGCCTGGTTTGCGGTTCCTGCGCCAATGGGTGTCCGGTCACGGGCACGCCCGGCATGGAGGGATGGGACACGCGCAAGGTCATGCGTCTGTTGGCCAATGGTTTGGTCGAAGATGTGGTGGCCTCGAATTTTCCCTGGCTGTGCACCGGATGCGGCCGGTGTGCCGGCGTGTGTCCGGCCGGCATCGACATCCCCTCGGTCATGGCCCACATGAAGAGTCTGCGGCCGCGCGAGGCCGTGCCCGGTTCCCTGCACAAGGGCATGGCCAACAACCTGGCCACGGGCAACAATCTGGGCATCTCCCGCCGGGAGTATCTGGAGGGCATGCTCGACCTGGGCCGGGATCTGGCCGAAGAGTGTCCGGGTTTTTATGTGCCCGTGGACAAGCAGGGTGCGGACATCCTTTTCTTTCCCAATTCCAAGGAAGTGTACGGGGATTTCGAGGACCAGTTCTGGTGGTGGAAGATTTTTTACGCGGCCCGTGAAAACTGGACCGTCCCGGCCGAGGGTTGGGAAGCCGTGGACTGGGCGCTTTTTACCGGCAACTATGACGCCAACCGGGAACTGGCCCGGCGCAAGATCCGCTACATGCAGGCCAACGGCATCAAGACCATGATCATGCCGGATTGCGGCGGCGGCTCCTATGGCTGCCGCAAGGGCATGAGTTCTCTGCTTGCCGACTCTCCGACCAATGCCGTCAACTATGTCTATCTTTACGATTATCTCCTTGATCTGATCCGATCCGGACGCATTCGCCTTGACAGGTCCGTGCATCGGGGAAAGCGTTTTACCTATCACGATTCCTGCAAGCATGGTCGGGAACTGGCCGCTCATTACGGCAAAGGATTTTTTGATGAACCGCGGGAGATCGTGGCCGCCTGCGTCGACGATTTTGTGGAGCTGACGCCATCCAGAGACAAGAATTTTTGCTGCGGCGCGGGTGGAGGGATGTGGCCCATGCCTTTTGAGCAGGAGTCGGCCTGGCACGGACGTTATAAATATCAGCAGATTGTGGAGTCGGGCGCGGACGTGGTGGTTGTGGGCTGTTCCAACTGTCGTGACCAGATCATGAAGCGCATCCCCAAATTCTACCCGGGCTGCCGCTACGAAGTGAAGTACATCTGGCAGCTGGTGGCCGAAGCCCTTGTCATTGATCCGTGGGATGAGGAGCTGATCGCTGCGGCCGAAGCCGAAGCCGGTGCCCAGTGGGCACGGCTCGGCGTGGAGGGGTAGCGGCGGCGTTTTCTGCCGCGCCGTTGTCTGTTTCGATTTTCAGACGGAAACCGAGGCGCGGTTTTGGATGCCCGTGTCTTCGGGGCCTGCGGTGAAGCTGCGGTCCGGGCGTTGCAGCGACGGGTCGAATAACCAGCCGGGCAGGGCCGAGGATCTCTTTTCAAGGAAAGGGGCTGCCGGCGGCATCTTTTCAGACAACACATTGTTTTTTGACCGGAAAAAGGCCGCTGCACGCGGCCTTTTTTGCGGTCGGCTCACTGCGCTCCGCCCACGTCCAGAATGGTGCCGGCCCATGCGCCGGCTTCGCAGTGCATCTGCTTGGTACGCTGCGGGTCAAGGCTCAGACTCAGCATGACCTGGGTCTGCGCGTCTTCGTCCGCTTCTTCCAAGGCGTTCATCACCCCGAGCAGGGGCATGTATTCGCTGGTGCTGTCGCCGCAGAGCGCCTTTTTCTGGGCGTCGGTCAGGGGCAGGAAATTCAGGGCGTCCTGCATGGAAATGCCGAGGATGGCGTCCAGCAAAGAGAACATGCCCAGCAGAAACATTTCGTCCGGCTTGAAGTTCCAGTAGTCATATGAACGCACGATCTGCTCCAGAAAGCGCCCCCGGTGCAGAGACAGGTGCAGGAGTTCCGTCTGTTGCTCGCCCTGGGTGATGTCGGCCAGGAGCACGGCGCGAAGCCAGTTGCGGACGTTGAGCCAGCCAAGGAGGGTGATGGCCTGGCGGATGGAGTCGATTTTGCGGGCAAAGCCGAAGGCCGGGGAGTTGAGATAGGTCAGCAGCCGGTAACTCAGCGTGACGTCGGCCTGGATGGTGTCGGCCAGCTTGGCCAGGTCCGGTTCGTCCGTTTCGATGATGCGCATGATCTGCAACCGAGAATTCTGATGCGAAGACAGTTTCTTGCCGGGAATGATTTCCGGCGTTTTGAAGAAATGCCCCTGAAAGAGCTGGATGCCCTCGGCCTGCAGGCGGTCCAGTTCGTCCTTGGTGGTCACGTTGCGGGCGATGCAGGTTGTTCCGGCTTCGAGGAATGGACGCAGGGCCGGATCGCGGGCGTCGTCGGGTTCGGTCAGGCAGATGATGACCGCCATGGCCAGGATGGGTGATGTAGGCGTGACCTCGGAACTCCATTGCAGGGCAATGCTGTGCCCGTCGCCCGCCAATTGCTGCAGTGCCGGAATGAGGGTTGCGTCGCGCTGGCATGCATCGTTTAGCAGGACCACGGATGTCGGGGCCGGGAACGCATAGGGGATCTGATGAAGCAGTTGGTCCTTGGTGTAGGACAGCAGCATTTTCTTGTTGCGGGCCAGGATGGTGTTCAGGCCGATATAGTCTCCGGCAATGATGGTCGCGCTGACGCCGCCGGACTGATCGTCGGGAGCCGGGTCGGATGCGACGGCGGCAGTGGATTGAATTTCGTACCCCCAGACATTTTTTGAGGCCGTGAAGATCGGGTTGCGGGACAAAAGGTGCAGATTGGTGGCCGGCGCGTCAGCTGTGCTCATGGCATGCCCTCGTATGATGGGTGATGGATGAGGCGTTCATACCACAATATCACACGTTTGGGAAAGCTTGTTTTTGGTTCGGCCCCTGGGGCTTCGACCGAGGCTGACGCCGCTGAGGCTGGTCGGTTTGGTCCGGAATACGCAGATGTGTTGCATCCGGGGCAGGGATTGCGCGAGACGCCGGCCGTGTATGAGGTCGATGATCCGGATTGGATGGTGCAGGGGCGAAAAATTTTTCGCCCCTACAGAAATGAAATCATGAATGATGCGTGAATGCCGGGGTGATGGGGGCGGATGATGCGAATTTTGGGCGGGGCCGGATCGTAGGGGCAGACCTACGTGTCTGCCCTGCGTGTCTGCCCTGCGTGTCTGCCCTGGGTTGTTGCCGGAATACGCAGATGATTGCATCCGGGGCAGGGATTGCGCGAGACGCCGGCCGTGTATGAGGTCGATGATC
>CAZYZA010000078.1:0-16465 GCA_964651415.1 uncultured Desulfovibrionaceae bacterium
GGGTTAAGCCAGCTTGGAGAGGACGCCAAGTTGCTGGAAATGGCCGCAAAGCAGGGCGCTGGAGATGAAGTGGAAGGTCGAGCGACACAGCTCAGTTGTGCGCTTGTGCCCTTGGTGCGGGGATGATGTCGGAAGGTTGAGACAGCGTGTTGATCCATGCCTGGTCAAAGCGGCCTGTCGACAAGCCGTTCTGACCAGGCTTTGTGCGTTCTATTCCTGCTTTTGATCCTTTTCGTCCACAGTGATCAGCTCTTTGATCGCTTCATACTTGGCCGGTCCGATACCTTTGACGTCCATGATGCTTTCTTTGTTTTGGAAAGGCTGAGACTCCCGATGATCAACAATCTTTGCCGCAGTTGCCGGTCCGATTCCGGGCAGCTCCGTCAATTCTTGCACTGTTGCCGTATTGATGTTGATCAGTCCTCCTGCCAGTGGCGCTGTGCATAGAAAGAGGGACAGTACAAGGGCGCACATCGTCAATTTCAAGAAATTCTTTACCATGATGACCTCCAAAATGATTTTGAAGGACGCTTATCATCTCTATTCGTTATTATGCAATGCAATTTTTGAAGTAGTACGTAAATAAATGGTGCTACAATGATGAGGATATAAAAATATGTTCTCCCGTGTTGCTGCCAAAACCGAAAATTCGTCGATATCCACGTAATTGCCCGATTCAATATGAATTTCAGGCTCAAGGACCCAACTGCAAAAAGTCTGAAATCGTCTTTAATCTGAAATATGAAATTTCAGATACTTACGGCAATATTCCGGATAACTTTGAGCCTTTTTGCAGTAACGTCTCAAGGCTGTTTGCGGGTTTTGCCGGAAATTCATGCTTGTCTGATTCAGGCCAAAGTTGTGCCGATCTGCTCGGCATGGGAGTTGTTTGCCGTTGGCGCAGCGTTTCGGAGCGGGCTGTGTTGAATTGTCGCAGCGGGCAACCTTTGATGGTTATGTGGATTTGTGGGGAATGTTGTCCGCGATAGCGGTGATGAGCTCGGCCATGACCACGGGCTTTGACACATAGCCGTTCATGCCGGCTTTGAGGAATATGGTCTTGTCCCCGTCCATGGCGTGAGCGGTCAGGGCAATGATGGGAATATCGGCCGCACCCTCTCCGGCCGCACCGGTTCTGATGGCCGTGGCCGCCGCCACGCCGTCCATGACCGGCATGCGGATATCCATCAGTACCAGATCAAAGTTGTTGGAACTCAGTGCTGCCAGGGCCTGCTGACCGTCTTCGGCCTGTTCGACCAGGATGCCGAATTTGCTCATCATCTTCGCGGCAACCGCCGCACTGAATTTGTCATCCTCGACCAGCAGCACGCGAAGTCCGTTGAAGTGCGGCATTGGCGCGTCGTGGGTTTCAGCGTCGTGTCCGCATTGGTCGGCCTCAAGTTCAAAGGCCACGGTGAAATAAAAGGTCGTGCCACGACCCATCTCGCTGACCATGGAAATGTTGCCGCCCATGAGCGTCACCAGGCGTTTGCAGATGGACAGCCCCAACCCGGCGCCCTGGTATGGGCGGGTGTAGCCCATGTCGACCTGGTAGAACGGCTGGAAAAGAAGGTTGATTTTTTCATCCGGCACGCCGATGCCCGAATCGGCGACAGTGAAAAGAACGCGGCATGTGCCCGGTTTGAACAGGGGAAGAGCGGAGGCTTCGACCAGGACCCGGCCTTGAGGCGTGAATTTGAGGGCATTGCCGACCAGGTTGGTCAAAACCTGTTGCAGGCGTACGCCGTCGCCCAGCAGCCTGTCCGGGATGCCGGGATGAATCAGCAGGTCCAGACCAACGTCCTGGGCCTTGGCGATGGGTGAAAAGAGATCCTTAGTTTGACGGAAAATTTCCTGCAGATCCACGGGAACCTTCTGGACGCGAAGTACTCCGGCTTCAATCCGGGACAGATCCAGGAGGTCGGTCAGCAGATTTACCAGGCGTTTACAGGCCTGCATGCCGGCGGATACGTATTCGCCCTGCTCTTCGTTCAAGCCGGTTGTTTCGAGCAGTTGGAGCATGCCCATGGCGCCGTTGAGGGGCGTGCGTAGTTCGTGGCTCATGTTGGCCAGAAATTCGGATTTGATCCTGTTGGCATCGTCAGCCTCTTTTTTGGCCAGGAGCAGGTCATCCTCCACTTCTTTTTGCCTGGAGATGTCGATATGGCAGCCGACCATGCGCAGCGGACGGTCATCCTCGGACCACTGGATGATCCGGCCGGCGCAAAGCACCCAGACGATATGGCCGTTCTTGTGCCAGAAGCGAACTTCGAGATTGAAGGCGACGCTGCCCCGGCTGTCGACGTGCCGTTTGATGGCGTCCACGACCTTGGGCTTGTCATCGGACAGAATGAGGGAGAGCCATGTTTCGTAGGCGTTGGGCAATTCGTGGTCTTCGTAGCCGAACATGCGCTTGAGGGAGGGGCTCAGATATTTCTGTCCGCTGCCGATGTCCCAGTCCCAATACCCGGCCAGGATGTCTTCCAGGATGTCGCGCAGAATGGTTTTTTCCTGCAGGAGGGCTTCTTCCATTCGCTTGCGTTCGCTGATGTCCTCCAGGGTGGCGATAAGCCCCGTGGGAAAGCGGTTGAAAATAGGGTTGAAAATGACTCGCAGCATGCGGGTCAGGCCGCCGGTGACCGAAGTGTACTGGTTTTCGAAAACGGCCACGTCACCTCGAAGAGCCTTGTGGATTGCGTCGCGCATTTCCGGAGAGCTGTCCCGGGCCGTGTTGAAGCCGATCAGCTTGTCGCGGGAAGCGCCCATCAGCCGCTCAAATGCATCGTTGCAATCGACGATGACGCCGTTGCTGTCGAAAAGTATCATGCCCAGCGGCGAGTTCTGGAAAATGATGCGGTGTTGGTATTCGCTGATGCGCAGGGCGCTTTCGGTATTTTTTCGGTCCGTGACGTCCACCAGGCTGCCGTAGAGCCGCTTCTCGGTGTGGCCTGATTCCGGTTTCAGACATTCGGCCTTGGACTCCACCCAGATAATCGTGCCGTCCTTGCGGATCAGGCGCAGTTCGCACCCCGATGAATCTCCGGGGCGCAAATCAAGGATATTGGCCAGGAATATTTCACGGTCATCAGGGAAAACCAGTCTTCCCCAGCATTTTCCGGCCTGAAGCTCTGCGGAGCTGTATCCGGTGATGCGTTCCACGGCACCGCCGGTCCAGATCAGTTCAAAACCGCTTTCCGGGTTGTGATCGCAGGAATAGACCATGTCCGAGGTCATCAGCGAAATGATGCGAAAGCGCTCTTCGCGTTCGCGCAGCTCCTGTTCCAGGCGTTTGTATTCGGTCACGTCCCGGGCCGAGCCGACCGTGCCGATCATGGTGCCGTTTTCATCGAGCAATGGCGCCTTGCGCACGTCAAGGAACAAAAATTTTCCCTGGACGTTGCCGTACTCATCGAATTGTTGCGGTCGGCCCGCATCCATGGTGATCTGATCCGTGTCGCGACAGATTTCACCAAAAGTATGCCAGGATGGGTCGTCAGCGTGGCGGGCTCGTTCCCGCAGGGCAAAATACAGGTCGGTCTTGCCGATGGGCTCGTCGACGTCGTCTGCGCCGAGCAGGCCTCTGCAGATGGCCTTGTTGGCGAAAATATATTGTTTTTCCAGATCTTTGGCCCATATCATGTCCGGGACATTGTCGCAGATCAGACGGATCATGGTCGACAGTCCGCGATAGCGGATTTCGCTATCGCGGACTCTGTCCTCAGCCAGCTTGCGATCGGTGATGTCCTGGAGCACGCCGACAATGCCCGTGACCCGGCCGTCATGTACGGCGGGTCGGCTGGAAGTGCGGACCCAGATCGTTTTGTCAGGACCAAGACGCAGTCGGTATTCGTTGGGCCTGAAGGATCCCTGCAGCATCATGGCCCAGTTGGTCACGGCCTGCTCCCGGTCAGCGGGATCGACGATGTCCAGAAAAGGCAGCCCGACCAGACTGTCGGCGTCGTCGAAGATATTGCGCGCGGAAGGACTCAGATACCGGATGCGCCCGTCAAGGGCGACATCGTAGACCACATCGTTGATGTTCTCCACCAGTTCCCGATATTTCTGTTCGGATCGCACCAGCTCTTCTTCGGTTTGCTTGCGGATGGTGATATCGGTGACGTATCCGCGGTGGTAGACAATCCGGCCTGTTTCATCCCTGACGGCCTGCGTGGAACCCGTCAGCCAGATGACGGAGCCGTCCTTTCTCCTGACCCGACCTTCCTGATTCCCCAGTTCGTCGCACAATTCCAGTTGCCGCAGAAAACTGTCCCGGTCCGCCGGGTCGCAGTAAACCTGGGTGGAAATATCCGTGACCAAAGCCATGAGTTCGTCGGGCGAGGCATAGCCCAGAATGCGGGCCATGGCATGGTTGGCAAAGGTGAATCGGCCCGACGGGGTGGTGATGAATACGCCGATGGGAGAGTGCATCAGGGCGTCGCGGAAAAACTCACATTCCATGGATGCGAAGGTGGCAGAGTCATCAATCGGATGCCGGACGGATGGCTGAGACATGAGTTACTCCTGCAGACAGGCGCTGCAATCATTTCCAGGGACGATAGCGTTGGGGTTGTTTCAATGGTGTGCAACCGTACGTCATTTTCGTAAAACGATCAAGGGCAAATCCGCAAACCGATGTAAATTGATGTGCTCAGGCTACGGGGAGATGTCTGCGGCGCCTTGAAACCCCAGCGGATCGGGACAAAAAACCCTGCAGGACCAATGCTTTGCTGTTAGAAGATCAGTCTTGCAGGGAAGTGTTGAACGTATTTGGAGCCGGTAGTGCTCAGATGATGCGTTGTCGGATTTTCGTTACAACAATCTCGGCGACAATGACGACGGCGAAAATGCACAGCAGGATTAGGGCGACCTGGTTCCATCGGAACAGATTGATGGCCGTGTCCAGAGCCATGCCGATGCCGCCGGCTCCGACCAGCCCGATAACTGCGGATTCGCGGACATTGATGTCCCACCGGAACAGGGTGATGCCCCAGAAGGCCGGGGAAACCTGCGGCCAGTACGCTTTGAGGAAAATGCTCGGCCAGGGGGCTCCAGCGGCTCTCAGGGCTTCGATGGGACCTTTGTTGCATTCTTCGAGCGCTTCGCCCAGCAGCTTTCCGCAGAATCCGATGGATCGAAATCCAATGGCGATGGTGCCGGCCAGGGCGCCGGGTCCGAAGACGGCCACGCAGAGAATGGCCCAGACCAGGGTGTTGACCGAACGCGAGGAGACCAGGATGAATTTGGCCAGCCAGTTCAGGGCCGGAATGGGGGTGATGTTGTTGGCGGCCAGCAGGGCAATGGGCAAAGACAGAATCAGCGCCAGGATGGTGCCCATGCCGGCGATGTGCATGGTTTCGATCAGGGCGTCATGCACGCCGGTTTTGTAGTGCGATGTGTCCGGAGGCCACATGCGGGTCAGCATGTCGGCCATCTGCGTCGGGGCGTCGTAGATGAATTCCGGGATCACCTGGACAGTGCGCAGGGATACGGCCAGGGCCAGTCCTGCACTGAGGAATATGGCAAATCTGGCCAGGCGCTGGGCCGGAGTGAAGCGTTGCCAGGTTCGATCAGTCATTGAAAACCGCCTTGACGATGGAAGCCAGGTATTCGCCGAGCATGACCAGGGCGATGATGGAAAGAAGGATGGCGGCCAGGAAATCGTAATCAAAGCGCTGGAAAGCGGCAAAAAGGGTGCCGCCGATGCCGCCGGCGCCGACAATGCCGACCATGGTCGAGTTGCGGATGTTGGCGTCGAACTGGTAGGTGGCAAAGCCGATAAAGCGGTTTTGCACCTGGGGGAGCACGGCGAAGAGAATGATGCTCATGAACGGTGCGCCGGCAGCCCGGCAGGCCTCGACCGGCTTGAGGGAAATCTCTTCGATGGCTTCGGCGAAGAGTTTGCCGATAAAGCCGATGGACGCGAAAATCAGGGTCAGGATGCCGGCCAGGGGGCCGAAGCCAACGGCCTTGACGAACAATATGGCGAAAATGACCGGGTGAAAGGAGCGGCTGATGGCGATCACTGTCCGCGCAGGCCAGGTCGCCCATGCAGGCATCAGATTGCGGGCGGCGATCAGCCCGATGGGCAGAGACAACATAACGCCAAAGGCGGAAGCGATGACGGCTATTTCCAGTGTTTCCAGAAGGTTGTTAAGAAGAAGCTGCCAACGGGCAAAATTGGGCGGGACCATGCTGCCCAAAAATTTGGCTCCGTTGGC
Source organism: uncultured Desulfovibrionaceae bacterium (assembly GCA_964651415.1). Classification (GTDB taxonomy): domain Bacteria; phylum Desulfobacterota; class Desulfovibrionia; order Desulfovibrionales; family Desulfomicrobiaceae; genus Desulfomicrobium. The sequence goes on from CAZYZA010000078.1 coordinate 6,219, forward strand.
CAGGCCGGCGACAAATCTGGACCAGCTGATGTCCAGAGTCCAGATGGCGTAGAAACAATAGGCGGCCAGCAACAGCCAGCCAAAACGGGCCGGCCAGTTGGGCTTGAACGCTCTGCGCTGTGCCGCGGTGCTCATGACAGCCAGTCCTCACCGCCGTAGATCTGTTTGAGGTGTTCGTCGGTCAGGTCCCGGGGAGGTCCGTCGAAAAGAATGCGGCCCTGGGACATGCCGATGATGCGGTCGGCGAACCGTTTGGCCAGGTTGACGTCGTGCATGTTGATCAGGACCGGAATATCGTGGGACGTGGAAAAGTCGTTGAGCAGCTCCATGATCTCCACGGATGTCTTGGGGTCCAGGGATGAGGTCGGCTCATCGGCCATGATCACGTCCGGATTCTGCATCACGGCCCGGGCGATGCCCACGCGTTGGCGCTGGCCGCCGGACAGGGAGTCTGCCCGCTGGGTGGCGAAATCCGTCAAACCGACCATGTCGAGGAGCTCGAAGGCGCGGTTGATGTCGTCCTGCCTGAATTTGCGCAGCCAGGCCCGCCAGACGGGGACAAAGCCAAGGCGGCCGCAGAGCACGTTTTCGATGACCGACAGTCGTTCCACCAGATTGAATTCCTGGAAGACCATGCCCACATGATGTCTGGCCAGGCGCAGTTTTCGGCCGGAAAGGCTGGTGATTTCATGTCCGGCAACCGTGATGGTCCCGCTGGTGGGCTCAATCAGGCGGTTGATGCAGCGAAGCAAGGTGCTCTTGCCTGTTCCCGAGGGGCCGATGATGGCCACGGTGCTGCGTCCTTGGACTTGGAAGGAGAGATCGGCGAGTACCGGTTTGCCCGGTACGTATTCCTTGACCAGATTTTGAACGATCAGGGAGCGGAGGCCCGGGCCTCCGCTCCTGCTCTGTGCTGACGTCACGTTTTTGCCTTGTTGCGGTTATTGCTTTTTCTTTTCAGCGTCTTCTTTTTCCTTGGCGATCATGGCCTTGAGGCCCTCTTCATTGAAGCTGGTGCCTGTGGCTTCGGCAATGTCCCGGATCACGGCCCAATCGGTTTTGTAGGTGATGGGGTAGAAACGGTCCGCGCCGTCGAACGCCGTCTTCATGGCCTCGGTGTAGCTGTAGGTGTTGAAGGCTTCAACGATTTTTTCGCGCAGTTCCGGGCAAAGCTGGCTGGAATAGCCAAAGGAGGAGGTGGGAAAACGGGCGCTGGTGTAGATGACACGCAGTTCGCCTTCCTTGACGCGGCCGGCTCGGACCATGCGGTCATAAACGTCCGAGGCGACGGGCGCGGCGTCATAGTCGCCGTGGGCCACGCCCATGACGGACTGATCGTGCTTGCCGGAGTAGACCACGGTGTAATCTTCGTCAGGCACCAGGCCAAGGGGAGGGAAAAGGGCGCGCGGAGCCAGGTTGCCGGAATTGGAGGACGCGGAGGTGTGGGCCACTTTCTTTCCCTTCAGGTCGGCCAGAGTCTGGATGGGGCTGTCTTTTTTCACGACCACGATCAGGTTGTAGCCCTGAAATGCGTCGGCATCGCCTTTGACGGCAATGGGAACGTACCCGGCCAGGTTAACGGCAAAGCCGGTGGGGCCGGTGGAAAATCCGGCCACATGCAGGCGGCCGGAGCGCATGGCTTCAACCTGGGCCGAATTGGAATGCACGGTGTAGTACATGACGTTTTTGCCGGTGACCTTTTTCATGTGGGCCATGAAGTCGTCGAACAAGTCCTGATATACGGCAGGGTCTTCCACCGGGGTGTAGGTGAAAACCAGTGTGGATGGATCCTTGCAATTGCCGGGCTGCGCTCCGTCGGCGACCAGGTCGCGGTCCTCGTCGCAGTACTGGGCGTCCAGCAAACCGCGATACGAGCACTCGTCGGCCATGGCCGGGGCCGCGACAGCCAAGAGCATCACGAACATCAGAAGGCTTGTCAGTCGTTTCAACATCTTCATCTCCTCACGTATAATGTTGTTTCAGTTCGCCACCGTGGCAAACATAGGCCTCGCGGGAAAACGGATCAGGACACGGTGGGTTCGGGCCATGTTCAGCGCAAAGCCGGCCATGCAAGGGCTTTGCGGAGCCTGTTTGGCGCGGTTTTCCCCACCCGCCGTTATCGGTCAATCCTTGTCCCGTCGCGCATCCGGCAATCGCCGCAGGTCTGCGGTGACCAATAGCTGACAAGGTTTTGCCCGACGTGACGGCCGTGTGACGATCTGGTTACAAAATCATGGTGCTTAGGGCAAAAAAAATGTGCTCGCAGAGGCGAAATTTCAGGTCGACTGTCTGCCCAACAAGGCTTCGACAACATCGGCCCACCTGGAAAAGGGCCGTCCGGCCAGTCCCTGTTCCTGCAACGCGGTTTCCAGGTCCGCCCGGGCAAAGCGTAGTTCCGGGGCAACCAGCATGGCCGCGGGCAGGTCGGCAAAACCGTCGCCGGCAAAGGCTACGGTCGCGCCTTGATTGAGATAAAAACGGACAATGGCAGCCTTGTCCACGCCGGTTTCAGGGGAAAGGAAGGAAGCGTCGGTCGGAAGGTGCATGGTCAGGCCGTGCTGCGGCGAAAACTGTCCCGGGTTGGCGTGAACCTCCACATCCCCGTCCGGACCGATATTCAGGCCGGCCCAAGTCAGGACCCGTTCGATGTACCAGGCGCATCCGGCCGAAGCCACGACGATTTTCCATCCGGCGGCGCGCAGAGCTGCGACGGATTCGTCAAGGAGCGGGTCCGGAGCCATGTCGCGGACAATGTCCAGCATTTCGGATTCGGTGGTGCGGATACAGGCGAAAATTCTGCGCAAGGCTTCGAAATGAGTTATGACACCGGCGCGGTATTCCTGCCAGGGAATCAAGGCGTCAGGGGGCAGGAGGCGGGCTGCGACCAGTTTGTAAAAATCATTGGCGGTGATGGTTCCGTCGAAATCCGTGACAAAAACAAGGCGGCTCATGGCGTCTCCTGTGATGGATTGGGAAAGACGCCTCCCCGGCGCTGCGGTTTGACGAACGTCGCACGGGAAGGGGCGTCGGCATCGAGTACAATTTCAGTTCATCCCACGAACGGTTCGTAGCCAGGAAGAAGGGAGAGGGTCAATCTTGTGTTGGGTTGTCCGGGGGCAGTGGCGGATCAGGCCTTGACGCCGTGGCGGGGGGCGTTACCTGTTGAACCATGTTCAACGAAACGCAAAAGATGAAGGGGCGGCAGATCACATTCGGTCTGGCCTTGGGCAGCGGTTCGTCCCGTGGTTGGGCCCATGTCGGCGTGATCCGCGCTCTGGCCGAAGCCGGCATTGTTCCTGGCGTTGTCTGCGGCACTTCCGTGGGCGCTCTGGTCGCAGCGGCTCATGTCGCGGGCAATCTCCATAAGCTCGAAGAGTGGATTCTGGCTTTGAACCGGTTGCAGATCGCGAGATTTTTCGAGGTCAGCCCGTTCTTGAACGGGTTTGTAAACACCAAGCGCCTGCATGCCTTTTTGGACAAGCACGTGGTCTCGGATCGCGCCCGCATTGAGGATTTTCCTGTCCGATTTGCAAGCGTGGCCACGGATCTTGAGTCGGGCCGGGAGGTCTGGTTCACGTCCGGCCCCATGCTGGAGGCGGTCTGGGCATCCATGGCCCTGCCCGGCCTCTTTCCGGCCATCCGTCACGATGATCGGTGGCTGGTCGACGGTGGATTGGTCAATCCCGTTCCGGTCACGGTTTGTCGGGCATTGGGGGCCGACGTGGTCCTGGCCGTGAACCTGAATGGCGACATTGTCGGCAAGCACTTTGTCCCGACTCCGAAGAAAGAACCCAAAAAGAACGGAAAAATGACCGATGTCCTGACCGATCTGGTCCGGGAGTACGCGGCCCCGCTTTTTTCCCGGGACGAAGATCAGCCGCCGAGTCTGTTCGACGCCATGGCCGGGTCCGTGAATATCGCCCAGGAGCGGATCACCCGCAGCCGATTGGCCGGTGATCCGCCGGACATTCTGCTTTCACCCAAACTGTCTCATATCGGCCTGCTCGAATTCCACCGGGCCGCAGAGGCTATTGAGGAAGGACGCCGGTGCGTGCGGAGCATGTGGCCGGAGATTGAGCATGTGCTGAGGTTGAGTTGACCCTCTATTCATAACGTTTGTCTGCGAGGAGTTTTCATGCCCGTTTTGCGCATTGTTTTTTTTGTTTTGTTCATTCTACTGCAGGCCTTGCCGGTTTTCTCTGCTCCTGTCCGGGTTTCGGACACGGATTACCGCTCTTTTCGCACCCTGACCCTGGATACGGGCCTGACCGTGCTGCTGGTTCAGGATGAGCGTGCCGCCAAGGCTGCCGCGGCCATTGCCCTGCCCATCGGCAATCTGGACGATCCCGACTCCCAGCTCGGCCTGGCCCACTATCTGGAGCACATGCTTTTTCTGGGTTCCGCCTCTTATCCCGGACCAGAGGAATACCAGTCTTTCATCAACCGCAACGGAGGACGGACCAACGCGGCCACGGGCTATACGTTCACGTCCTACATGATGGAGGTCGACGCTCCCGCCTTTGCCGAGGCCCTGCAGCGCATGGCCGACACTTTGGCCCATCCCCTGCTCGATCCGGTCTATGCCGACAAGGAGCGCAACGCAGTGCATGCGGAAATGGAGTCCATGAAGCACAGCGACGGCCGCCGATTGGCCATGCTGACCCTGGGAACCATGAATCCGGAGCACCCGGTCACCCGCTTTTCCGGCGGCAATCTGGAGACCTTGTCCGACAAACCGGGCAGCATCCTGCAGGAAGAGCTGGTTCGCTTTCATCAGACCTGGTACTGCGCCGGCCTGATGAAAGCCGCCCTTTACGGCCCCCAAACCCTGGATGAACTGGAGGCTCTGGCCCGCAGCGCACTGGCGGTCATTCCCAATCGACGTGCGACCGTGGTTCCGCCGACCGTTCTGCCGGTGACGGCGGCAGAGCAGGGCGTTGTTTTCGGCGTGCGTCCTGTGCGGGAGGCCCGGAGCATCACCCTCGAATTCGTACTGCCGGCGGATGCGGACAGCCGTGCGACCAAGCCCCTGGAGGTCGTGGCTTCGGTGCTGGGTACGGAAACCGAGAACTCCCTGGTTGAAGTCCTTCGGGACAAGGGGCTGGTGCTGGGGCTCTCGGTGGGGGCGGATACCACAACCCTGCGCAACGGCGCCATCTTATCCCTGTTCATGCAACTGACCGAAACCGGGGATGCCCGCCGTGACGAAGTACTGGCCACGGTCTTTGCCTACCTGGACGTGGCGCGCCGGCAAGGCATTGGTCAGGAGTACTATGACCAGCTGAAGAATATGATGGAGATGGAGTTCCGATATGCGCCCATCAGCAGCGGTTTTGAGTATGTGGCCCAGGCTGCCGGGATTATGCTCCGTTATCCGGTGGAGGACGTGCACTATGGTCCTTATCGGCTGGATTATTTCGATCGTTCGGCCGTGGCCGGGGTGCTGGAAGCCCTGACTCCGGCCAATGCCCGTATCTTTCACGTTGGCGCGGATCAGCCCGTGGATCGGGAGGCTTTTTTCTACCAGACTCCGTACAGCGTGCGCCATCTGGTTGAGGCAGATTTTCGGGCCTGGGCCGAACTGGGGGAGAGACAGCATTTGAGTCTGCCCGCGCTCAATCCCTTTGTGCCGGACGACTTTTCCCTGGTGGCGGAAACGGCCGCGACAAATCCGAACAAGATCGTGGACCGTCCCGGTCTGACCGTCTGGCACGGGGGATCACGCTATCGGCAGGAGCCCAAGGCTATTCTCATGGCCCGCCTGCAATCCACGGGTTTTGCCTCGACCCTCCCTCAGACCGCCATGCAGGGATTGCTGCTGGAGTTGCTGGCCCAGACCCAGGCCGGGCTTCGCTACCAGGCGGCCGAAGCCGGGCTGGGCCTGGCGGTATCCGGTGATGAAGGGCTGGTCATTCGTATCGGCGGCTTTAGCCAGCACCAGGATGATTTGTTGCTCAAGGTGTTGGAATTTCTGGAACGCCCTGTGGAAGAGGAGGATTTTGAACGGGCCAGGGTCGAATATCTGCGCAACCTGGCCAACCTGGAAAAACAGGGACTGTTCGGTCAGGCCATGGGCCAGATGCGGACCCTGTTGCGGCCGCTGTCCCGGGACCATCGGGAGGTGCGGACTGCAGCGGCCGAAATCGGCCTTGATGACTTCAGGGGCTATCTGCGTGACTTGCGCCGCGATTTGCGCTTTTCGGTTATGGGTTTTGGCAACGTCCGGCCCGATACCCTGAAGAAAATCGCCTCGGCTCTGGAAACCTATATCGGGACAGAAGCGGGCGGCCCGCTTCAAACCGGACGCATCCTGCCCAGACCCGGAGTGGTTGCCGACTACCGACGAGACAGCGTTCTTGAGGACAGCGCCCTGGTTGAACTCTTTCTTTCACCGCAAACCACCTCCGACATGAAGGCTCGGGTTTTGGTGCTGGAAGGTCTGCTCTCCAACCGTTTTTTCAGCCGGTTGCGGACCGAGGAACAGCTGGGATATGTGGCCACCACCTTTCCGGTCATGTTTGCCCACGCGGCAGGTATCGGTTTCGGCGTCCAGAGTCCGGTCCAGGGCACGGCCGGTCTGGCCGGCCGCTTCGAGTCGTTCTATTTTTCGGCGCTGCGGAATCTGCGCCGGTTGAGTGCCGACGAGTTCGAAACCGTGCGCCAGGGCGTGATCGCCTCCCTGACCAAGACTCCGGACACCCTGGACGAGGAATTCGGCTGGCTGGAAACGGACTTGCGTCTCGGAAACAGCCGCTTTGACAGCAGGGAGCAAACCCTGGTCGCCCTGGAACGACTGACCTTGCCCGAGGTCGTCAGAACCTACGAAACACTGGTGTTGGGCCGGGCGGGCACCAGGGTTCTGGTTCAGGTTCAAGGCACGCGGTACGCAACTCAGGGCTGGGCCGAAAAGCCGGGGGCCGTGCAGATCCGACAGCCCGAGGATTTTCACCGGATGATGGGTGTGCAGGAATATCGAGGCCTGTAGTCTCGGTGCCTGGCTGATTGTCTGTTTCCCACGCATCACGTTGGCGTTGATCCCGTAACCGGGTTCAGCGCCAATTTTTTTGTTCCCCGTAGGGGCAGACCCGCGTGTCTGCCTTTTCTCTGACGGTAAAACAGGCAAAGAGGGCGAACACATAGGTTCGCCCCTACGCGTTTGATTCATAGACGACGGATTGATTTCATACATAGCCTGAGACACCCCGCCAACCCCCCGGGAGAGTACGTTGGACGCACAGTGAGACGAGCACGCATGTTCCGTGCGAATGTCCGCCGTAGGGGCGATAAATTTTTCGCCCCTTTATGTTACGCCCTCGCGCAGAAGACCCGATTCTATTGGCGCTTCACTCCCACGACCCGCCCGAATAAACAGTTCCGATGCCAAAAAGGTGTTGCTCGGCACCTGCGGCCCCCTTCTGCAGAAAGATAACGAACAGAATCTTCCCCGATTGTTTATAAATATTTTCTTATAAATCAAGTTGATGGGCGTTTATGAACATAATTGACAGCCTGCCAAGGGCACAAAGCGCCCTTGGTGCCGATATGTTCGCAGCATGTTCGTAACCCGACAATCAGTGTCGCTACGGTAATTTCAGTTGTTCAGCTCTTGTGCATAACTGCGCAGTTCGCCCGCCGTCAGGGGCGGACCCATGTGCCTGGCCTGCCTTTTTTCTGACGGTCAACTACGAAGAGGGCGAGCTCCTGCGCGATGTCGGATTATCGAAGGCATGCGAAGACTCAGCCGATAAACACGCCCGCGCGCCGTTACCTCGTATGCAACAAAACGATTGACACAGCATATTGAACATTGGCGGGCTTTTTCGCCCCCCCTTGCCCCATGTCCGGATATGACATATGGACCCGCCGTGCGAATATTCCGTACCGAGCTCGGAACCATCCGTACTCATGGATAAAATTCGGACAGAGACAGTTGGTTTTCTGCTGTTCGAAGCAGTTCGTCAGGCATTTTGGGGAACGGTCGTCCCATGCCTCGTGGGATGAGGCGGCATGGTCGCCAACCGTGGAGAGGGGAGTTCGGGGCATCGTCGCTGATGCCCGTAACCTGCAAGGGAGTTGACTGTTGTCCAGGGCGGCAGTCTGCAAGGAGAACGTCGGATGAAAAAAAATGCTGTCTGGTTTTTTTGTCTGGTCGCCATCGGCCTGGGTCTGTTGGGAATTGGTGCGGAGGCCTGGGCTGCCGGGGGACTGCATCATGCCGCTGATGAAATCGGCAAGGAAATGGGTGTGTTGTGGGTGGTGCCTTTTGCCGGCCTGCTTTTGTCCATCGCCATCATGCCCCTGACTATTCCTCATTTCTGGCACCATAACTACGGCAAGGTGGCTGCCTTCTGGGGCGCGGCCTTTATCATTCCCTACGCCCTGGTTTATGGTTTCAGCCTGGCCCTGTACAATGTGCTGCACGTCCTTTTTCTGGAGTACATTTCCTTTATCATTCTGCTCTTTTCGCTCTTTACCATTGCCGGCGGCGTGTGCCTGCGCGGCTCCCTGGTCGGCAGGCCGCAGGTCAACACCGGCATCCTGCTCATCGGCACCCTGCTGGCCAGCTGGATGGGAACCACCGGCGCGGCCATGCTGCTGATCCGCCCCCTGATGCGGGCCATTGCGCATCGCAAATACAAAGTGCACACCATTGTCTTTTTCATCTTTCTGGTCGCCAACATCGGCGGCAGCCTCACTCCCCTGGGTGATCCGCCGCTGTTCCTGGGCTTTTTGAAGGGCGTGTCCTTCTTCTGGACCACGGTGCACATGTTTGTGCCTTTTGCAGTTCTTTCAGTCATTTTACTGGCGCTGTATTTCGCCATCGACACCTATCTGTTCAACAAGGAAGGCCGGCCGGAATCGCCTGACGCCGGTCAGGACGGCAAGCTGCGCCTGGAAGGCACGCACAACCTGCTGCTGCTGGGCGGCGTGGTCGCCGGCGTACTGATGAGCGGCATGTGGAAGCCGGGCGTGGAAATTACCGTTTACGAAGTGCATGTCGAGCTGCAGAACATTGCCCGCGACATCCTGCTTCTCATCCTGGCCGGTGTCAGCCTGAAGACTACGGCTCTGGAAATCCGTCGCCGCAACGAGTTCGACTGGGAGCCCATTCGGGAAGTGGCCAAGCTTTTCTCCGGAATCTTCATTTCCATGATTCCGGCCATCTCCATCCTGCGCGCCGGCATGGACGGGGCGCTCAGCAACGTTATCGCCATGGTCAAGACCGCCGAGGGCATGGACAATCATACCATGTACTTCTGGCTGACCGGTTCCTTGTCCGCATTTCTCGACAATGCACCGACGTATGTCGTCTTCTTCAACACGGCCGGTGGCGATGCTTCGCGTCTGATGGCCGAGGTCGGAACGCTGCTGGCCATTTCCGCCGGCGCGGTTTTCTTTGGAGCCTGCACCTACATCGGCAACGCCCCGAACTTCATGGTTCGGTCCATCGCGGAAACCGGCGGTATCAAGATGCCCAGCTTTTTCGGCTATATGGCCTGGTCCGCAGGCATCCTCGTGCCATGCTTCGTGCTGATGAACATTTTGTTCTTCCACTAATCGCAACGCGGGCGGCCCGGCCGCCATGGAGATACGTATGATCAAGGTTGAAAAAGTGCTTATTCCGGTTGATGGTTCGGATTCATCCAAAAACGCGGCCAAGTATGGGGCGCATCTGGTCAATTCCAGACATCCGAAAATCTACCTGGTCAATGTGACGGAACCGGTCAACATGACCATCGGCGGGGAGATGGCCGACAAGGTGCGCAAGGCCAATGAGGCCAGGTCCATGGCTGTGCTCGAAGAACACAAGAGGATGCTGGAGCCCTGCGGCATGGATGTGGAGCTGATCACCCGCAGCGGCCGTCCGGATTATGTGATTTTGAATCTGCAGGACGAGCTTGACTGCGACCTCATTGTTATCGGTTCGCGTGGCTTGTCCGTGCTGGAGAACGTGATCATGGGCAGCGTGGTCACCCGCGTGCTGGAAGGAGCGTCCTGCCCGGTGCTGGTCACTCGCAATCTGCGTTTCCGTTATCTGCAGGACGCCTGCGGCCTCTGATGCAGGGCTAGGCGCCAAGCTGAAGGGCCGACTCTCCTCCGGGGGAGTCGGCCTTTTTTTATCTGGTGGTCAGTCCGTACTTCTTGAGGCGGTACTGCAGGGTGCGACGGCTGATACCCAGGGCCTGGGCCGTGCGTTCCCGGTGGCCGGCGTATCTGCGCAGGGTTTCTTCGAGCGCCTTTTTCTC
>CAZYZA010000079.1:0-8335 GCA_964651415.1 uncultured Desulfovibrionaceae bacterium
TACGGCGAACCGCACAGCGGGGCAAAGGCGGCATTGGTCAGCCGCGCCAGATCCTGCGCACAGAGTTCGATCTCAAGTCCGCGACGGCCGGCGCTGACCAGGACGGTGGCGTGCTTTGCGGCCGAATCGTCAATAAAGGTCCGCAGCCGTTTTTTTTGTCCCAGAGGGCTGATCCCGCCCAGGACATAGCCGGTGGCGCGTTCAGCGGCTGCCTTGTCAGCCATGACGGCTTTTTTTGATCCGGCGGCGAGGGCGATGTTCTTGAGGCTGAGCATGGCCGTGACCGGAATGATGCCGACCACCAGTTCGTCGCCCAGGTCGGCGATCAGGGTCTTGAAGATGCGGGCCGGGTCCAGCCTGAGCTTTTCGGCCGCTTCCAGGCCGTAGGACCGGCAATCGCGTTCATGGCTGTATTCGTGGACAGAGAAGGGTATTTTGGCCTTTTTGGCGGCCATGATGGCAGGTGTCATGGCTGGTGCGGTAACGGCCGGAAGGGAAAATGTCCATCTGGCCGGGCCGCGTTTGTTCGGGCAGGTGATTTTCCGGCTCAATCCGCCATTGCCTCCGGGAAGGGAACCCGCTAATGTCGTTCTCACACATCACAGCGCCACAAGGAGCTCTCCTTGTGGCTTTTTTTTCCATCACGTTCAGTTTCAAGGATTATTCATGACTCAGAATCAGATTCAGGCCGGCAGTTCCGTGGAATCGCAGTGCAGAAAATGCAAGATCGTCACCGATCACCATGTGGTGGTCATGGACGGCGAGAAGATCGCCAAGGTGGAATGCAAGGTCTGCGGCGGGCGTCATGCTTTCAAGCCGCTAAAGGCTGCCGCAGCCGAACCCAAGACGCGCGCAACGCAGCCCAAGGCGCCCCGCCAATCCGCTGCGGCCAAGAAGCAAAGCTCCATGGTCGAAGCCATGTGGGAAAAAGCGGTGGCCGAAAATACGCCCATCGCATATGCCATGACCGGCTGTTTCAAGGCCGGAGATGTGATTTCTCACCCGACTTTCGGGCTTGGGGCAGTGCAGAAGTTCATGCGCCCCAATACCATCGAGGTTTTGTTTCAGGACTCTTTGCGCAATCTGCGCTGTGCCGGAGGGCGCTAGACTCCCTGAATTTGCCCTCTTGACGCGACCTCCGGACTTTGCGTAGAGGCAAAATAGTGTCGTGCGCCGTGCGCCGGCCACCATCACGCGGCTTCAATCCTGGAAGCCGTTTTTTATGCCCTGGAGGAAAAAGAGTGCCCACCTTGCAGAATAACGATCATATCAGAAATATAGCCATCATCGCCCACGTCGACCACGGCAAGACCACCCTGGTCGACGCCATGTTCCGTCAGTCCGGAGTGTTTCGGGACAACCAGGCGGTGGACGAACGGATCATGGATTCCATGGATCTGGAGCGCGAACGCGGCATCACCATTGCCGCCAAAAACTGTTCCGTGCGCTGGCGCGACGTGAAAATCAACATCGTCGACACGCCGGGTCACGCCGATTTCGGCGGCGAGGTCGAGCGCGCCCTGTCCATGGTTGATGGCGCGGTTCTGTTGGTGGACTCTTCCGAAGGCCCTTTGCCCCAGACCCGTTTCGTCCTGAAGAAAGCGCTGGATGCGAGCCTGCCCATTCTGGTCGTGGTCAACAAGATCGACCGCGCCGACGCCCGGCCGCAGGAAGTGCTGGACGAGGTCTACGACCTGTTCATTGACCTCGGCGCGGATGAAGAGCAGCTCGAATTTCCGGTGCTCTACGCCATCGGCCGCGACGGCGTGGCTTCGCCGACCCTGGACGAGCGGGGCGAGAACCTGCATTGCCTTTTTGACCTCATCCTTGAGCGCATTCCCGGCCCTCGGTTCGATCCGGCCGCTCCGTTCCAGATGCTTGTTTCCGACCTTGGTTATTCGGACTACCTCGGCCGGTTGGTCATCGGCAAGATCAAGGCCGGCTTTCTGCAGGAAAAGACCGATTTGCTGTGCATGGGCGACAACGAAGCCCAGACCGCTTTCCGGCCGGCCAAGGTTCAGGCCTACGAAGGATTGCAGCTCAAGGATCAGCAGCGGGTGGAAATGGGCGATATCGTGGTCTTGGCCGGGCTGGACAAAGTCGGCATCGGCGACACGATCTGCCTGAAGGATTCTCCTGTGCGCCTGCCTCGCATTGATGTCGACGAACCGACCGTGTCCATGCGCTTCACCATCAACACGTCCCCGTTTGCCGGCCGCGAGGGAAAGATCGTCCAGTCGCGCAAGATCAAGGAGCGGCTGGAAAAGGAAGCCCTGACCAATGTCGCCATTCAGGTCGAGGAGAGCGAGGACAAGGATTCCATGATCGTCAAGGGCCGGGGGGAATTCCAGCTGGCCATCATCATCGAAACCATGCGCCGCGAGGGATTTGAATTGGGTGTGGGAAGGCCCGAAGTCATCTACAGAAAAAAGGATGGCCAGCTGCAGGAACCCCTGGAGCATGTCTACGTGGACTGTGATGAAGCCTTCATGGGCGTGGTCACGGAAAAGCTGTCCATGCGCCGGGGAAAGCTCGTCAATCTGGTCAACAACGGCGGCGGGCGGGTGCGCATGGAATTTTCCGTGCCTTCGCGGGCGCTTATCGGCTATCGGGACGAATTTCTGACCGACACCAAGGGCACGGGTATCATGAACTCCCTGTTTGACGGGTACGGCGAATACCGGGGGGATTTTCCCAGCCGTTTTTCGGGATCTCTGGTCTGCGACCGGCAGGGCCAGGCCGTGCCTTACGCCATTTTCAACCTGGAGCCGCGCGGACGCATGTTCATCCAGCCGGGTGACGCGGTCTACGAGGGCATGATCATCGGTGAGCACAACCGCGATAACGATATCGACGTCAATCCGACCAAGGAAAAAAAGCTGACCAACATGCGCGCGTCGGGCAAGGATGAAGCCATCATTCTCACTCCGGTGCTGCCCATGACCCTGGAGAAGGCCCTGAATTTCATCCGCGACGACGAGATGGTCGAGGTCACGCCCCAGAACATCCGTCTGCGCAAGGTCGAGCTTTCGGCGCAGAAACGGCACACCATGTCGGCCCGTAAGAAAAAGGCCGAAGGAAAGTAGGGATGGACAAGAAGAATTACGATGTCATCATTGTCGGCGGCGGGCCGGCCGGTCTTTTTGCCGCATTCTACCTCGCGGAGCACTCTGGGCTGGATGTCCTGCTGATTGAAAAGGGGCGCAAGTCCAAGTCCCGCAATTGTCCGCTGACCGGTGACCAGGACTGCATCCACTGCAAGCCGTGCAACATCCTGTCCGGCATGGGCGGGGCAGGCCTTTTTTCCGACGGCAAGCTCAATTTCATCCACAAGCTGGGCAAGACCGACCTGACCCAGTTCATGAGCGCCGGCCAGGCCATGGCCCTGATTGATGAGACCGAGGCCATCTTCAACCGCTTCGGCATGGACGGGCAGGTCTACCCGACCAACATCGACGAGGCCAGATCCATCCGCAAGGAAGCCCGCAAGTTCGGTATCGACCTGCTGGTCATCAAGCAGAAACATCTCGGCAGCGACAACCTTCCCGGACACATCACCGGCATGGTTGAGTACATCCAGTCCAAAGGCGTGACCGTGGCCACCAGTGAAGAGGTCCGGGACATCCTGGTCGACGGGGACAAGGTGCGGGGGGTGGTGACTGACAAGACGCAGTACCATGCGCCCAACGTCATCCTGGCTCCGGGTCGGGTGGGGGCGGAGTGGGTCGGTGGGCTTGTGCAGCGTCACGGTCTCGTCGTGACCCAGCGCGGCATTGAGGTCGGCGTGCGGGTCGAGGTTCATAACGAGATCATGCAGGACCTGTGCTCCATTATCTACGATCCGACCTTTTTCATCCGCACCAGCAAGTACGACGATCTGACCCGGACCTTCTGCACCAACTACGGCGGGTTCATCGCCCAGGAGAATTATCAGGACTTTGTCTGCGTCAACGGGCATGCCTACATGGACAAAAAGAGCGAGAACACGAACTTCGCATTTTTGTCCAAGGTCGTCCTCAACGAACCGGTCACCGATAACCAGGCCTACGGCGAATCCATCGGACGCCTGGCCACCCTCATTGGCGGCGGCAAGCCAATTTTGCAACGTTTCGGGGATTTGAAGCGCGGTCGGCGGTCCACCTGGAACCGCATCCGCAACAGCTACATTGAGCCGACGCTGAAAAAAGTTGTCTGCGGCGATATCGCCATGGCCCTGCCCGAGCGCATTCTGGCCAATCTGGTCGAGGGGCTGGAAAAGCTCAACCTCGTCGTGCCCGGCGTGGCCAACGACGAGACCCTGCTCTATGCCCCGGAGATCAAGTTCTTTGCCACCCAGGTTGAGTGCAGGGAGAATCTGGAAACAGAGATCGCCGGGCTGTTTGTGGCCGGGGATGGACCGGGTGTGGCCGGGAACATTGTCTCGGCCGCGGCCACGGGGCTTGTACCGGCCAAGAGCATTGTCGGTCGCGTTTAGATCGGTCCGGGGACTGCAGAAAGAAACGGGCGTTTTCGCGACAGCTGGAAACGCCCGTTATGCGTTGGCAAGGTGCCGGGCGATGAACTGCTCGACCTGATCCTGGAAAATCGGCCTTGAGAGATGAAACCCCTGGGCGAATTCGCAGCCCATGTCGTGCAGGGCCGAGAGTTGCTGCGGGGTTTCGATGCCTTCGGCCACCACGGACAGACCGAGGCTGTGGGCCAGGTTGACGATGGTGCGGACAATGACGCGGTTGGCGTGCTGGTCCAGCTGGCTGACAAAGCTGCGGTCGATTTTCAGGGTGTCGATGGGAAAGCGTTGCAGGTAGCTCATGGACGAATACCCGGTGCCGAAATCGTCGACCAGGATGGACACGCCCAGATCCTTGAGCACTCGCAATTTCTGCACCGTGACGTCCGGATTGGTCATGACGTCGCTTTCGGTGATTTCCAGTTTGAGCCGGGTGGGATCAATGCCGTGACGCTTGATGCAGGCGATGATGGTCTGGATCAGGTCCGGGTTGGAGAATTGGCGGGCTGAAAGATTGACGGAAATGCACAGTCTGTTGTCGGGGAATTTTTCATCCCAGGAGCGCAGGGCCAGACAGGCCTGATCCAGAACCCAGTCGCCGATGGGCAGAATCAGCCCGGTTTGCTCGGCAATGGGGATGAAATCGGCGGGCGAAATCCAGTCCCTGTCTTTGGGTTTCCAGCGCAGCAGGACCTCGAATCCGTTCAGCAGGGGAGTATGCCCCACGGTATAGATGGGCTGCATGGCCAGATGAAATTCGTTGTCGTGAATGGCGTTGCGCAGCCGGGTTTCGGTGTCGAGTTTCTTGATGGCCTTGTCCTGCATTTCCGGAGCGTAAAAACGCAGCTGATCCGGCCCCTGTTCCTGGGCGTGACGCAGGGCGATGTTGGCTCCTTGGAGGTAGTGTTCGGGTACGGTGTACTCGCAAGGACCGAATACCGCGCCCAGGCTTGCGCTGATGTGGACGGAATGGGTGTCGATGAGCAGGGTGCGGTTCAGTGCGTTTTTGAGGCGTTTGATGGCGTCGTTGGCCTGTTTTCTGGATTCCAGCTCTTCCAGCAAGATGACGAATTCATCGTCGCCGAGACGGGCTACGGTGTCGATGGTGCTCACTTCCTGCTGCAGAATATGGGCGATGGACTTGAGCAGATGGTCGCCGACGAAATGTCCCAGGCTGTCGTTGATGTCCTTGAAGCGGTCGACATCGGCCAGAACCACGGTAAAGAAATAATTCTCGCGGACCTGGCTGCGCTCCATGGCCTGCTTGATGCGGTCCAGGCACAGGGCCCGGTTGGGCAGATTGGTCAAGGCATCGTGAAACGTGCGGTGCTGCAGACGCTTTTCCGCTTCCTTCCGACCGGTGATGTCTTCGAAGATGGCCGCGACCTGGCGATGTTGCGGGCTGAAGGCCACGACGGAAAAATGCTTGCCCAGAAAGGCCGCGTGGCCGTCAAAGCGGACAGAGTCGCGGCTGAGGGCGGTCTTGCCGAGGACGTCGAACCAGAACGGCTCGACCCGGTTGAACAATGCGCCCAGGGTTCGGCCGATGATTTCGTCGGCGCGCAGGCCGAAAAAGCTGGCAAAGGCCGGATTGACGTCCAGGTAGCGCAGGTCCATGGGGCGTCCGCCGTCGTTCAGGACAACCTCGTGCAGGGCAAAGCCGTTGAGCATGGAGTCGAACAGCAGTCGGTACTGTTGTTCGCTTTTCTGCAACGCCTGCTGGGCCGCATGTTTGTAGAGGGCGATCTCGATGGCCACATGCAGGTCGCGGGTCTTGGCCGGTTTGATGATGTAGCCGAAGGCCTCCGTGATCTTGGCCCGGTTCAGGGTGGCCTCGTCGTCGTGACCGGTCAGGAAGATGATGGGAATCTGCACTTTGCGCAGAATGGTCTGCGCGGCCTCGATGCCGTCAATGCGGCCGTCGAGATAAATGTCCATGAGGATCAGGGACGGAGGCTGCCGGGTGACGGAAGTGATGGCTTCCTCGCCGGAGGTGATGATGCCCTGGACCTGATAGCCGAGCTGTTCCAGACGGGTTTGCATGTCAAAGGCGACAATGACATTGTCTTCGACCAGAAGGATGTTGGCTGCGGCGGATTCGGAAGTGGAGACATTCATGGTCGGTGCCGGAACTCAAGGTTGCGTGATGGACGATATGTCAGCTGGTATGCCTTTTTCTGGGTGTGCGGACAAGTCATTTCCTGTCTTGATCTGACTTTCAAAATTGCGCGCTCTTGGCAAGTCCGTGATGCGGACGTCGCGGGTCATGGTTCATGCCCGCTCGGTTCAAGCTGTGTGACGCTGTGATTACAGGTTGATAAAAAAAGAAGACAACGATCAGATTTTGTTGCAAATTATCCTCATTGGTGTAGTGTTCTCATATCGTGATCCCTGATTTTGAAGGCAAGCAACGATTCATCGTACGAGGAGTTCATTATGTCTGTCGTTACCCGTGAAGGAAATGTCGCCACGATCAGTCCAGGCCAGGATATCGTTTCAAGCATGGTGCCGGAATTCAAACAGGAGCTGAACGCCCTGGTCGCTGAGGCTTCCACGGAATTGCGCCTTGATCTGACGGGGGTGACCATGATGGATTCGGTTGGTATCGGCATGATCATCGCGGCGCACAATTCCATGAAGAAAAAAGGCGGAAAGTTTGTGGTGTGCAATATTTCCGACGATATCATGAAGCTTTTTCGGTCCATGCGTCTGGATCAGCACTTGACCCTGGCAGGCTAGCCCGGACACAATGCGATTGTTTTCAGCCGCTGACCTGTCGCTTGGGAGTCGGTCGGCGATGATGGCGATGAAACGGGCAGGTGGCGTAAACACTCCCTGAAACATCGGTAAAGTACTATCCTAAATGGAGTCCGCTCAATGATGATGGATGACGAAACCCTACAAATGTACGTGGAAGAGGCCACCGAGCACCTCGGAGATATCGAGAATGATCTTCTGGCCGTCGAACAGGCCGGAGCTGATATCGATGTTGAGCTGGTCAACAAGGTCTTTCGCGCCGCGCATTCCATCAAAGGCGGGGCGGGCTTTTTGGGTCTGACCAAAATCAAGGATCTTGGACACAAGATCGAAAATATTCTCGACATGGTCCGCAATCGTGAGCTGGTGCCGGATCCGGACGTGGTCAACGTGGTCCTCCTGGCGTTCGACAAGTTGCGCGATCTGATCACCAACGTGGCCACGAGCAACGATGAAAACATTGACGACCACATCGCCGCGCTGACGGCCGCCACTTCGGCCAATCTCAAGCCGGCGAAAAAGGCTTCGGTGGACCGGATGGTTGAGATTCGCGACGGTCGGGGCCGGGTGGTTTTCGAAGTGCCAGAATTCGACCTGCTGCAGAACCGCAAGGGCGGAAAGAATCTCTATCTGCTGGAGTTTGATCTTATCCACGACGTGCAGCGCAAGAACAAGACCTTCTTCGACATCTTGAAGGGAATGGACTCGACCGGCGTCATTTTGGATCTGAAGGTGGACTTTGAAGCTGTCGGGACCCTGGAAGACGACGGATTTTCGAGCCGCATTCCTTTTTTTGTGCTTTTCGGATCCATCATCGAAGACGACATCATGCCGGCCTTGCTGGATCTGGACGGCAAATTCATTTTGCCCATGAATGTTGAGCTGCCCTCCGACAGTCAGGCCGTTGCGGCTGATTTCGCCCAGGAGCTGCTGGCGACCACTCCGGCTGCTCCGCCCGAGGACCGCACCGATTCCCTGGTGTCGGAAATTTTCAATGGCGCCGCCCTCAGCACGGCCTTGAGCCCGTCTGAGCCGGCACCGGCTGCGGTCGTTTCCGCTCCCGCTCCCGTT
>CAZYZA010000079.1:8435-16332 GCA_964651415.1 uncultured Desulfovibrionaceae bacterium
CTTGAGCCCGTCTGAGCCGGCACCGGCTGCGGTCGTTTCCGCTCCCGCTCCCGTTCCGGCCCCGGCTCCTCCGGCCCCGACCCCTTCGGCACCGACCCCTTCGGCTCCGGTCCCGGCTGCTCCGGTTTTCTCCCCGCCATCGGCCGAGGACGGCTCCAGACTGGAGGCAAAAGCCCCCAAGACATCGATTGCGCAGCCCGACTCGTTGCGGGTGCATGTCAGCCTGCTTGAAGATCTGATGAATCTGGCCGGGGAGCTGGTGTTGAGCCGCAATCAGCTCATGCAGGCCATTTCTTCGGCAGCCCTGCACCAGATTGAGGTCGCGGGCCAGCGCATTGATTTGGTGACCTCGGAGCTGCAGGAAACCATCATGCTGACCCGCATGCAGACCGTCGGCAACATCTTCAACAAGTTTCCCCGCGTGGTCCGCGACCTGGCCCGGAATCTGGGCAAGGAGATCGACCTGCAGCTTGAGGGCAACGATGTCGAGCTGGACAAGACCATTATCGAAGGTCTGGGAGATCCTCTGACCCATCTGGTGCGCAACTCCGCCGATCACGGCATCGAGCTGCCGCAGGAGCGCACGGCCGCCGGCAAGCCGGCCATGGGAACCATCATCCTGAAGGCCTACCATGAGGCCGGACAGGTCATCATCGAGATCGTTGATGACGGTCGTGGCCTGAATACGGAGAAAATTGTCGAGAAGGCCCTGGCCAAGGGCTTGATCTCTCCCGACCATGCCAAGAACATGTCCGACAAGGAAAAGGCCAATCTGATTTTTCTGCCCGGATTGTCCACGGCGGAGCAGGTCACCGATGTTTCCGGACGGGGCGTGGGCATGGACGTGGTCAAGTCCAACCTGGATCAGCTCGGCGGACAGGTCGATATCGAAACGGCCAGGGGCCGGGGTACGACCATTCGCATCAAGCTCCCCCTGACTCTGGCCATTATTCCCAGTCTGCTGGTTTCCGTGGGACCGGAGCGCTATGCCATCCCGCAGGTCAATGTCGATGAATTGCTGCGCGTGCCTGCCGAACAGATCCACGAGCGGATCGAGATGGTTGGCGACGCGGAAGTTCTCATGCTTCGGGGCGAGCTCATTCCATTGCTCTATCTGTCCAACCTGTTGGGTCTTGATCAGACCGCCTGCGACGCTTCCCGCCTGGTGGGCAGTGTCTTGCGCGGCGAGGGCGCGGGACAGCAGGAGGACGGGACCGATTGCGCCATGGCCGACATCAATCTGGTCGTGGTCAGCGCCGGCCAGTTCCGCTACGGACTGGTGGTGGATCAGCTGCATGACTCGGTGGAAATCGTGGTCAAGCCGTTGGGCCGTCATTTCAAGGCCTGTCAGGGATATGCCGGAGCGACGATCATGGGTGACGGGCACGTGGCGCTCATTCTGGACGTGGCCGGTCTTGGGCGGCTGGGCGAACTGAACCTGTCGGTGATCCGGGACAAGGTCCAGCCCGACAAGGACGCCGCTGCGGCCAAGGATCAGGAACGGCTGTCGCTTTTTGTTTTTCGCAATACGCCGCAGGAACACTGCGCAGTGCCTCTTGATCTGGTCGCCCGGGTCGAGCTTATTGATGCTACGGAAATCGAGGAGGTCGGCGGCCGACGGGTTATCAAGTACCGTGGCGGGACCCTGCCTGTTTTCTCTCTGGATCAGGCCACCAATGTCGGCCTGCTGGATATTTCCGGTGAATTGATCGTCATTGTCTTTCTCATGGCCGGGCATGAAATCGGGCTCCTGGCCAAGCCGCCGGTGGACGCCATTGAGACCAAGGTGGTTCTTGATACCTTCACGCTGAAGCAACCGGGCATCAGCGGCTCGGCCGTCATCGGCGAGAACACGACGCTGATTGTCGACATTTATGAACTGATTCAGACCGTGCAGCCGGACTGGTTCGCCGTGCGCGGCTCCATCGAAGCCTCCGACGAGGACGGCGAGGTCGGCGTGCCGCATCTGCTCCTGGTCGAAGATTCGGACTTCTTCCGCAATCAGGTCAAGAAGTTCATAGAGGATGACGGGTACACGGTGGAAGTGGCCGAGGACGGAGTGATTGCCTGGAATATTTTGAACGCTGATCCGAACCGCTTTGATCTGGTGGTGACGGACATCGAAATGCCCAACATGGACGGGTTCGAACTGACCCGTCTGCTGCGGGCCGACAAAAGGTTTGCCCTGACGCCCATTGTCGCCCTGACTTCCCTGGCCGGCGACGAGGACGTGGCCAAGGGCAAGGCTTTGGGTATTGACGACTATCAGGTCAAGCTGGACAAGGAGCGTCTGCTGCAATCGATCTATGAATGTCTGAAGCGCTATGCGTCCTGAGTTCCCGCATCTGGGTTGGGACGACTAATATTGCAAGGAGAATCCTATGAAGCAGCGTGTTGAGGGCAAGACCGGTCCCGTTCAGTTGTCGTGTTTTTATATCGGTTCGGCCCTGTGCGGGATCGACATCAATATCATCCAGGAAATGAACAAGCAGATGGAAATGACCAGGGTTCCCCAGGCCCCGCCCTTTGTGCTGGGCATCATGAACCTGCGCGGTCGCATCGTGACCATCATCGATCTTGGTCGCAAACTCGGACTGGCGCCGTCGAAAGTGACCGAAACCAGCCGCATCATCATCGTCAATTCCCGGGATGAAAACATCGGTCTGCTGGTGGACAAGATCACGGATGTGGTCACGGCCAAATGGGAAGATGTTGAGCCGACCCCATCCAACATCAAGGGCGTTAAGGGTAAATATTTCAAAGGGGTGTATAAATCCGCCAAAGATCTTATCGCCATCTTGGATGTTGAGGATGTACTGATCGACGATTAGTCCGGTAACAGTAAGGATACATTGATGAATCTGCGTGTGCTCGTGGTGGACGATACAATTATGTACCGCAAGGTGGTGGGGGATATCCTGGCTGAGATGCCCGGGGTCGAAGTGGTCGGCACGGCCAATAACGGAAAGATCGCCTTGTCCAGGATTGCTTCGCTCAAACCCGATCTGATCACCCTTGATGTCGAAATGCCGATCATGAACGGCCTGGAAACCCTGGAAGCCTTGTCGCAGCAGCATCCGGACGTGGGCGTCATCATGTTGTCCACCCTGACCAAGCGCGGCAGCGACATCACTATGAAGGCCCTGGAGCTTGGAGCCTTTGATTTTATTGCCAAACCCGATGCCGAAGCCAAGCAGGAAAACGTGCAGTATTTGCGCAACGCTTTGCTGCCTCGGATCAAGGCCTTTGCCAAACGTCTCGAACTTAAAGTTCTTCTCAAACAAAAAGCTCGTCCCGTGGGCGTGGCCGTTCCCCCGTCGCCCCGACCTGCTCCGGCTGTGGCGCCGTCACGTCGGGCCGGCAAGTCCAAGGCCGTTGTCATCGGCATTTCCACCGGCGGCCCCAATGCCCTGAGCAAGATGTTGCCCAAGCTTCCGAAGCTGGGAGTGCCTGTTTTTGTCGTTCAGCACATGCCGCCTGTTTTTACCAAGTCCCTGGCCGAGAGCCTGGATTCCAAATGCCAGTATGAAGTCCGTGAAGCGGAGCACAATGATCCGGTGCGTCCGGATGTCATCTACATCGCCCCGGGCGGCAAGCACATGCGCGTGGCCACGGGAACCGGCGGTGCCAAGATCATTCAGATCACCGATGATCCGCCGGAAAACAACTGCAAACCGGCCGTGGATTATATGTTCCGTTCCGTGGCCCGCGAATACGGCGCCTTGACCACCGGCGTGATCATGACCGGCATGGGCGGCGACGGCACTCTTGGTCTGAAAGTCCTGAAAAGCTTCGGGGCCGTGACCATCGGCCAGGACGAGGAGTCGTGCGTGGTTTACGGCATGCCCAAAATCGCTTTTGAAGCCGGAGTGGTCGATGTGGTCGTCCCTCTGGACGCGATTGCGGCGGAAATCGTCCGGACAGTTCGCTAGACGTGTTCAACTGGAGCGAATGGAGAAGCGATGACGTCTATTACGGCCGATGAATTCAGCGCGTTGTCCAAATACATCTACGCAATTTCCGGTGTAGCCCTGGACTCCAGTAAGTCGTACCTGATCGAGACGCGACTGAAGACCATGATGCAGCAGCATGGCTGCGTCTCGTACATGGATCTGTACAACAAGGCCAAGGCTGATCGCAGCGGGGACATGGAAAAGGAGATGGTCAATGCCATGACCACCAACGAAACCCTGTTCTTTCGCGATGCATCGCCTTTTGAGGTTTTCAAGCACAAAATCCTGCCGGACCTTGTCGACGCCAGATCCAGACAGTTTCCGGGCCGACCCGTCCCGTTGCGCATTTGGAGCGCGGCCTGTTCCACCGGCCAGGAGGTGTACAGCATTGCCATCTCCTTGCGCGAAACCTTGGGCAACCTGAGTAACTTCAATATTTCCATCCTTGGTACGGACATTTCCGATGAAGCCGTGACCAAGGCCAGCTACGGCAAGTACAACAAGTTCGAGATTGAGCGCGGCCTGCCGTCCCAGGTACTGAACAAGTATTTCACCCTGCAGGGTGACGGCTGGAAGATTCGCGATGAAATCAGGGCCATGGCGGTGTTCAAGAAATTCAATCTCATGAAACCGTTCGCCGGTCTGGGTAAATTTGACGTGGTTTTTTGTCGCAACGTGGCCATTTACTTCACGCCCGGCGACAAAAAAATGGTTTTCGACAAAATAGCTTCGGTACTTGAACCGGACGGGGTCCTGGTTATCGGTTCCACCGAGTCTCTGACCGGGGTGACCAACGCCTTTGAGCCCAAACGCTATCTGCGGTCCATTTTTTATCAGCCAAGCGGAGCAATCGGGAGGACAACGGCTCCGCCGGTATCGGCCAGACCAGTTCCTGTTGCTCCGGTTGCGCCGTCGCGTCCCATGTCGGTTCCCCGTCCGGCCCCGGCGGCTGTGCCTGTTTCGCGACCTGCTTCTGCTACCGCACCGGTTGCGCGGCCGGCAGTCCCGAGTTCCGAGCCGCCGCGCCCTGCCTCTGCGCCGACAAGCAGCCCGACACCGGCTCCAGCTCAGATTCAACCCTCTGTTCAGCCAGTGGAAGACCCGGCGCCTGTCTCCGCTGTTGGTCCGGACGCGGTTCCCGCTGCGCCCGCAACCTCTCCGCGACCGCCATTGCCCCGCTCTCAGCCGACCCAGGTCTACCGGGCCGGGGATAAGTCTTCGCTCAAGCGTCTGCTCCTCAAGAAGAAACAGCAGGCATAACCCAAGCCTCAGAGTTTTATCATGCCCATTATTCGGACTCCGGATATCCCTGGTATCGCGGAAGGCATCACTGCGCACAATTCGGTTGAGTCTTTGCTACTGCCTCACGACGAGGAGCAGGAGTCTTTTTCCGAGAGGATCTTCCTGAGCGGCCGGGCTTCGTCCGCATTGGATCTGGCCCATTATTTGGCAGAGCAGGGGCAGCTGGACGTTTGGGATTCGGTGCTGGTCGGAGCGCAGTGGGCAGGGCGCGGGCAGTTGCGGCGGCACTGGGTTTCGTCCCCCGGGAACCTGTTTGCGGCCTGGCGGCTGCCTCTTGTACCAAGGCCCTGGCAGAACATGGTGTCCGTTCTGGTCGGATGGGTTTTGTGCCTTGGGCTGCGAGACATGGGCTTTCGGGCTGAGCTCAAATGGCCGAATGATCTTCTGCTGAACGACAAGAAGGTTGGGGGCATCCTGATTGAAGAGCGCGGCCCGATCATGCTGGCGGGAATTGGTCTGAATTGCGTCTCAATGCCCGACGAATCGCTGCTGCGGAAGGAGAAAGCCTGCGTGGCCGGATGCCTGGAAGGCGTTCCGGCAGGATTGTCCATTTTTGGCCTGTGGTTACGGCTTGTGAATTTTGGACGGCTTCGTTACAGTAACACACTTTCTGGCTCGTCCCCTCTGGAGTTTTCCCAGTCACTTGAGACAGTTCTGGCTTATCTCGGGACCCCGGTATGCGTCGCGGATAATCGATCATCGGTTTGTGGCGTGCTGTCCGGCGTAAGTCCTGACGGTGGAGTCGTGTTGCGTCAGGGTAGACAAAAGAGCGTGGTTCATTCCGGGTCCATGTGCCCGGTGCGGTGATCGGAAAAGTGCACACATAACGCCTACGGAGAGAAATATGTCGCTGATTCCCCCTAGTTTTGAGGAAGTGGCCCGGGAGATTCGGGGCAAGAAAATTCTTGTCGCCAACCGAGGCATTCCCGCCAGACGCATTGTCCGGTCCGTCAAGGAAGTGTTTCAGGCCGTTCCCATGATCACGGCCACGGATGTCGACAAGACCGCGCCGTTCACCTCCGGGGCTCAGGAGCTTCTCCATCTCGGAGAAGATTCGCGCGCCTATCTGGACATCGACAAGATCATCGCCATGGCCAAGGCCAGGGGCGTGGCGGCCATTCATCCCGGGTGGGGCTTTGCCTCCGAGGATGACTCCTTTCCGTCCAAATGCCTTGAGGCCGGCATTCTCTTTATCGGCCCCACGTCCGAAGCCATGCGCCTGCTGGGCAACAAGGTTCAGGTCCGGGCCCTGGCCCAGAAGCTGGACATTCCCGTGGTGCCCGGCTCCGAGGGCGCTGTTTCCGTGGAAGAGGCCAAGCAGGTGGCCCTTGAGATCGGATTGCCGGTCATGCTCAAGGCCGAAGGCGGCGGCGGCGGGCGGGGGATTTACGAAGTGTTCAGCGAGGATCAGCTCGCCGACGCCTTTGTCAAGGCTTCAACCCTGGCCCAGGCGTCCTTTGGAAATCCCCGGCTGTACGTCGAACGACTGCTGACCTCGGTCCGCCACATCGAAATCCAGGTTATCGCCGACAAGTACGGCAATGTTTTCGCCTTTGACGAACGCGACTGCACGGTGCAGCGCAACCATCAGAAACTGGTTGAGATCACTCCGTCGCCCTGGGCGGGCATGACCGCGGAATTGCGGGAGCAGCTCAAGGAATATTCGCGGCAGTTGGTGCGCGCCGTTGGATACTACTCACTGTGCACGGTTGAATTTCTGGTCGATGCGTCGGGCCGCCCCTATCTGATCGAGGTCAACACCCGGCTGCAGGTCGAACACGGCATCACCGAGTGCCGCTATGGCATTGACCTTGTCGAGGAACAGATCGCGGTGGCTTTCGGCGCCAAGCTGCGCCTGAACGAGGCCAACTGCGAACCGAAAAGTCACGCGATGCAGGTTCGCATCAACTGCGAGGATCCGCAGACCGGGTTTACCCCCAATGCCGGACGCATCACCCGTTATCTCTCTCCCGGCGGTCCCGGCGTGCGGGTCGACTCCTGCGTTTGCGGCGGGTACGAATTCCCCTCGCAGTATGATTCGGCCGCCGCGTTGCTCATTGTTTACGGGCCGGAATGGAACAAGGTGCTGGGCATCATGGAGCGGGCGCTCGGCGAATACATCATCGGCGGAATCAAGACGACCATCCCGTTTCACCGTCAGATCATCGAGCACCCCCGATTCCGCAGCGGCGACTATGACACCAAGTTCGTGGCCAGTGCTCCGGAACTGATGGTTTACCTGGACAAGGAATCCGAAGCCGTGCGCCTGTCGCGGTTGGTGGCTGAAATCTCGGCCCACGGATACAATCCGTACGTCAAGCTGGGCGAGTACCGTACGCGCGAAGGCAAGCGCATGGATCCGTTCAAGCCCTCCCTGCCGGGGATAGAACCGGAATACTACGAATATCCGTACCCGCGCGGCGACCGCGACGCCATTTTGGACTACATCCGCAGCTCGGATCATGTTCATTTTTCGGACACCACCACCCGCGACATCACGCAGTCCAATTCGGGCAACCGTTTTCGTTTGGCCGAAGACCGGATCATCGGACCGTATCTGGACAATTGCGGTTTCTTTTCCCTGGAAAACGGCGGCGGGGCGCATTTCCACGTCGCCATGCTGGCCAACATGACCTATCCGT
>CAZYZA010000080.1:0-16220 GCA_964651415.1 uncultured Desulfovibrionaceae bacterium
TGTTGTCGTACACGGCCTTGACCATGGCCGGGGTGAACTCCTTGGAGCCCAGGCCGTAGCGGCCGGCGACGATCTCGGGCATTTCGCCGCGCTCCATGTAGGCGGTGCAGATGTCCTTGTAGAGCGGATCGCCCTTGGCGCCGGGCTCCTTGGTGCGGTCGAGGACCGTGATGACCGAGGCCGTGGCGGGCAGGACCTGCAGGAAGAACTCAGGTACGAAGGGACGGTACAGGCGGACCTTGACCAGGCCGACCTTCTCGCCCTTGGCCAGGAGATGGCGGACCACTTCCTCGATGGTCTCGCAGCCGGAACCCATGGCCACGATGACGCGCTCGGCCTGGGGGTGGCCGACGTAGTCGAAGGGTTTGTAGGTTCGACCGGTGATGGAGGCGACCTTTTTCATCTGCTCGACGACGATGGACGGGATCTGGTCGTAATAAACGTTGGCGGCTTCGCGTCCTTGATAGTAGATGTCGGGGTTCTGGGCCGTACCGCGGATGGCCGGGTTGACCGGGCTCATGGCGCGGCTGCGGAACTCCTCGATAGCCTCGTAGTTGACGATTTTCTTGATGTCTTCGTAATCGATGACCTCGATCTTCTGCACTTCGTGGGAGGTGCGGAAACCGTCGAAGAAATGCAGAAAGGGAATGCTCGATTCGATGGAAGCGAGATGAGCGACCAGGGACAGGTCCATGCATTCCTGCACGGAACTGGAGGCCAGCATGGCGAAACCGGTCTGACGACAGGCCATGACGTCCTGATGATCGCCGAAGATGGACAGGGCGTGGGCGGCAATGGCGCGTGCACTGACATGAAAGACGCCGGGCAGAAGCTCGCCGGAAATCTTGTACATGTTGGGAATCATGAGCAAGAGGCCCTGGGAGGCCGTGAAGGTGGAGGTCAGCGCGCCTCCGGCGAGTGAGCCGTGCACCGCGCCCGCAGCGCCTGCTTCGGACTGCATCTGGCGAACAAGTACTTTCTGATCAAAAATATTTTTCCGGCCCTGTGCGGCCCATTCGTCCGCAATCTCGCCCATGGTGGAAGAAGGGGTGATCGGATAAATCGCCGCAGTGTCGCTCATCGCGTAGGCGATATGCGTGACAGCGGTATTCCCGTCCATGGTTTTCATCATCTTTGCCATGTATCTACTCCTAAAAGCCAGGTTGGTGTTAAGCGGATCCAACAAGCAGGGTTGCCGGAGATGTCCGCCGAAATAACAAATTTTGTGCCATCCAGTTTTGTCATCACAACATACTGAAATAAAATAAGTTATGAATCAGAAAGCATCATAGGCGCTGCCTCCCCTCGGTCTTGTCCGAAATATAAGACGTTTTATTTTTACCATGTACTATTACGTTATCCAAGGAATGGGAACACGCAACTTCAATCCGGTCAGCGTGGCCAAAACGCTGGTCAATGGTCACGCCGTTGATCTGAAATCGATTCCGAATTTTCAGACTCGCAGCTGCCATCCTCCCCGCGACATGATTTTGGGAAGCGGCTCCGATCCAGGCTGGCCAAGGGCAGAAGCGCCAACTCCACAGCCGGTAAGCATTCGCGCGATTTGTCTGATTTTCCGGATCACATCCGAATCTTATTTTCACTAGCACATTTTGGTTAACTAAACAACCATTTTTATCCAGCCTTGCCTCTGTCGGTCCGGCGAAATCCATCGCCAATGGCCTCGAAATGGCACGCAGACGGTTATCCGCCCGTTCATCCGGAGCTGTCTGTCTCAAAAGCGGCCGACAAAATGAATCTGTTGGCAGCAAAATTGCAAAATTACTGCCAAGAACTGTTTCACAAATCTAAAGTATGAGTTATAGGAAAGGTATTAGAGGAGGTATGCCATGAAGGGAAAGACAATTACCAAAAGCGGCGTGATCCGCGTTTTGTCGCAAAACGAAACACTGCAATTGTCACAATTACTCACTCCGATCCAGCAGCAGCGCATCAACGAGGGAGATAGCGTGTTGGTCAAGACCGAATATCTGCTGGATTCCTGGAAGGAATATTGGCTGGGCAAAGAACAGGAAGAAGATCGGGCGGCAAGTTCAGACTGACAACGGCTTGCTATCGACTCTGCGTTAAATGCTCTGCGCAGCCGTAATGCCGCCGGATCCTACAGATCAATACCGTGCTTCTTCAGCATGGCGTAAAGATGGGATCTGGACAGACCGGAAACGCTGATCATCTTCTGAATGTCCCTCCCATGGGCAGCCACGAGTTTTCGCAAATATCCCAGCTCCATGGACGACTTGTAATCTTTGAGCGTGGGGATTAACTCGGTTTCCCCGTGCTCGTCGTCCTCAAAGCTCCCCCCTCCTTCAGCCCCTTTCGCCAGCCCCAGGATGGACTTTGTAACCCGGATGCGCACCGCATGGGGAAGATGCTGGGTGTATATGGTTCTCTCCGCGCCGGACAGGACAAAGGCTTGTTCAAACGTATTGAAAAGCTCCCGCACGTTCCCGGGCCAGTCGTATTGCTTGAGCATTTCCTCCAATTCCGGATCCAGACTCTTGTTGGCGATATTGCGCTGCCGGCAGAGCTTGTCGATATGATGCCGGGCCAGGGCAATGATATCCTGCTCCCGCTCACGCAAGGGGGGGAGGACAATATGGATCGTGTTGATACGATAGAATAAATCCTGTCGGAATTCCCCTGCCCGCACCATGGCCGCCAGATCGCGGTTTGTCGCCGAGATGAGGCGAAAATCGCTCTCCTGCTCCAGACTTGATCCCACGGGCCGGAACCGCCGTTCCTGCAAGACCCGCAGAAAGGCTTTTTGAGCCGTCAGGGGCAATTCGCCGATCTCATCCAGAAAAAGGGTTCCCTGGTCGGCCAACTTGACCAAGCCGACCCGGTCCCGGGCCGCGCCGGTGAACGCCCCCTTGGTGTGGCCGAAAAGAATGCTCTCCAGCAGCGATTCCGTCAGCGCCGCGCAATCGACAACAACAAAGGCCCGACCCGCCCTGGCGCTGTTGCGATGGATCGTCCTGGCCATCATTTCCTTGCCTGTTCCGGTTTCTCCGGTGACCAGCACCGTGGAATCCGATCCGCTGGCCTGACCGATGCGCTCATAACACTGACGCATGGCGCTGCTCTCGCCGACCACATCGCTCAGATCCAGCGACATTGTCTTTTCGGACAGTTTGCGCTCGCGCCGGTAGGCCATGGCCCGGTTCAACGTGTCCTTGATCTGTTTGATGGGCGAAGGCTTGACCAGATAGTCCCAGACTCCACCCTGAATGGCCAATTCAGCGCCTTCGGGATCACCCTGGCCCGTCAGCACAATCACATCCGGAGGATAATTCCGACCACGGATCTGCCCCAGGGCGTCCAGCCCGTTTCCGTCGGGCAGGCGAACATCCAGAAAGACCAAGTCAATGTCCAAGCGTTCCAGGGTCTTCAATCCGTCCTTCAGACTGCCTGCAAGATGGCACTCGTAGCCCTGTCGCAACACCAGGCTTTCAATGGTTTCCAAAACCTGCGGATCGTCATCGATAATAAGCACTCTGGCCATAATCAGTCCTTATCCAATACTTCGCGAATGGCCCTGGCGACCATTTCCTTGTTGTAGGGTTTGCGCAAGAACAGCCTGACGTTCTCCGCCTGCTGCGAAAATTCCGCAGCCCGCTTCCGACCCGAGACCATGATCACCGGCAACTCCGGCCGGCATGCGCCCAGAGCCCGGGCCACATCGTACCCATTCATCACGGGCATGTCATAGTCGGTAAGCACAAGATCAACGACCAGCCCGTCGACACAAACCGCGGCAATGGCGTCGACTCCGCTTTGGAACGAATGAACCACGTAACCAAGCTGGGAAAGCACGCGCGGTATAAGCTGCAGCTGGTCTTCGTCGTCCTCAACAAAGACGATGCGCTCGTTGCCCATGACCACCTCGCCGTCACATTCACCGGGCAGCATGCACAGCTCACCGATACTCGGCAAAAGGATATCAAACCGGGTCAGGCCCGGAGCGCTGCTGAGCCGTATCTCGCCGCCGTGGTTGCGAACAATGCCGTGGACCACGGCCAAGCCCAAGCCGGTGCCTTCGCCTTTACCCTTGGTCGTGAAAAACGGATCGTAAATCTTGTCCTGGATGGATTCCTCGATTCCCGGCCCGTCGTCCTCAATGCGCAGCAGCGTGTACTCATCCGGCTCCAAATTGCCAAGCTGGGGGTCATCGCGGGTCAGCAGCACCTGCTCCAGGCTGATGTAAATCGATCCCCCACGTTCCCCCAGGGCATGAAAGGCGTTGGTGGCCAGATTCATGACAATCTGGTGAACCTGCGTCGGGTCGGCCATGCAAAGCGGCAAAACATCGCTGATGTTCGATACCACCTTGATGTTGCGCGGCACGGAAACCTGCATCAGCGCCACGGCTTCGTGAACAACATCCCGCAGATCCGTGGGCACAAATCCTTCCTGAGTCGGCCGACTGAAGGCCAGAATCTGCTTGATCAGACCACTGCCCCGATTGGCGGCCTTGAGACAACGCTCCAGGTCTTTCCAGACCAGACTGCCTTCAGGAATGTCCTCCATGGCCAGTTCGGTCGAGTTCATGATGGAGGTCAGTATATTATTGAAATCGTGCGCGATTCCCCCGGCCAAGGTCCCGATGGCTTCCATCTTCTGCGATTGCAGCAGCTGTTTTTCCAGATTCATGGTCTGGGTGATGTCCTCGGCTGTGCTCAGGATACCGACAATCTCACCGTGCGGACCGTGCAGGGGAACCTTATTGACGAGAAGCCACATGACTTCTCCCTGGGCGTTGCGAGTCTCCAAACGCAGACGGTAGCGCGGTTCATTGGCGCTCAGCACCTCCTGATCCAGACGCTCAATCACTTCAACCTCGTCGGGATTGAGCACCACTTCACCGTAAGTCCGACCGACAATGGCCGACAGTTCGGCCTGTCCGACATAGGCCAGAAAATTACGATTGGCGCCGATGATACGCAACTTCCTGTCCTTCCAGTGCACAAGCTGCGGGATGGTATCCAGCACCAGCTGCAGCATGGCCTCGGATGCAGCCAGGGCCAACTCTGCGGCCTTGCGATCGGTGATATCCTCGATAAAACCCTCAAAATGGCACAGGTCGTCATTGCTGCCACGCACGGCCCGCGCATTCAGATTGGCGGTGATGATGGTTCCGGTGCGGGTGCGGAAAAGCACTTCGAATTCGATGCTGCCCCGGTGCTGTCGGTACAACTCCAGGACACGTTGCCGGTCGCTTTGCTGAAAGTACAAGGTTGAGATGTTCGGGTTGTGCTCAATGAGTTCCTGCGAACTGCTGTAGCCAAGCATGCGGGCCAGGGCCGGGTTGGCCACCAACCACCGGCCGTCGGGTGCGGTCCGAAAAATGCCCAGGGCGGAATTTTCAAAAATGGTCCGGTATTTTTCCTCGGCCGCACGCAAATCATCCTCGGCCTTCTTCCGGTCGGAAATATCGTAAATGACACCGACGATGCCGGCCTTCTCGCCCTGGACGTCGGCATAGGTCGCCTTGTGCAGAACCACGGAACGCAGACTCGCATCGCCGTGGCGGACCTGCGCTTCAAATGAATTCATGCGCTGGTCAAGCAAGGGCATGAACCTGGCGCTGTCCAGTCCGGGATTAAGCGCATGCAAATCCTCATCCGTGTCCCAGCGCACCCCGAACCACTGCCCGAAAGCCCGATTGATTCCGGCGATGACCCCGGACTTGTCGGTAAAATAAAGCGGCACGGGCAGGGTATCCATGAGCGTGCGCAAAAATGACAACTGATTCTTGATGCGGACTTCAATCTGCTTGCGCTCCCACACGTTGATCACCAGCAGCGCGGAGATCATGGTCAGCATGAGCAATGAAATGATGATGGTCCAGAACTGGTGACGATTGATGGAGTAGAATGGAGACGGCTCGTTGATCAGGACGCTGTCGGGGGGCAGCGATTTCTGCTTGATGCCCAACTGCGTCAGCACCTGATAGTCAAACTTCAGAGGCTCGTCCGGACTGACCATTACAGGGATCGACGCCGGAGACGCACCGTCCAGAATGCGCAGACCCATCTCCGCCGCTGCCCGGCCATGAGCGACGCCGCTGACCATCTTTCCGCCAACCAGGCCGTGGCCAAGCAGAAATTCCCAGGCGCCATAAAGAGGAACGCCGGTTTTGCGCCAGACGACATCAAGAAGATCCTGCGCCGAATATACCCCCTCCCCCACATCCTTGAAAAATGGGATAAAGAAGAAAACACTGTCCGCCGCCGCCTCCCGCACGGTTGCGATCAGCTCTTCCAAGGTGAAGTCATCCAGAAATTCCAACTGGATGTCCTTTGGCAGCAGATGAGCCTGGGCCCGGACCTGATTGGCGATGGCCACCCCGGTCAGACTTTGGTCGCCGATAACGACAAGGCGACGCTTGCCCGGATGCAGACGCAGGGCCAGGGCTATATTCTCCTCGACATCGAATTCCTCCAGAATTCCGGTCATACGGTGGCGCAAGGGCACATCTTCGGCCCTCACGTCGTTCACTCCGCAAAAGACGACGGGAACATCCGGAAAGAGTTCAGCGTTATACTCAATAATAAAATCATAGGCATAATTATCTGAAACGACAATAAGATCAAAGTGAGTGGCGCGAAACTTGAATTTGTAATAATCGAATAGAATTTTAGAAATTTTATCTTCATGATACCTCTTGGTATCCATATACTCTATCTGAAGATAAATATTCTTATCACTTTTTTGAAATGTTTCTCTTATTCCATCTAAAATATTATCAGACCATGCATATCCATTGTTATATGAATTAAAATAAAGAACATTTATTTTTTTATCTTCTTCTGCAAAAGCAGCATTGTTCAACAAAAGAATGATAATCAGCAAAAAAAATGTTCGCACTTAGTCCTCGCAGAATTTCATGAATCGCAATTACTCCGTTATAAGCGCGCAATTGCGAATCATGAAAACTCAAGATTCATTTCAAGCCGTTTATTTGCTTCAGGGCAAGATAGAGTCCCTGGGTGCCCAGATTTTCCAGCCCCTGCGCCATGGCCGCAACGTAAAGCTGTTCCACCAGAGCCAGCCCGGGCAGGGCGATCTTCATCCTTTTGGCTTCTGCAAGGGCAATGCCCATGTCTTTCACAAAATGTTTGATGAAAAAGCCGGGTGCATAATCGCCGTTGGCGACTTTCCGACCAAGATTATTGATGGACCAGGAGCTGGCCGCCCCGCTGCCGATGACATCAATGACCGCGTCCACATCCAGGCCGGAACGAACCGCATACAGGAGCGACTCCACCACACCGATCATGGTCCCGGCAATAAGAATCTGATTGCTCATCTTGGTATGCTGCCCGGCGCCGGGGCCACCCATCAGCCTGATATTCTGGCCCATTTTCTGAAACAAGGGCAAAGCCCGGTCAAAGGCCGCCTGCTCTCCGCCGACCATGATGGCCAGTGAAGCGTTTCGCGCACCCAAATCCCCACCGGATACCGGAGCGTCCAGGGCATGAATCCCTTTGGCCGCAGCCCGGGCATGGATCTCCCCTGCCAGGGACGGCTCGGATGTGGTCATGTCGACCACGACGGTTCCGGGGCCGGCAGTATCAACAATCCCTCCTTCGCCCAGATAGACGGCTCGAACATCCGCAGGATAGCCGACTATGGTGAATACGAACTCAGCTCCCCTGGCCACATCGCCGGGCTGCTCGCACCAGATGGCCCCGGCATCAAGCACAGCCTGCGCAGATGCCTTGGTCCTGGTGTAAACCTGAACCGTATGTCCGGCCGCCAGTAGATGCCCGCACATGGACCGACCCATAACCCCTACTCCAACCCAACCAACGACGCTCATAATTCCTCCTCTGTGCTACACAATCCAGGTCAACGAACCGCAATCTTTTGGAACCGGATGGCCGGCACTGCGCAAAAAACCGCCTATTACATATTTTATTTCAAGATATTAGACAAAATTTGCCAAAAATAAAAAACATGCTTATAAGGGCAGATTGATTTAAAATCAAACATCCACGAGGTTGCCATGATCTGCCAAAAATGCGGAAGCACATCCGTCGCCGAAGAAACCATTTCCTATCAGATGGAATGCCGCAATCATTTGTTTTGTTTTGAAGAAGTTCCATCGCCCAAGTGCTCGGAGTGCGGCCACTTCACCATCACCCAGGACGCCATGAGCATCATGCTGGCCAAAATAGAGCAGCTTTCACAAAAAGCCACCATTTCCTATCACCGCTGCCGGTGGCCCAAATCCTCGCTGCTCGACGAGCAGGGACAACAAGCCGCGTCAACCCAGGCTGCGGTTGAATTGCTTGAAACCATCAACAAAAGCGCGCGAAAATAACCCTCAAGACCTGACGACCCACCTGTCGAGCACAAACCCTTGTCGCGATGAGCGGCGAGGGTTTTGTTTTTTCCAGGGCTGGATGCCGATTGTCAAACGACGCCTACACCATCTGCACCCCTGCCTTGCCTTTCACTTCTACGGCCTGCGGCTGAAAGAATAACCTGCAAGATGCCTTCCGTTCATGATTTCGCGTGTTCGCCACAAGAGGACTCGTCGAGAGTCCACGTTGCTCCACAGCGACTGCAAGGGCCGCGCACAACCCGCGCAACGGTCCAAACTCCCCCAATCTCCCTCATCCGGCGCGAAACGCCCCGAACTGCGTTTTCTCCGGCACTGGCCCTGAACAATATAAATCAAATGATTGATTAAATGTTACGAACGATTTATTAACCTTCACATGACGTTCGAACTCCTTCACGACACCACACCCAGCCGGGCGGACATGGCCAAGGGCAAACTTCTGGAAGCCGGGCTGCAATGTTTTGCCAGCCGTGGCCTGGACGGAGTGACCATCCGCGAAATCGCCCGCCTGTCCGGCCAGAATTCCGCATCCATCACCTATTATTTCGGCGGCAAGGAAGGCCTGTACCGGGCCGTTCTCGACGCGGTGATGCGTTTTTTCAAAACCCATTTCCTTACGGCCGAGCAGCACTACCGGACGGCCGCCGCCAGGGGGCCGATCACCCGCGAAATCGCGATCACCCTGCTCAAAGGCGTTCAGCGCGCCTTTGCCCTGGGCGCCCTGACCAACGCCCGGGCGTCGCAGTTCGCCATGCTCATGGTCCGGGAGCAGAACCAGCCGACCGAAGCCTTTGATTCTCTGTACCAGGACACCATCGAACCTCTGCACCGCATGATCAGCACACTCCTGGCCCACATCACCGGCGACGAACCCGATTCACCCCAGGCGGCGCTCCGGGCCCACACCCTCATCGGGCAGCTGCAATCTTTTGTCATGGCCAGGGAAACTGTGTTGCGCCGCATGGGCTGGGACGGATTCACCCCTCAGCGCGCCGCACTGGTCGCGGACATGCTGGCCGAAAACCTCGACATCTTTGTGGCCGGACTTGGCCCAAAGTCCGGCAAGGAATGATCTCATGCAACGATTCGCGCTCTTTCTTCTGATCCTGGGAGTCGGCGCAGCCGGCCTGTACTTCTGGAAAATCCACAGTCCGGACCGGCCAGAGGAAGCTCCTGTCTTTCACGGCAACGTCGACATCCGGGAAGTCCGACTCGGCTTCCGTGTTTTCGGCAGAATTCAGGAGGTGCTCAAAGAAGAAGGCGACCGGGTTCAGGCCGGCGAAATCCTGGCCCGTCTCGACCCCGAGCCGTTTCAGAACGCCGTTGATCAGGCCCGGGCCCAGGTCGACCAGCTCGCGTCCCGTCTGCACGAACTGCGCACCGGCAGCAGGCCGGAGGAAATCAGCCGGGCCCGCGAAAATCTGGCTGAAGCCGAAGCAGCCCTGACCAACGCCCGTCTTGTCCACCAACGCCAGCAACAGCTTGTGGCCAGCGGGGCCGTGTCCCGGCAGGACTATGACACAGTCCGCACCGCGCATGAGGCTGCCCGGGCAAGGCGCGACGCAGTCAAGGCCAATCTTGACCTGCTTCTGGCCGGAACCCGCCAGGAACAGATCGATCAGGCCCAAAAATCCCTGGAAGCGGCCCGGGCGGCTCTGGCCCAGACCTTGACCCAGCTGGCCGATACCCAACTCACAGCCCCCGAGGACGGCATAGTCCTGACCCGCGTGGTTGAACCGGGGAGCATGGTCCAAGCCGGAGCAGCAGCCCTGACCGTCAGCCTGATGAACCCGGTCCGGGTCCGTCTCTACGCCTCCGAGCCGCTGCTCGGCCAGATTCAGCCCGGCCGAAAAATGCTCATCTACACGGACTCACGCCCCGACCCCTATCACGGCCGGATCGGCGATGTGTCCGCCCGCGCCGAATTCACGCCCAAAGCCGTGGAAACAGAGGATTTGCGCACCTCGCTGGTCTACCGATTCCGGGTCACCGTCGAGGACGCCGACCAACTGCTGCGTCAGGGCATGCCGGTCACGGCCCGCCTGGCGGAAGAGCCATGATCGCGGCCACCCTGTCCGAGGTCCGCAAGTCTTTCGCCGGTCTGGACGGTCCGGCCCTGGACAGCATCACCGCCACGATCAGAAAAGGCGTCATCACCGGCATTGCCGGACCTGACGGCGCGGGCAAATCGACCCTGATGCGTCTCATGGCCGGCCTGTTGCGCCCGGATTCCGGCACGGTCACGGTGCTGGAAGGCGACCCCGTGGCCGACGCCGCGACGTTGCGCCCGCACATCGGATACATGCCGCAGAAATTCGGCTTGTATGAAGACCTGACCGTCATGGAAAACCTGACCCTGCACGCGGATCTGCGCGGCCTGCCGGGCAACGCCCGCCATGATACCTTTACCCGCTTGCTCCGGTTCACCAGTCTGGCCCCATTCACGACCCGTCTGGCCGGCAAGCTGTCCGGCGGCATGAAGCAGAAACTCGGGCTGGCCTGCGCCCTGCTCGGCGCACCGGACCTGCTGCTCCTTGATGAGCCCGGCGTGGGCGTGGATCCCATTTCCCGCCGTGAACTGTGGAAAATGGTCAGCGAACTGTCCGGCCAGGGCATCGCCGTGGTCTGGAGCACATCCTACCTGGACGAGGCCGAGGCCTGCGACGAGGTTCTGCTCATGAGCCAGGGGCGTCTGCTCTATGCCGGCCCGCCTGCTGATCTAACCATCGGCATGCGGGGAAGATGCCTGCATCTGACCGGTGTTGCCGGCCGCAGAAGACAGGCCCTGGCCACGCTGCTGCGCCAGCCCGAAGTCAGCGACGGCGTGATCCAGGGGGCCAACCTGCGCATTGTGCTGCGTGACAGGCACGACAGGCCTGATCCCGTAAGCCTGGGCTTAAGCGGCTCCCCCGTGTGGAAAGAAGTCCTGCCGCGCTTTGAGGACGCCTTTATCGATCTTCTGGGCGGCGGGCCCGGCGGCGACTCGGCCCTGGCCAAGGCCGCAACGCCCCGGCCGACCAGCCGGACAGAACTCATCGTGGCCGAGGATCTGACCAAGCGTTTTGGGGATTTCGCGGCCACGGACCGCGTGACCTTTGCCGTACGGCAGGGGGAGATTTTCGGACTGCTCGGCCCCAACGGCGCGGGCAAATCCACAACCTTCAAGATGATGTGCGGACTGCTCACACCCACCTCGGGCCGGGCCGAGGTCATGGGCATCGATCTCCGCCGCAGTCCGGCCAAGGCCAGACAGAGGCTGGGATACATGGCCCAGAAATTTTCCCTCTACGGCAAGCTCACTGTCCGCCAGAATCTGGAATTCTTTTCCGGAGTGTACGGACTGGGACGCCTTCGCCAGCGCCAGGCCGTGGACTCGATGATCGACTGCTTCCATCTGGGTCCCCATCTGGGAGCCTTCACCGAAGCCCTGTCCCTGGGTTTCAAACAGCGCGTGGCCCTGGCCTGCGCAGCCATGCACGAACCCGACATCCTTTTTCTGGACGAGCCCACCTCAGGGGTGGACCCGGTCACCCGCCGCGAATTCTGGACGCACATCAACGGTTTGGTGGAAAAAGGAGTGACCATCATGGTCACAACCCACTTCATGGACGAGGCGGAGTACTGCGACCGCATCGGGCTGGTGCATCACGGCCGGCTCATAGCCCTGGCCCCGCCCGATGAGCTCAAGAAGCAGGCGGCCACACCCGCCCTGCCCGATCCGACCATGGAAGACGCCTTCATCGCCCTGATCAGGCAGGGAGAGGCAGCATGAGTCCTGTGTCCTGGCGCCGACTTCGGGCGCTGTGCATCAAGGAGACGCGCCAGATCCTGCGCGACCCCAGCAGCGGCCTCATCGCCTTTGTCCTGCCCATGCTGCTGCTGATTATTTTCGGCTACGGCATCAATCTGGATGCCACCAGCATCCGCCTCGGCCTGTGCGACGAGGACGGCGGCCAGGCCGCGGCGTCCTTCAGCGCCCAGCTCACGGGTTCGACGTATTTTGATCTCTACCGGGGCAACCGTCCTGAACTCGACACTCTGCTCGAAGCAGGCCGCATTCGCGGCTATGTCGTCCTGCCCCCTGATTTTTCACGCATTGTCAATCACGCGCAGGCCACTGCGCCCATCCAGGTCGTGACCGACGGGGCCGAACCCAACACGGCCAGCCTGATCGCCGCGTTCATGAAAAACGCATGGCAGGAATGGCGCTACGTCAGAGCCAGGGAACTGGGGCTGGACCCCGTGCAGGAAGCGGACATTCAGGTCCGCTACTGGTACAATCCGGCGGCAATCAGCCGCCATTACCTCATCCCCGGCTCCATCACGATCATCATGACCGTCATCGGCGCCATGCTGACCTCCCTGGTCGTGGCCAGGGAATGGGAACGCGGAACCATGGAAGCCCTGCTCGCCTCGCCCGTGACCCGCCTGGAGCTGCTGCTGTCCAAGCTTCTGCCCTATTACGTCCTGGGCATGATCTCCATGGCCGTCGTGTCCCTGGTCGCCGTCCAGCTCATGGACGTGCCCTTTCGAGGGTCCATTTTGGCCCTGGTCCTGGTGACCTCGGTTTTCCTGCTGAGCATGCTGGGTATCGGCCTGTTCATCTCATCAGTCATGCGCAACCAGTTTGACAGCGCCCAGACCACCCTCAACGTGGCCTTTCTGCCGGCCGTCATGCTGTCGGGCGCGTTTTTCGTCATCGCCAGCATGCCATTGCCTGTGCGCCTGCTGACCTATCTTCTGCCCCCGCGCTATCTGGTCACGTCCCTGCAGACCATCTTTCTGGCCGGAGACGTCTGGCCCATCCTTCTGCCCGATATCGCCTTCCTGACAGGCACAAGCCTGCTCTTTTTGGGACTGACGGCCCTCAAAACCGCCCGCAGGCTGGACAGCTGACATGACCTGGCTCATCCGCATCCTGGCCCTGGTCCGCAAGGAGCTGCAGATTCTCCTGGCTGACCCGCAAAGCCGCAAACTTGTGGTCATTCCGGTTCTGTTGCAGGTCGTCCTTTTCCCCCTGGCCGCAACCCTTGAGGTCAAAAACAACACCTTGGGCGTGCTGAACGAGGATGGCGGTGCGCTGTCCACGGAGCTCATCCAGCGCTTCACCCGAACCGGAGCCTTCACCAAGGTCATCCATCTGTTGGACCAGCACGCCATGACCACGGCCATCGACGAACAACAGGCCATCGCCGTGGTCCGCTTTGCCCCGGACTTCTCAGCCCGGGCGGCCCAGGGCGTGGCCGCCCCGATGCAGATCCTTCTGGATGGACGCCGCTCCAACAGCAGCCAGATCGCCGCCAGCTACATCCAGGACATCACCATGTCCTTTTTCAGCGAACGCAGTGCGGGCAAAGGTCACGTTCCCCCCTCGGAGCTCTTCGTGCGCCACCGCTACAACCCGAACCTGGAATACCGGTGGTTCATTCTGCCCTGCCTGGTGGCCATCATCCTGACCGTCAGCGCCCTGATCCTCACCGCCCTGTCCGTTGCCAGAGAGCGGGAGCACGGCACTTTTGAACAGCTGCTGGTCTCGCCCCTCACGCCGGAAATGATCATGATCGGCAAGACCGTGGCCGTACTCCTGGTCGGCATGTTCCAGGCCTCGGTCATCATCCTGGCCGCCGTGTTCGTCTACAAAGTGCCGCTTTCAGGCTCCCTGACCCTGATATACCTCAGTGCGATCGTCTATTTTCTGGCCCTGGTCGGAGTGGGACTTTTCATCAGCGCCCTGTGCTCCACCCAACAACAGGCCTTTCTCGGCTCCTTTGCCTTTATCATGCCCGCCATCCTGCTCTCTGGCTACGCATCACCCGTGGAAAACATGCCCGACTGGCTGCAGACCCTGACTCTGGCCAACCCGATCCGGCATTTCATCGTGATCGTGAAAAGCATTTTTCTGAAGGACGTTTCCGTGCTTTTTGTCCTGGAAAGCCTCATTCCCCTCGGCATCATCGCGGCCGTCACCCTCGGCGTGGCCGTGATTATCTTCCGGCGGCGGGTTGGGTAAAACCAGGACAGCCATCCGCCACAGGAACGGCCTCCGCACAGGCATCCATTCACCGAAGACGCGGACCACGCCCACCCGTGCCCCCTATTTCACCAAGCCATCATGCAAGAGACGCGACACATGGTCCTTGACGCTATAACGTCACAACGTCATGGTGTCTGCGGAGGTGTTGATCATGACCGAAACAACAAAGCGTTCCACCATCTATTTCGATCCGCAACTGCATGCCGCGTTGCGGCTCAAAGCCGCTCACTCCAACCGCACGCTCTCCGATCTGGTCAACGACGCCGTGCGCATGGCCCTGGCCGAAGACCAGGAGGACCTGGCAGCTTTCGAACACCGCCTGGCGGAGCCGGTCATGAGCTACGAAGAACTATTGAACGACCTCAAAGCCCATGGCAAAATATAAGCTGACCTTCAAAACTTCCGTAGCCAAGGATTTGCGCCAGATCCCCAGGCATGATGTTCAGAACATCCTGCAACGCATTGAAGGACTTGCAGACGAACCCAGGCCGGTCGGGTGCGAGAAACTGTCCGGACAGGAACGGTTTAGAGTGCGGCAGGGAGCATATCGGATCATCTACGAAGTCAGGGATCAGGAACTCGTTATCATGGTCGTCAAAGTTGGACACCGGCGTGATGTCTCCCGATCATTCTGACACCGTCACCCCCGAACGATTCCCGAAAAGCAGACGGGACATGGGACGGGCGAACACAGGTTCGCCCCTGCGCGATGTCGGGTTATCGGCGACACGTGGGCAACCGAACGATAAATCGTAGGGGCAGACCTGTGTGTCTGCCCCGGTCTACCTCATCGGTGTCGAGCCATCAGCCTTATGCCCCCACAATCAACCGTGCGACCCGTCGCGTTTGTCGAAGTACAGATTGGCCAGGGCCAGGAAGGAAGTACCGACGATGAGCAAGAGCGAGATGGCGTTGATGACCGGCGTGGAGCCGTCGCGGACCTGCAGGTAGAGATTTATGGGCAGGGTCGGCTGGGACCCGACCAGGAAGAGCGTGGTGTTGAAGTTCTCGAAGCTCATGAGAAAGGCCACGGCTCCGGAACCGATGATGGCCGTGCGCAAGTAGCGCAGGGTGATGTGCCAGATGACCTGAAAGCGGGTCGCGCCCAGATTCAGGGCCGCCTCTTCCAGGGAACGATCAAATTTGCGCAACCGGGCCGAAACGACCAGGGTCACAAAGGTGGTGATAAAGGAAAACTGCCCCACCACCACCAGCCAGAAGCTGGGCCGGAACAGCTCGAAGTCCAGATTCCAGTGGTCCTCGAAATATGTCCCGGCCGTGGTCGCCCCGAGCAGGATGGAAATGCCCAGAATGACGCCGGGAATGACCAGAGGGGCGAGCATGAGAAAATAGAGCAGATTCTTGAAACGGAAATTCTCCTGCTCAAAGAGAAAGGCCGCACAGACACCGACCACCACGCACAGCATGGAAACCCAGATCGCCGTGCGGAAACTGACCCAGATGGCCCGCAGATTGTCCGCATCCTCGAAAATGCCGACCCGCTTCGGTCCGGCGGAGAAAAACCAGTCCAGGGTGAAACCGCGCCAGGGCAGGGACGGAAAATCCGAATTGTTGAAGGCCAGGACGCAGGTCACCAGCAGGGGCGCGAACAAAAAAAGAAAGTACAGGACGATAAAAACAACGAAAGTCCGGTCATAGGCCTTGGATCTGGGCAGGGACCTGATCATGACGCCACCTCGTCCAGACGCTGCCGGGTCAGCTTCAGACCGGCCCAGATGATGAGCGAACTGAGCGCCAGGAGCAGGAAGCCGAAGGCCGCGCCCTGGTTCCAGTTGAAGCTGGCGATGAACTGGT
>CAZYZA010000081.1:0-15972 GCA_964651415.1 uncultured Desulfovibrionaceae bacterium
CGGCCTGGGTCCGGCGTTCGCGCAGGACCGGAAACATGGTGTACATGGTCTCCAGATCCTCGCCGATGCGGACCCGGTCGCGCAGACGGGGCCGGGTGTAGGCTCCCAGACGCAGATTGTCCTCCACCGACAGGGGGCTGAAGACCAGACGCCCTTCGGGCACGTGGGAGATGCCGCTGCGCACGATCTGCTCCGGGCTGCACCGGCTGATGTCGGTCTCGCCGTAAAGAACGCTGCCCTGACCGGGCCGGATCAGACCGGAGATAGTGCAGAGCATGGTCGTCTTGCCCGCGCCGTTGCCGCCGATGAGGGCCACGATCTCTCCCTGGCGCACATGCAGGGTGGCCCGGCGCACAGCGTGGATGCGGCCGTAGAAAACGTCCATGTTCTTGAGAGAAAGAAGGGTCGGCTGCATGTGACTCCGTGATATCGATGGGGGCGGGATTGACGCCTCGCCCCGGCTGGTCGTTTTTTACCTGAAAATCGTCTGGGCCATGAAACAGGCTCTACTCGTCGTCCGTGCCGAGATAGGCGGCGATGACCTGCGGGTCTTTCTGGACCTGGGCCGGGGTGCCCCGGCTGATGGTCTGGCCGAAGCACAGGACCATGATGGCGTCGCTGATGCCCATGACCAGCTCCATGTCGTGCTCGACCAGGATGACGGACAGGTTGTAGGTGTCCCGGATACGCACGATGAGTTCGGCCAGGGCCTGGGTTTCGGCGATATTCAGCCCGGCGGCCGGTTCGTCCAGGAGCAGCAGCCGGGGCCGGGCGGCCAGGGCCCGGGCCAGTTCCAGCAGGCGCTGCTTGCCGAAAGCCAGATCCTTGGCCGTGTCCCCGGCCAGGTCGGCCATGCCGACGAAGTCCAGAGCGGCCAGGGCCTCCTCCCGAATGGTCTTCTCGATCCGGCGCGACCTGGGCGTGCGCAGCACGCTGTGCCAGGCCGGAACGCTCAACCGGCCATGACAGCCCATGGTCACGTTTTCCAGGACCGTCATGTTGGAAAAAATTTCCAGGTTCTGAAAGGTGCGGATCATGCCCAGACAGGCCCGCTCGTGGGTCTGGGTGTGGGAAATGTCCCGGCCGTTGAACCACAGCGTTCCCTGACTGGGAGCGACCATGCCGGAAATGACATTCAACAAGGTGGTCTTGCCCGCGCCGTTGGGGCCGATGATGGCCGTGATCTCTCCTTCCCGCGCCTCAAAATGAACGTCGCTCAAGGCCTGCACCCCGCCAAAACGCACCCCGACCTTGTCGCAGGAGAGTATCAGATTATCCATGCACCCTGCCCCCCGTCAGTCGGCCCTTGGCCCAGGCCAGCAGACGACTGCAGCCTCCGGCCAGTCCATCGGGCACGAACATCATGCACAAGATGAGAATCAGGCCGAAAAGCACGATTTCAATATTCTCAAAGGCCCGCAAAAATTCAGGCAGGATGGTGATGAAAAACGCGCCGACAATGGCCCCGGGAATGCTGAGCATGCCGCCCAGCACGACCATGACAATCAGCTCGACCGAAAACATGAAACCAAAGGACGCCGGGGCGATAAAGGTCAG
The DNA here is from genome assembly GCA_964651415.1 of uncultured Desulfovibrionaceae bacterium. Taxonomy (GTDB): domain Bacteria; phylum Desulfobacterota; class Desulfovibrionia; order Desulfovibrionales; family Desulfomicrobiaceae; genus Desulfomicrobium. The sequence goes on from CAZYZA010000081.1 coordinate 1,558, forward strand.
GTAGTGGGCGTAGAGGACGCCGGCCAGGGCGGAAAAGGTCGCGGACAGGACAAAGACGAAAAGCTTGTAGCGGGCAATGTCCACGCCCATGGCCCGGGCCGCCCCTTCCGAGGTGTGCAGGGCGCGCAGGGCGCGGCCGATGCGCGAATGGAGCACGTTGAAGCACAGCCAGACCAGCAGGCAGAGCAGAACGACGATCAGCCGGTACAGATCCACGTCCCGGCTCAGCTCCCAGCCAAAAAGCGACAAACGGGGAATGCCGACAAAGCCGGACGGCCCGCCGGTGATGTCCACGGTCTCGGTGAAGAGGATGGACAAAATGATGCCAAAACCCAGAGTGGCCATGGCCAGATAGTGCCCCTTGAGCTTCAGGGACGGCATGCCGACCAGGATGCTGACAACCACGGTCAGAGCCACACCGGCCAGCATGGACACTTCCACCGGCAGGCCGAGGGTCGTGCTCAGGTAGGCGCTGGTATAGGCCCCGAGCCCGTAAAACCCGGCATGCCCGAGGGAGATCTGACCGGCATGGCCGACCAGCAGGCACAACCCGACCGCGTTCATGGCGTGCAGACACCCCAGAATGAGGATGGTCAGGTAATAATTGTTGGGAATCATGAGAGGGGCCAGCATCAGGGCCGCAAAGAGGCCGGCCAGCCAGATCATGTCTTTGCGGTACGACACATCACACCCGTTTGGAATCTTTACGGCCGAACAGGCCGGATGGTTTGACGAAAAGCAGGATGAGCAGAATGACAAAAGCAATGGCGTCCTTGTAGGCCGAGGACACGAATCCCGCGCCCATGGACTCCAGCACGCCCAGAATCACCCCGCCGGCCGCGGCCCCGAACGGATTGCCCAGCCCGCCCAGAATACAGGCCGCAAAGCCCTTGAGGCCGAGCATGATGCCCACATCGTACGAGGTCATGGTGATGGGGGCCAGGATGACCCCGCCCACCGCCCCGACAAAGGCGGAAATCATGAACGAGAGCAGGACCATGCGCTGCACGCCGATCCCGACCAGGGACGCGGCCTTGGCGTCAAAGGAGCAGGCCAGCATGGCCTTGCCGTGGATGGTGGCGGAGAAAAAGACCTTGAGCCCGGCCAGCAGGATCAGGCTGATGCCCAGCACCCAGAGAGCCTGGGGCATGATTGCCGCGCCCATGAACATGATCGGCGTGTGGCCGGAAAAAGGTTCCAGGGCATGGGTGTCCTTGCCCCAGAAGAGCATGGCCAGTCCACGGATCAGAATGGACACGCCGATGGTGATGATGATCAGGTTGATGGTCGGACAGTCGCGCACGGGCCGGATGGCCAGCCGCTCGACCAGGGCGCCGGTCACCGTGGCCCCCATCACGGCCAGGACCACGGCCAGGGGCTCGTTCAATCCGAGAACGGCCATGAAGAAAACGCTCATCATCCCGCCCAGCATGACAAACTCGCCTTGGGCAAAGTTGATGACGCCGGTTGTGTTGAAAATGATGGTGAACCCCAGGGCCGTCAGGCCGTACGTGCTGCCAAGGGTCAGGCCGGTGATCAGATATTGGAGCAGGCTTGATGGATCCATTGTCTCGCATGAAATGGGCCGGCAAACCCGGAGGCTGCCGGCCCATGGCGTTGATCAGAGTTATTCGGTGACTTTCCAGGCCCCGTTTTCGATGGTGACCATGATGAAGGCCTCTTCGTCGAGACCGTTATGGTTATCCGGACCATAGGAATAAATGCCGGTTGTTCCGGCAAAGCCGCTGATCTTCTCCAGATTGTCGCGGATATCGGCCGGTTTGGTCGAACCGCCCCTGGTGATGGCTTCGGCCACCAGCATGAAGGCGTCGTGGGCATAGCCGCCAAAGGATGAAATCGGGGCGTTGAAGGCCTTGGTGTAATTGGCGACATAGGCTTCCAGCACGGCCTTCTGGGGATGATCGGCCGGGACCTGATCCACGGCCACCAAACGTCCGGCAGGCAGGATCAGACCTTCGGCCGCCTCGCCGGCCAGCTCGATGAATTTGTCCGAGGCCACGCCGTGACTCATGTAGAGGGGCGTGGTCAGCCCAAGCTGGACACGGTTGCGGGCAACCACGGCCGGGCCGGGATTGGTGCCCCAGCAGATAATGGCATCGGCGGCCTTGCCTCTGATCTTGGTCAGCTGGGCGGTCATGTCCGTGTCCTTGGGGCCGAAGACTTCGTCGGAAACCAGCTCAAAACCCTGGGCCGGGATCAGCTCCTTGAGCACGGCCCGACCGGCCTGGCCATATCCGTCGGACACGGTCAGGATGGCCAGCTTGGCATAGCCCTTGGCCTTGGCGTCCTGGAGGATCTTCAGCACGGCATGACGGTCCAGCTGAGGTGTATTGAACACCCATGGATTGACGGGAATGACGATTTTCTCGGCCGCGGCGCAGGAAATGAGCGGTACCTCGGCCGACGAGAAAAATTTGGCGATGGCCAGGGTGTTGCCGGAAATGCTCGGCCCGATGACCACGGACACCTGATCCTGGTCAAGCAGCTTGCGGGCGGCCATGACGCATTTGTTGACGTCGGATTCGTCGTCGTAAACGATCAGCTCGACCTGCTTGCCGTCGATGCCGCCCTGAGCGTTGGTCAGTTCCTGCAGCATGTGCAGGGTGTTTCTTTCGGGTTCACCCAGAAAGGACGCCGGACCTGTCACCGACAGCACCGCGCCGATCTTGACCGTCTCGGCCAGGGCCGATCCGCAAAGCATGAAGAAAATCACCGGGACAACCCACGCGCCTGCCGCTTTCATAAAGACCTCCGGGTTCGGAACGGATTTGGATGACAGGTCTGACCGACCTGACAAAAGAACGATAATCGATACAGAGGCCGTCACAAGGTGTCAATGTGGACGCATCGCGCCGACAATCCGGAAAAAATGAGCCGCGATCCATCTGCGGTCAGATCGGGACCACCCGATGTTCAGTGCGCTGAAAACCAGGGCTGACCATACCAGGCCCTGGCCTGCAGTCCGGAATTGTCCGTGTCGGTCATGATGGCCACGGCATCGACGGCTGTGATGTCTTCACCGAACGCCAGCAGCCAGTCCTGGCGGATATTGCGTTTTTCCTGAATCAATTCCCCGGCTCGGTCCGAACCGCTTTGCACCGCAATCATGGCGGCATTGGCCGTGAACGCATTGGACCAGACGCTGCCTTCGGGCTCGCTGCCGGCCCAGACATAGGTCAAGGCCTTGGTTTTCCAGAAAGCAAGGCCGCCCTTGGCCACGACGTAGATCCTGGCCGCGTAGTCGTCGCCACTCTTCTCCCGCTCGTTCAGGCCCACGAGCGCCTCTTCCACCTTCCAGCTCCAGTTCAGAAACGGTGTGGCCTGCAGATCGATTTTTTGCTCGCAGACCAGCCCCGAGGCCGACGCCACGCTCTCCGCCAACAGCAAACCCTCTTCGGGGACGGGGGTGTAACGGGTCTGGCCGACAAATCGCTGCTCTTTCCAGCCCGGATGCCCGGACGCAAGCAACGACGGCAGTTCCTGACCCCGGGCCAGGGCCAAGGGGAGCAGGCAGGCCAGCGCAAACACGATCAACTTTGGGCCGCATCCTGCAAAAGGAGGACGAAACAGGCAAAATCTGCCGTAACCTGTTCGCGCTGTTTTTGTCGCGGGGGCATTCATGAGCATCTCCTCATCCATTTATATCGGTACGTCCGGCGTCATCGCCCAGCAAGCGAACATGTCGGCCATATCCAACAATATCGCCAACGTCGGCACACTCGGGTACAAAGCGTCGCGCATGCTTTTCAACAACCTGATCAGCCAGCAGCTGACCGGCGCCGGTTCGGGAAACCAGATCGGCCAGGGCGTCGGCGTCAGTTCCGTTTACCAGAACATGGACCTCGGCCCCCTGGAATCGACCAACACCTCCACCGATATCGCCATCGGCGGCCACGGATTTTTTCTCGTCTCGCCGGACGATTCAGACCGCACATACTACACCAAGGCCGGAAATTTCCGCTTTGACCAGGACGGATATCTGCGCGACCCTCGCGGCAACATCCTGCAGGGCTACAAACTCCCCCCCGGTTCCCTGCTGGAAACACAGACGGTCGTTCCGCCCGCCGCCGGCGCGGCCCTGGAGGACATCAAGCTGGCCACCAACGCCGACGGCGGCGCCGTGTCCGAGCCCGAGGCGACCACGGAAATGCGGATGATGATCAACTTGGACTCGACCTCCAACGATCGCTCCACCAGCGAGGCCGGACCCTTTACCGCGCTGTTCGACCGCTGGGACGCAACCCTTCCGGAACCATTGCCCGCCGACAGCTATGCCTACGATTCGTCGATCAAAATATACGACTCCGCCGGAAACGCCCACCTGCTGACAGTCTATTTCGATCCGGCCACCCAGACCACGGACGCCACCAGCGGCTATAAAACCTGGGAATACCTGGTCACCACCGCACCGGACGGGGATGCTTCAGGGCTGACAGCCAAAAAGGGCATCCTCATGGCCGGAACCATGACCTTCACGCCGGCCGGCGATCTGTTCAACATGAGCGCGTTCAGCGGCACCACCGACGACAAGGCGTCATGGGTGCCGGTTGGCCTTTCCGACAACGGCTATCCCATCCTCAACGCCGCGCTGGTGGGTGCGGAACCCATCGCCAGCGCCGTGGACTTCGGTCTACGCTCAACCGGCGGCTGGAACCTGCCGGCAGGCACCCTGACCATGGCCGATCTCGGCAACACGACCGCAGGCCTGCCGTCCTTGCTCGACGTCGAAAAGCAGGTCTTGTCCGTGACCAATTTCAACTCCGGCTCCAGCACCATCTACCAGTCCCAGAACGGCTATGCACGGGGCTTTCTGCAGTCTGTTTCGGTGGACACGACAGGCAACCTGATCGGCTATTTTTCCAACGGCCAACAGCAGGGTCTGTACAAAATTCCCCTGGCCGACTTCATCAACCCGCAGGGTCTGTTTCGCGAAGGCGGCAACCTCTATACCGCGACCAAGGACTCCGGAGCGGCCGCCATCGGCTGGGCCGGAGAAAATCGGCTGGGGCTTATTGCCCCCAACACCCTGGAAAATTCCAACGTCGACCTGGCCACGGAATTTGTCGAAATGATCCGCACCCAGCGGGCTTTTGACGCCAACAGCAAAGCCATCACCACCGGCGACCAGGTTGCCCAGACCGCCATTCAGATGAAGAAATAAGGCCAGGGAAAGAGCTCTCTTCGCGCGCCGATGAACCAAGGACGCATCCTCAGGCGAGGTCAGGCTCCGCGATGTACGCCTCGCCACCGGCGACCACGGACACCGGCCCCGAGATCCAGACCTCCAGCGCGCTGTCCATCCTGACCGCGATTTCCCGGCCGCTGGGTTGCACGACCGACAGGGCGGTAGGAAAATTCTGCCCACGGTTCAGCCACAAGGCCACGGCCAGACTGCCCGACCCGCATCCGGTTTCGTAATGGGTCGTGCCGGTGGAGCGCACCCAGACCACAGGCTTGATCCGGCACGAGGGACCGCGGGTGTACCAGATGCAGCCCACGGCGTCCCCGGTCAGTCCGTGTTCCTGACGCAATATCTCGGCCGCCCGGACATGATCGGACGGAAACGCGTGGCGATCCTCGTCAAGACAGAGATGGGTGATGCCGGGCAGGCTGATCACGCCCATCCCCGGACCGCATTCGCGCATGAAATCCCGGCTCTTGTCCGGCATGGGCATGCTCACCGCGCAATGCGATCCGTCCGGACCGGATGTGACCTTGAGCCGAACCGGATCCGAAGCGCCGGAAACCGACAGCACGCCCTGCCACTCCCTGCCGACCATGCGCATGCCGACCCCTTCCCGGACCATGACCGCGGCCGCGGCCCGGCAGGCGTTGCCGCAAAATTCCCCGCCCATCATGTCCAGACGCGCAGGGGACGCGGTCAGATCCAGATAGCCGACCTGCTCGGCCTGGAGATGGTCCCGGCTCATTAAAATCCCCGCCACCCCGGCCCGGAGCGGAGGCGAGACCGGATCAAGAATGAGGATGGTCGCGTTGCCGCCCGGACTGACCTTGTAAAAACGTAACGTCTGCACATTATTCTCCCTGCAAGAAATAAAAACAGCCTTCGTACATCAAGCTGTCACCAGGAGCAAGGCGGTATTGACCATGACCAGCCCCGTGCGTAGGACGGCCTTTTCACACCAACCCCCCACTCCATCATGACATCCTATCTGAACGCAGTACTTCTGGGCATTGTCGAAGGCCTGACCGAATTTCTGCCCGTATCGTCGACAGGGCACCTGATCATCGCCGGCCATCTGCTGGATTTTACCGGCCCCAAAGCCGAAACCTTTCAAATTGTCATTCAGCTCGGCGCCATCCTGGCCGTGGTCGCCCTCTACCGGCAGACCTTCATGGGCCTGATTCGGCCCACCCAGCGCCGTTTCAGCGGTCTGCGCGGCCTTTATCTTCTTTTCCTGACCTCGCTGCCGGCGGCCCTGCTCGGCCTGATGACCCATTCCCTGATCAAGGAATACCTTTTTTCCCCCGTGACCGTCGCCTTTGCCCTGGCGGCAGGGGCCGTGGCCATCTTGATGGTCGAACGCATGCCGGCCAGGAATACGGTCCAAGAGCTCGACGACATGACGCCGGCCCTGGCCCTGGGCATCGGATGCTTTCAGTGCCTGTCCCTGTGGCCCGGCTTCTCCCGCTCGGCCGCGACCATCATGGGCGGCATGATTCTGGGCGCTCACCGTCGCACAGCCGCCGAATACTCCTTTCTGGCCGCCGTGCCGATCATGTTCGCCGCCACGGGTTACGACATGCTCAAAAGCTGGGATCTGTTCAGTCCGGACGACCTGCAGGTCCTGGCCGTAGGTTTTGCGGTCTCCTTTGTCTCGGCCTGGCTGGCGGTCAAAGGATTCATCAGTCTGCTCGGCCGCGTGACCCTGCGACCTTTTGCCTGGTACCGCCTGGCCCTGGCCCCGGTGGTGCTGTGGCTGTTCTGGTAAGCCCATGCCGCTCGAACACGAAGCCAAATTCTCCCTGCCCTCATGCCTTGACCTGATCACGGTTCTGGACGGCGTCGGTCGCCGGATCACCTCCTGGCACCTGGAATCCAACACGGTTTACGATCGCCACGGACAGCTGGCCGCCACATCCCGACTGCTGCGCCTGCGCCGTGGCGCGCACACCGTGCTGACATTCAAGGAGCCCGGACCGGAACAATCCCCGGTCGGCATCAAAACCCGCCTGGAAACCGAATGCCTTGTCGCTGATTTCGTCGCCATGGACCGCATTCTGCGCGGCCTGGGATACACCCCCGGCCTGCGTTATGAAAAATTTCGCGCTGTCTGGGATGTTGCTCCGGGAAAAATCTACCTGGACATCCTGCCCTTCGGCCATTTTCTTGAAATCGAAGCCCCGCCGGACGCCATCGGACAGCTTGCCGTGACCCTGGGACTTGATCCCTCTCTCGCCATGGCTCAAAGCTATCACGATCTGCACCGGCAATGGCGGGAGGAGCACGGCCTGCACCCCAGTCCCGACTTTCTCTTTAACGACACAGAAAAACAACGCCTGTCCACCCTGCTGGACTGTCCGATTCATCAAGGAGATCGCAATGCTGACTGAAATACAACTGGAAAACTACGCCAAGGTTCTGTTCTGGGGCATGCAAAAAGCGCGGGTGACGCCCTTTGTTCCCGGCGACGCGGTTCTGGTCCGCACGGACATGGCCGCCCTGCCCCTGGCGGAAAAGGTCCAAAACCTGCTGCTGGTCAAGGGCCTCAACCCCATCGTGCGCATCAACGCTCCCAGCGGACTGGAAAAAGGCTATTTTTCCTCGGCCGAAGACCGGCAGCTGTCTTTTGTGGTTCCCGGCGACCGCGAACTGTACGAAAACCTGGACGGCTTGATCTCCCTCCTGGCGCCGGATTCCATCACCCATCTCCGCGATGTCCCCCCGACCAAAATCGCCACCTTTTCCCTGGCCCGCAAATACCTGCGCGACATCCTCGACAAACGGGAGGCCGCCCGGGAATTCGGCTGGACCCTGTGCCTGATGCCGACACAGGCCCTGGCCGACAATGCGGGCCTGAGCCTGGACGACTATGCCCGACAGATCATCCAGGCGTCCTATCTCGACGATTCGAATCCGGTCGAAGCCTGGGAAAACATCTTTCAGCAGGCCGAGGGGGTCAAAAGCTGGCTGAACAGCATGGATGTGGATTACTACCACCTGCAATCCCCATCGACCGACCTGAAGGTCCATCCCGGTCAATCCCGCCGCTGGATCGGCGTTTCCGGCCACAACATCCCGAGTTTCGAGCTCTTTGTCTCTCCGGATTGCCGCCTGACCGAAGGCACCTATCACGCGGACCAGCCGTCCTACCGCAACGGCAACCTGGTGCGCGGCGTGACCCTGGAGTTTCGCGAAGGCAAGGCCGCGGTCACATCGGCCGACGAAGGCGAGGATTTTGTACGTTCACAGCTGGAAATGGACGCCGGGGCCTGCATGCTGGGCGAATTCTCCCTGACGGACAAGCGGTTCTCCCGCATCAACGCGTTCATGGCCCACACGCTCTTCGATGAAAACTACGGCGGAGCTTATGGCAATTGCCATGTGGCCGTAGGCGCTTCCTATGCCGACACCTACGACGGCAATCCGGCCGAACTGGACGACCAGCGCAAACATCACCTCGGCTTCAACGACTCGGCCCTGCACTGGGATCTGGTCAACACCGAACAGAAAAAAGTGACCGCTGTCATGCGCGACGGCACAACAGCGGTCATTTACGAAGACGGCATGTTCGCCCTGCCGGATCAGTCCTGAATCCGGTCGCAATACGCGCCCATGGCCTCCAGGGTCTGGTCGCAGGTCAGGGCCAGATTCCGGACCAATGGAGTCAACGCCTGCAGGTCTTTGTTTTTGGCGGCCAGTTCAACCTGAGCCGCCGTCTGACAAAGCCTGGAGGCACCCACCGTGGCCGAAGCGCCTTTGAGGGAATGGGCCGTGCGCTCAACCTGATAGCAGTCGTCCTGCTGCAGGGAGCTGCCGATTTGTTCAATTTTTTTGGGCGCGTCGGCCATGAAAAGATGGAACAATTTGCTCAAAAGCTCCTTGTCCCCGGCCATTCGCTCCAGACTTTCCTCCACGGACAAAACAGGTAATGTCGACACGGTCTCACTCCTCGGAACTGATGTAATCTGATCCGGGGCAAATTATATTGTTTCAGCCCTGCTGAAAAGCGTTTTTCAAACACCGGTTCCACGACGCGTTTTCCAACCGCGTCAGAGTCATCTTCTCCTTGCCTCTTGCATCTGTTCTTTGTAGTCACATCTAACAGCTTCATAACCGCAACAGGACATCGATACCATGGACCACATGTCCTCCAATCTGGAAGACTATCTCGAAGTTATCTTCTCGCTGGAATCGCAGAATTCCGAAGCCAGAGCCAAAGACATCGCCGACGCCATGGGCGTGCAGCGGGCCTCGGTGACCAACGCACTGCAAAAGCTATCCCAGCGGGGTCTGATCAACTATCAGCCCTACAACGCGGTGACACTGACTCCGGAAGGGTTTCGGACAGCGACCCGCATTGTCCATCGACACAAGGTTTTATTCGATTTTCTCCACACGTTTTTACAAATCCGTCCGGAAATCGCCGAGGACACGGCCTGCAAGCTTGAGCACCACATCGACGACGAAAGCCTGGAAACCCTGACGCGATTCGCCCGGTTCATCATGACCTGCCCCCGCACGGGCAAGGACTGGCTCGAAGCCTTCACCAAAACCTGCAGCGACCGCGGGACATGCTCCAACTGCACGGAGTGCATCCGGGCCTGTCTCGAACGGCAGGACGAAAAATGCCCCCCGCCGGAATGAGCCCACGGGCAGGGAGCTGACGCAGACCCGCAAGTACGGATCACCAAAAAACATCCAGCTAATCATTTCCCTGAACCGTCAGTTGCGCTCTTTCCGCAGCCCGCCCAATAACAACCTGAAATTCGGCGCTGTTTTCATAAATCCCGCTAATCTCGTCGCACCCGGCTTGCTTGACAAATTAGCCGTTTGAAATAAATTCTCTTTTTCAGCACCCAGGCACTCAGGAGATTTTGTGGGAACCATTGTCAATCTTCGCACCATGCAGGTCGACCAGCGCGGCATCATCAGATCCATCGCCGCCAACGGCGAACTCGGACGCCGAATCCGCGACATGGGGCTTGTACCGGGCACCGAAGTGTCCATTGTCGGTCGCGCTCCCCTGCAGGACCCCGTTGCGTTGCGCCTCAAGGGTTTTACGCTGACCTTGCGCAACAGCGAGGCCGATTTCATCACGGTTGAAGTCGAGGATTGAGTCCATGACACGTCAGCGGCCGACAAATATTTCCAGATGTCAAACTTTACCTCTCGCCTCGTGGCAGGCGGGATGCTCAAAGCCGCACGCAATGATGAACTGCCGTCCAGGTGTCTTTCAAAGACACAACCGGGGAGTGTGATGTTTTTTTGCAAGGACAAGGAAACATGCCAAGGTTCACGAACCTTGAACGACCTGCACACCGGCGAAAAAGCCATTGTGCGTTGCGTGGACAGAAGCCATGGCTGTCATGTCGGACGGTTGGCGTCCATGGGCATCACGCAGGGCGCCGAAGTTGAAATGCTGTCCAATGGCTGCGGCCCCTTGCTGGTGCTCGTTCGTTCCAGCCGTCTTTGTCTGTGCCGCAGTTTGGGGAAAGCCGTTATCGTCCAATGAAAATTTCCGTTGTCATCCCGGTTTTCCGCGAAGAAGGCATCAATCGTCTGCTGGACGATCTGGAACGCCGCGAGGACCGGGGGGATCTGGAAATTCTGGTTGTCGACGGCGATCCTGACCACGGCACCTTGGCGACGATTTCCTCGCCACAGGTACGCCTCCTGTCCTCAGCTCCCGGACGCGGCATCCAGCAAAATCTCGGTGCCCGGACCGCGAGCGGCGATGTCCTCCTTTTCCTGCATGCCGACACCCAACTCCCGCCACATGCGTTCTCCCTGATCCGCTTGACCCTGGCCGACCCGGCCCTGGCCGGCGGGGCGTTCAGCCTGAGCTACAGCCCGCCGCATCCGGCCCTGACCCTGCTGGCCATGGCCGCAAATCTGCGTTCCCGCCTGACAGGCGTGCCGTACGGCGATCAAGCCATTTTTCTGCGTCGGGACATCTTCCGGAGCATGGGCGGCTTTTTGCCCGTTCCCATCATGGAGGACCTGGAGCTCATGACCAGACTGCGCCGGGCCAAACGCAGCATCCGGATTCTGCCGGTGCCGATACGCACATCGTCCCGCCGGCATCTGCGCGAAGGCGTTGTCTTCTGCACCTTGCGCAACCTCTTGATCCGCCTGCTCTACCATGCCGGAGCCAGCCCCGAAACCCTGAGCAGGCTCTATCGCCGGCATGGCAGCTGACCGGTGCGGGTCATTGTCTTCACCAAATACCCCTGGCCCGGCAAGGTCAAAACCCGACTGGGCATGATAATCGGCCACGAACACGCGGCCGGGCTGCAGACGGCCTTTCTGCGCGACCAGCTGGAAACCCTGTCCGCAATCGGGGCCGAAATCACGCTCTGCTGCGATCCGGACACGCCTCTCTCCGATTATCGGGACCTGCTTGGGCTGGGTTTCTCGTACACGGCGCAGCAGGGTCACGACCTCGGCCGGCGCATGTCCAACGCCTTGCATGACGCCCTGTGCACGCGGCCTGCCCCTGTCCTGCTGATCGGCAGCGACCTGCCGGACCTCCCTCCGGCCATCATCCATGATGCCGACCATCTCTTGAAAAGCGCTTCGATCTGCCTCGGTCCGACCCCTGACGGCGGTTTTTACCTGCTTGGTCTGTCGCGTCCGTTGCCGAGCCGAATCTTTTCCGGCGTGGACTGGGGCACGCCAACCGTTCTTTCCACCACCCTGGCCAATCTCGCCGCTCACGGCCTGCAGCCGTCCCTGCTGCCCTCCTGGCCCGACGTGGACACCGCTGACGATCTGGCCGCATATATTCGCAGAAACAGCGGCAAGCGCAACCACACCATGAGGTACATCGCCACCCACGATCCGCTGCAGACGCTGTCGGTGGGAAAACGCCCGGAGGACAGCCATGACGAGAACGCCACGCAGTGAGCACATCCGGAGTCTGGAAGAAAAAATCCGAACCTTTGTCCGGGACGCCGGCTGGATCGGGCAGGACTGCAGCCCACGGTTCCTGGCCGCAGGCGAGTACAATCAAAATTTTCTGATCCGGACCAAGGACAGGGACTATGTGTTTCGCATCAATCACGGCAGCCAGCTCGGTCTTGATGATCAAATCGGCTACGAGTTCGGCGTCCTGCAGTGCGTTGCCCCCTCAGGGGTGACCCCACGGCCCTACCATGTCCACCCCGGCCCCGAGGCCTTCGGACGTGGAGTCATGTTGATGGAGTTCCTGCCGGGAGATCCCCTGGACTACCTGCGGGACTGGTCCAGGGCAGCCGGCATCTTTGCCCGGATCCATGCCATCCCCCCCTGCCCGGCCCTGCTGGTTCAGAGCGACCCGGTAACGGCCATCACCTCCGAGTGCCTGTCCATGATCAACCGCCATCCCGATCATGGCTTGCGCGCGGAAAAATCCAGACTGCTGGCCTATCACGACAGGTTGCTCAAACTCGGCCACAACTGCCGGGACCTGTTCCGCCGGGATCGGCTCTGCGTGGTCAACACCGAGGTCAATTCCGGCAATTTTCTGATCAGTCCGGACAGGGCCTGGCTTGTTGACTGGGAAAAGGCCGTCGTGTCCTCACGCTATCAGGATCTGGCCCACTTCCTGGCCCCGACCACCACGCTCTGGAGAACCGAAACCGTCCTGAGCGCCGAACAGAAACAGGCCTTCCTGCGCTTCTATGCCCAGGAGCTTGCCGACCCGCCCTTGCAGGACGAATTGGAATACCTCTGCGCCGTGATGGAGAATGTCATCATCCTGCGCGGCCTGTCCTGGTGCTTCATGGCCTACCACGAATACTCCCGGGCTGACCGCCCCCTGACCAATGCCCTGACCTGGAAGAAAATCCGCCTGTATCTTGAATGCATGGATGAGTTGATTCCGAACCTGTCGTTATGAACACGACACAATCGCGACGTCTATCTCCACGATGATCTCAACAGAGCCGACCATTAAACACCTGAAACTTTTAAATAAAAATATTTCTAATGCTTATGAGGCGATTTCGCGCCACTTACGCCACTATATCATGTCCTCAATCTTTGAATTTCGCTTTCTCAATTGAAACATCACTTGTTCCTGTTCAACCTGCAGCGTATGACACCCATTCCAACTTGCCAGCTCTTTCAGTTGGTCGCCGCGAAACGCGTTTTCGCCGAATGATCTGGCCCCCTGCCATGCAGGCAAGTCGGCCTGCAGAAGTACCAAAGTTTCTCGATTCGGAAAGAACTCCCCGTCACGCTCTGTTGCGGCGGACAGGCTGTTAAAGATAGCCAGCCCGTCAGGATCGAAGTCCCCGAAGTGAACCCAGCGGCATGAGGCGGGAGCCGATCTGAGCCAGGCGGCGACCCCTCTGGACGCGTATCCCCCCGTGTAGATGAGCAGCCCGGCAGGCAGAGAAAGCTCAAGAAATGGAGAAAGATTTTCGCAGGTCATGATGAAATGAAGTCGCGAGAGGTCATACTGCTCGGGATCGGCATGAGAGGACATCAGGACGGCCTGGCCCTGATATTTCGTGACCTCGGACAGGTCCGGGCCTCCTGCCATGTGCGGGAGTGGAGAAAAGGCCTTGAGCCGCAGCTCTCCCCGGCTGGGTTGAAGAGCGAGCCATTCCTCATAGATGCGGGACAGGATGGACACGGAGCCGATGTGCTTGGAATTCCCAAAGAGTTCGGCGCTGAGCTGCTGTCGCCAGACCGTGCCCACGGCCTGCTCGGTCTTGTCCAGGGCCGAGAGCAGGAGCAGGCAGTCTGCCGCCCGATCGGTGATCCGTACCCCAATCCCCATGGCCGCCGCCAGGGATTCGGCGGAGTCCAACTTGTCGATGACATTCGAGAACTCCGGCGTAGCCAGCAGGCGCCGCAGCTCTTGCGCATCGACCAGCACGGCGCTGTTCTTCTCGCGCCGCACGATCCCCGCCTGATCGAGCATGGCGAATTCGGCGTTCCAGCCCGCCCTGCCCCGCTCCAGCAGACCTCGCCAGGCCAGACACCGGGCAGTGAGATCCATCACGAAGTCTCCCCGGCAGGCACGGCACCTTCGTTTCCTGCAGGGGCAGCCCCTACCGTCTGCGGGACATAGACGCCCACATGGGTCACGCCCTGCGGCAGCGCCGTGAGGATGTGGGTCAGCGAGTCGGGGATATTGAGCACCCGCGGCAAGGCCAGCACCAACTGGCACTCCACCCTGTCCAGCAGGTCGCGCACGGTGTTCATGGCCCGCTCGTCGA